>JBGVOS010000178.1:0-17549 GCA_045126595.1 Bacteroidaceae bacterium | reverse complement strand
CTTCGAAGCATATTGTTCGGTGCTTGATCCCTCATATTTATTATTGATGAAGCTTGTGAATATCTGCGATGAAGTAGAGTTGTCACGCAAAGCTACACGTACGAGGTCGTACCAACGTTTTCCTTCAAAAGCCAACTCACGCTGACGCTCATCGAGCACAAGATTCAGTGTCGTCGTTTTGTCAAACAAGGTCTCAAAATAATCGGCACGAGACACTTCACCAACAATAGAGTTATTGCTTGCCACATATCCCATTTGTGAGCGGTTATATACCGCTTTCACCAGAGCACGAGCCTCTTTGTCATCTTCGCCATCATTGCCATTGCGCAAAGCCAACGCTTCGGCCTTCATCAACATGACATCGCTTATACGATATACAATCCAGTTCACATTGCCAGTGATACCCATACGAGAGAGGTATCGCATATCGTCATTTCCAGTGTTACAATTTGTAAATGAATATGTCATTGCTCCGAAATTGTAATCCTCAGCAGCAGCCTCTGTGGTATTATAATGGCTATACTTTACGATAATGTATTTATCCACATCCTCGCCTGCATTTGCTTGTGAGAAGATATAATTGACACGACGGAAATCGGTACGCCAATACAATCTTCCACGCAATGCAAGATTACGTGCAGCAGACAACACGCCTACTTGACAAGCATTGCCTGCAGCATTGGAATAAGCGTAGAAATAGGGGACTTCATAGTTTCCTCCATCCGAATGTTCAGTATGCTGTATTTCAAACACGCTCTCAACAGGGTTGTTACAACCATTCAGACCACCCTTGAACAATCTATTATAAGGTACATGAGGGAATCTTGTCATTTTGTCATAGCCACCACCTGCATCAGAAGCATAAAGAATAGGATAGGTCTCATGAAGCGCTACATCATTATAGCGGTTCTCCTTGATCCACTCCTTAGCGGCGTCCATACGTGCATCAAGTACCAAATCACAATACTTGATAGCCTCGTTATAGCATTCCAATCCTGCCGCATCATCACCTCCTGCATAAGATTCCAAGAATGCAGCCTTCCACAAAAGGACATCAGCAATCATTGCACGCACTGCATCTTTTGTAATACGACCCATATTCTTATTGTTAAGGCTATTATCAACAGGATAATTACCTGTAGGAAGCACCAAATTCTCTGCGGTGTACAAATCTACCAGACATTGATTCAATGCATCAAGAGGTTTTGCTTGAATCTGATAGAGGTCCTGACTATCATCTACTCTTGCTTCGGTCATCAGAGGTACATCACGGAAGGTACGTACCAAATAGAAATGGCAAAGAGCACGAACAGCCAACATCTCACCATGCACTACATTCCAGTCACCCTCAGTAAAATCGGGATCCTCATTAAGCACATCTGGTGCATACTTGATTACCTGATTACAATTGTTGATTACCGCATAGAAAGGAGCCCATGAGGTGTACTGATTAGTAGGCAATAGATTCACTTCCATGATATTCTTGATATCATCATTATTGCCATAGTTACCCTCTACGACATTGTCACCACGCATTTCACCCCACACGACTACGCGAGAGAGGAAATCCCAATGCGACATCAGGCGATAGCTCTCGGCCACCATATTCTCAACATCTTCCTTGCTCTTCCAGAAATCCTCCTTTACAATCTTATCGGTAGGTGAAATTGTAAGGAAATCATCGCATGAGCAAGTCATAGCCACCATCGTACCCAGGAGTAATGCCTTGGCCGAACGAACTATGCGAACGATTATTGCTTTATTATTATTCATAGTATAATTATTTTCGTTATTAGAATCCTAAAGTCAATGACAAGGTGAATGAACGTGAACGCGGTGTCTTCGAGTTATCGAAAGCACGTCCCCAAGAATCTGCTCCGATTTCAGGGTCAAGACCTGTATACTTTGACAGGATAAAGAGGTTATTAGCCGATCCTGATACGTAGAGTTGGTTGAGGCCATATTTCTTCAACAACTCTGGAGCAACCGAGTAAGAAAGTTGCAAGTATGACATACGGAGATATGAGGCATCCTCGAGGTAACGGTCGCTACCCAACCAGTTGAAACCAGTATCGTACAATGCACGAGGCATATTAGTCACATTACCATCTTTTCTCCAACGCCAGTTAACAGCGATACTTTGGTTATTGTTGGTATACATGTTCTCTACATTCATACGTGCACTGTTCACGACATCTACACCATAACGATAAGTAAACTGAGTCTTCAATGAGAGACGCTTGTACTGGAATGTCACACCGAAACCACCTTGAAGTTTAGGATTCGAATTACCAAGATATACAATATCCAACTCATTTATATTACCATCATGATTGATATCCTCATAGATGGCATCACCACCACGGAACGGATATTGAGCAGCACCATCCTTATAGTTGTACACCATACGCAAAGGCTTGCCATCACTACCATAGAGTGTATTGCCCTGATCATCGCATGCGATAGGATAGAGATCATGTAACTGCTTTCCCTCGGGGAGATTATTCTTTATATTTTTCCAATCGTTAGGAGTCCATGATACATTGTAGTTGTTCTGATATACACCCTTGAACTTGAATCCATAGATAGATCCCAATGGGTTGCCTATCTGGATACGTGACAAGTATGAACCATTCTTATAATCAAAGTCTGCATTGGCATTATTCAAGATACTCTCCTCCATTTCAAGGATGGTATTGAAGTTCTGCGAAACATTGGCATACGCACTGATAGAGAACTTGCCAATCTCAATAAACTTATTACCATTGACATTCAACTCCCAACCATAGTTGCGTACAGCACCTGTATTCTTATAGGCCAAAGTCGAATAACCGTTTGAAGAAGGAATAGCATAGCCACCCATCAACTGGTCGGTTGTCGTATTATCGTAGTAGTTGAAACCACCGGTAAGTTTATCATTGAAGAATCCGAAGTCGGCACCAAGGTTATACTCACTCTTCTTAGCCCACTTGAGGTCAGTCAGCATCAAACCGGTTTGCGCCATAGAGGTGATACCCATATACTGTCCCTTGGTATCGTATGTAGCATAATGCAGATATTCGCTGCCAGGCTGCTGACCGGTCATACCCCAACCGGGACGGAAAGAAAGCATACTCAACTTCATGTTATCCTTCGTCCATTCCATCCAAGGTTCGTCGATGATATTCCAACGGAGCGAAAGACCGGGGAAGTTACCCCAACGGTTGTTGGGACCAAACTTGGTACTACCATCACGACGCAGTGTGGCTGTAGCACTATAGCGACCTTCCATATACGAATATACCGCAGAATATACCATACCCATCGAGCGCCACTGCCAAGTAGAGGTTGCACTACCATTAAGGTAAGTACCTACCGTAGTACTGGTAATACCTGAGGGAACACCATAAGAACTTGATTCCTGGCTATTACCATTACCAGAGGTCAACTCAAACTGTCCCATCATGGTAAGCATGTGATTCTCGTTGTTAAACTTCGGAGTGAAAGTCAAGCGATGGCGCGTGTTGAATGACAATGTCTTCTGGTCTTTAACCCAAGTTGCATTGTAGCTAGCATCAGAAAATCCCTTGTTGGTAAGACTACCGGGACGATATGATGAATTGGCCAAGGTGCTGGCATCCATATATACCATACCATAGTAACGAAGCTGAGTCTCATCATGATTAAGACCGAGCAACTGATAATCAATTGAAATCTGAGGTGAAATACGATAGCTCTTCTCGTTCTTCCAAGCAAGATTACCCATTGCTACGGGATTGACCAGATCCTTTTGGTTTTTATCAAACTTATCCCATGCATCCTGACGCATCAAGTAATAATCATCAGTAACCACAACCTCACCGGTATTATTATCTTTGTACTCAGAGTATACACTCATATTAGGCATAATAATCTGTGCGTTGTGCAACAATCCTTCATAGTTCTGGTCGTTGTTTGTATAAGTCAACGAGAAGTCTGAAGACACCTTAATACGGTCGGACACGAAATAGTCCAATGCCATACGAGTTGTAAAGCGATCAAGATTCTGCTTAATAATCTGTCCATTCTGCGTGTAATAACCACCCGAGATACGGAATGTAGCTTTCTCACCACCACCAGTCAACGAGATATTGTGATCGTGTGTATGACCATGCTTAGAAATCAATTTCACCCAATCGGTGTTATTGTTATAATTCTCGTATTCTGAGAAGTTGGGGTTATAGGCCAACTCTTCGGCATCCGAAGCCGTACTGCTCTGTGTCGGATTGAAGTGAGACTCCTTGAGGAGCATCGTATAGTCGTCACCATTCAGGAGGTTAAGACCTTTGGGAATCCAAGCATTGGTATAACGGTATGAATAGTTCACCTTGGTCTTACCACGCGAGCCACGTTTGGTCTTAATCATGATAACACCATTCGATCCACGTGAACCCCAAATAGCCGATGCTGAAGCATCCTTGAGCACCTCAATGCTCTCAATATCATCGGGGTTTACGGTCAAGAGCTGTGCGAACTTTTCCTCGTTTGCTGTAGAGAAGTCAAAATCCTCACCATCAGGCATCTCAAAGATATTGTCGTTCACCACAATCAAAGGCTCTTGATTACCGCTAATCGTAGAGGTACCGCGCAAACGCATCTGTGTACCTGAGCCAAGGTCACCTGAATTGAACACAATATCAAGACCCGCAATCTGTCCCTGCAAGGCTTCGTCGACAGAAGAGAACGAAAGGCCTTCCATCTCACTCATCTTGAATGTCTGCTTGGCCACAGAAACCTCGCGTTCCAAGATATTAAGACCACCTGTATTGGTACGAGGCTTAGCTTGAATAACCACCTCCTCTATGAGGTTTTCGTCCTTCATCACTACGTTGAAAACTGTGCGGTCTCCAATCTCAAGAAGTTCGTCCTTGAAACCTACGTATGTAATCTTCAACTTGTTCTTATTGCTCTTCACAATCATGGTGAAGTTACCGTCAAAGTCAGTTGTAGCATGGTTGACGAAACGGTTGTCCTTATCTACCTCAACCACGTTAACCATCATCAATGGTCCCATGGCATCGCTTATCTGTCCTGAGATACGCTGCTGTGCGCTAAGCGTAGCTACCGATGCGATGAAGCAAAGGAAAGTCAGTAAAATATGCTTATAAACTTTCATGATACTTATATTTATCTAATAAATTGTTTCTTTTCTGAGTCATAGATACCACCCTTTCCGCCATACTTCAAGCAACCATTGATCTGGTGTATTACAGCATACGAAGAGGTATTGATGTCCCACGCATCCTTGAAATCAATGTCACGCGTCATCACATTGTAAAGTTTGTTTTCCAACAAAGGATCGGTATTTACAACATAGCATACGTTCTCACAGTTATCCAGAGCTTCATTTTTCAATTCTCCGAAATCACCTCGTACAGCAATAGTCTTCTTACCATTATAGTCGGCCGACTGAACCAGAACTGTACAGAAGCGGTTGGTAGAATCGTTCAACGCAGAAGTTGCGTAATCCACCTTGAACTCCGCATCTTGTCCTTCAACCTCTAGTTTATGGTCTTCGGCATCGGCATAAACTGAATTATCCTGGAAGTGGTAACGTACGAACTTAATCAGCAATTCAACACCAGCCTTGAGGCTATCTTTCATCGCCGCTTTCTTAACAGGATCTGTTTCCAACTTAATTGCATTATTCTCTGCTGTCAAAGATTCGATAGAAGGCAATCCCTCATGTTCGAAAGCATAATTCAACGAATTGCTATCGGGAACGTATACTGTATAATGATAGGTGTCGAACATACGAACGAGAGGCTCACTGGAAGTATCAAAGATACGATACTTCTCCTTAGCTTTCGCTGTAGCTTTATCACCCAAAATTGTAGTAATAATATCATCAGGGATATTACATAAGTTATAGAAACTATTATACTCCTCGGTTGTAGAGAGCACATCATATACCGACTGTACAGGAGGCTGAACCATTGACGTCTGGAGTTTAAATGTATGACCATTTGTCATCTTCACAGCATCATCTTCGGCCACAGGAATCCAAGCGCCTTTCTGACGTTCGCGTCCACCGGCAATAGCTGTAACCTTACCCTTACCATCCTCACCGCGCTGTACCATAACCGTACCATAACCTTTTGACATATAGTACTTCTTACCAGAAACGCAATCCTCGTCAGAGTTCATATCACCCACAACAATATTGTATTCCAATATTTCCTTCACGAGATTTGTTTTTGTATGGTCCAACTCTTTAGTACCTGTAGAGTTCTTTGA
Organism: Bacteroidaceae bacterium; assembly: GCA_045126595.1. Lineage (GTDB taxonomy): Bacteria > Bacteroidota > Bacteroidia > Bacteroidales > Bacteroidaceae > UBA1189. The sequence continues at coordinate 11,294 of JBGVOS010000178.1, read as the reverse complement.
CAATGAATAGGTATTAGTTTCAGATTTATACGTATTATCTTTATACGTATAAACCTTTGCCTGCACCGCAAGATTACCCTCACTATTCACAGAAGCCTCAAAGCGATAAACTTCACGATTATCCTTTTTCTTGACATCAGTTGCAGGAGAATAGTATAGCATGCAAGTATCTGAAGTGGTTATCAGACTAAACTTATTCTTCATTGACAATAGATATTGGTCGTATTTCAAGTCATCGATAAGTTTATTGAAGATAGAAAGCGTATCATCCAACATAACGGGAGCGATAACTGACTCATAAAGAGCAGGAGAATAAAGTTTATTCATCACATACACGACACCATTGTTGGCCAACATCGTATGACTGATATCCCCCTCTACCATATTCATCGGGTCACGTGCATCATTTACTACGAGTTCGAATTTAGAAGGCACAGCCGACACAAACGACATCTGCATGTGGTTGCGCACCAACGGTTGAATCCTATCTACAGGAATACTGTCTATTGCCTGCAAAAGGCCAACACCGAACGGGTCGGCAACTTGAGAGCCATAACGATTTATCAAGGTTCTACCACTCTCAGTATCTCTAAAATAAGAAACAATAGCCTTATCTGAAGGCGCGAAGATGGCTGCCATATCCACCTCTTTAGCTTTCTGATCAGAAGTACCCTTATAGGCGTTCCATCCCGGATCGAAGAACAATGAGCCGATAGCATCGTGCTTCTGCTTCTCCACATCGACATACGATGTGTATCCGTCATCCTTCTTTGCACCTCTTTCCGAGCCTTCGGTATAGTATCTCTTCTCGTACAGTTGCTCTACTACACCATTGGTATAATTTTCATAATAGGTCTCTGCTATTTTATTTTCAGGATCAATAGGAACGGGTACAGCAAAACGATCAAGCATACGGCTGAACAACATCGTAGTACGTTCGTTATTCGCAAGAGCTGCAAGATCCAGTTCTCCACTCTCAAGCATTGCTGCATCACCATTACTACGCAATTCCTCTGCCATATTCGAAGGAGGAATCAGCAAACCTGCCAATTGATGAACATAACCATTCTTACAGATAACATCGCTCTTATCCTTCAGCACCTTCTTATCGAAAATATAAATATCATTCCAATTGGCAGTGCTATCACCAACCAATATACGAAGGTCATTCTCTGTAATGCCATTCTGATACAAATAATCCTGAATGAAATGCGTCATCATCGGCTCCGTAGCATCCAAAGCCAAACGAACGTTGTCATAAAGGAATTTCTCCGACTCGGGATTGAAGATATCCCAATCAGGGTTGTTCTTAGGCAAGCTATTGTAGGTAAACAAGCCAATCGTATCAACCACCTCAATCGAAGTACCACGACGCAAGCACTTACCTGACACAGGCTCAGCATTGGCACCTGTAGACTGCATTTTAGAAAGCATCTCCAACAGGTATGCATTGTCAAGCATAGCGCTCTTCATGATGATTCTCATGTGCGCTTTAGACAACTGACTAAACTCAGTGAAGCCCCACGCATCTTTGATACCCGCCATAAAGGCGTCATCATCGGCGACAAAAAGAGTTTTACTACCTGTCCTTGACAACACCTCGTCATAGTCCAGTTCATCAATCACTTTCAAGAAATGAGTAAAATTACCCTGTTCTTTCAGATAGTCGTAAATGCTTGAGCCCAAGAAGTCCGGTTCCTGGTCGTCATAGAAATACTCATCACGACAGGACTGAACCATGGCACAAACAAACAACAGACAAGCCATACCGATGTACTTGCCCACCTTTGAAACGTGTTTCCTGTTCATATTTTGATATTAGTTAATATTAATTCAACCTATTTAATAGGACAAAGGTAAAAATCTTTATTCAGACGAGCAAATTTATCGGGAACTCTTTTTCTTTTAAGAAAGATTTTAACCATTTCAGCATTTTTCACTCTTCTATTTACTGTACTTGGCTACGAAATTGAACCGATTGTGCATCCACTTCAAGATAGCGTGCAAACTCTTGCGGTGTGATGGTAACTGGCTCGACCATAAACTCGGGAACATTGTAGCTCTTGTAATAATCATCATAGAAATAGGGGGCGCGCTGCGGTAAGAGAAAAGGTTTATGAGCTCTACCTTCTTTATCGAAGTAGGCGATGTAGAGATGGGTGTATCCTCCATCATCGCGACGAGACGTGAAGAGCATCCAGCGTCCATTGCTTGACCAGGAATGATAGCTCTCGACATCACTACTATTAACTTCAATGATATTACGTACCTGCATGGTCTCCAAATCTATCAGATAGAGATCAGCATCTTTATGCCAGATATGAAAACATCCATACTCGCCCATACCAAACAATAGATATTTCCCATCGGGTGAGATACGGGGAAGAGTTGCGCTTTGCCCCATAGCCTTGGCATCAAGCACGAGTTCCGATGGCCCAAAGATCTGCATTTCAGGATTGAAAGATTTTCGGTAAATATTGTACTTAAAGTCCTTATAACGATCTATTATTTCACGTTCGCGTTGAGCATAATCTTGTATCTCCATGTGTGCCGAACAATAGTAGAGCGTTTTACCATCGGGAGACCAAGCAGGGAAAACTTCCCATTCCAAGGTATCACGTTCAATAAAACTAACTTCATTACGATCTATATCATAAAGGATAAGATCGCTCCTGAGGTCCTGTACTTCAATCTTATTATTCTTCTTTGTATGGAATGATTGACCTGTATCATTGATGGAGTAGGCAATAAGATTATGCGTTGGATGCCATGCAGGATAGACACCCGCCGAGATGGTCGAGTCTGTCTTAAGGTTAATTTTCTTGACGCCATCAGTAGTCACTAACAGCGTACCTCCTTTATATTGACGGGCATGAAATTGCATATTGTCAGTCTTATAGTTCTTATAGGAATGACAGTTAATACATTGCCCATCATTGTCGGTACTCAAGAGCATATTATTATATACCATTTGCTCGTCAAAGGTCGCCAATTCACGCTGACGAATACTAAGTTCTTCGTAAGTAACATACGAGGGAGCAATGATACGATATGAGATATAGGGATCAATGGGTTCTTCGGCCACATTCCATTTTATTGGGCGATACTTTATCCACCCCTTATCGGTCTTGACGTAAGCGTTAAGTTCCACTAACTCTCCTTTCGCCGAAGCTAGAAGGGCATGCCATTGTTTTATTTTCCAATCTGTTTGTTTACCCTTCATCACGAGCGATTGGCTTTCGGTTTTTAGCTCCGTTATAAACTCTTCACCCTCCATTTCATAGGCGACATTAAGAGGTGCAATATTATAAGGTATAGTAATATCACTATATGCGGGATGAATGACGGGCAAAGCATCTACATCTGTATATTGTTCTGGAGCTGCCGCTGTGCATCCTGCAAGAGCCATAACACCGAGAGATAAGTACAGCAAGTATTTATATCTGTATTGCATAAATTCCATTTTTAAAAGGTTTTGACATCTCTAATGAAAAAATAGAAATACCAGAAGGTATTGCCATAGCGCTCATAGAAGAGTTTTTTGGCCTCAGGATCGCGTTCTACGTTCTCCACTGCATGTTTCTGTGCATAGCGCATGAAATCTTGGAAACGAAGCTTAACCGTCTTATCAAAAGGCATTTTGCTGATATCTACATTCTTCTCCAAATTACCATAGAGCAATGCAGCCTCCTGATAGTGCGTGGGCATACGATCTGTCTTATGGCTATTGGCGTAACGGAAGAAACAATTCCAGAAAGTTGGGATATCCTTCAACGTAAGAGCCGACATGAGGGCAGCTTCATCAAACATTGGAGTACTGAGCTCATTATAACTCTTCGCAAAGTAGTAGAGCAAATAGTTTTCAACTAATGAATTATCTGCATCAAGCTGGTCATTATACTGATAGAGGGGAAGAATGCTCGCCATCTCACGATCTTTGGCTATAAGCGAGGGATTCTGCACCATCTTCTCATACTTTTCAGCCCACTTACGATAGAAGAGAGTTTTCTTCAAGGTATTGATATACTTCTGCGCCAAGGCTGGTTCACCCGATATGAGCGAAGTACGGACCATATACTTTAAGTAATCCACCTTCCATCCATACTCTACCGCATCTTCAAGACACCAACGATAACAATAATTCATACGGGCATAATGATAATAGAGCATCTTGGCGCCAATCTGCATCAGACGTATCTGCAAAGGAGAGTTAGGAGCCTCACCGCCGTCAAGGTAGTGGAACATTTCATCACCAGCCTTACCGAGCTTGAGCAAAGCAAGGTTCTTATTGAGGACAATCAGTCGGGTTGGCGTCTGTTTCTGCTTCTTGGCAACATCAAGTGCTTTACGCCATTCAAGGCGTTCCATATGATGATTCATCTTTATCTCTGCGCGGAAATTAGGGTCACGATACCAAAAGATGAGACCGAGAGCAACAATAAGCGCTGCCTCTCCCAGGCCTTCCCAAAGGAGTGAATTCCGAGCCACTACTCCACCCTCTCTTTTAAGAGGTATGAACGGCATTATCAATGGGAACAAATACAAGAGAATATAGGGTACCCAGGTAAACAGATCTCGTTTGGAGAACTCAAACGCAGGCATACCTATGGTAAACATATCAGTAAAGCGAGTCTGCTCATATACGCTATAATATAATATAGGTGTAGCAATGACTGCTGCTACACAGAGTAATGCTACAAGCACTCTACCCTCTTCACCATTACGCAACGTCCATAGCGCAACACCCATTAGGGTCAATAAAGCATAGAATCCGAAGAGCGGATAGCCCACAGCTGCTATACCTATTATAATAAGGTAGGGAAGCCAACCTTTGCTCACTTGATACAGACGCATGGCAGACAACGTAAAAAGGAACCCCACCAGCATGGAATAGAAATAGCCCTGTGTCTTTATCTGATAAATCCAATAACCGGCTTCCATCGAACAACACAGGATGAGCACACTAGGGATAAGAGCAAGCAGCCCATGACGTGAAGGGATACTGAAAACTTTAGTCACCAGCCATTGCACTACGAGCAGCAATATCACATAGATGAACGAGCCCATCATGGGATAGTAGAAAAACTGCATGAGAAAGTTGGCGATGTAACTCATCAAGCCACCTGGAACCAACATACGTTCATCGAAGTAGACCTTAGTAGGCAACCACAAGGAGAGTTCTTGCAAGCGGAAGAGGTATTCATGTTCGAACACATTAAAGAGTACCCATACCACGGCTGCAAAGGACAATCCTGCGATCAAAGGTAATCGTTTGAGACGACTATCCTCAACCACGGAGAGCATCGGAATACCCTTCGTTTGTGGAGTTGAATTTGTCTTGTCTTTCATTATTTTGTGTTTATTTTATTCCCAAACTAACTTGTTGAGCCTTCACCCAAAGACCGCACTTAGCAATTTGCAAAAGTAAATATATTTCTCCGAATGGCAAAATATGGGTAGCAAAAGTTTATATTTAGGCCAACAATGAGAAATAAAGCAAATAGGATATTGTACTAAAAGAGCAACAACCAAGCAGATATCACACTCATCTAATCTACAGTTCGAATTAACGCGAACTGCAGTCCAAACAAATATGAACTGCAGTTCAGATTAAAGAGGACTGCAGTCCAGAGGTCTCTGAACTACAGCAAAGGTCCTATAAAAAAGGCAGTAGCATCTTCATGCTACTGCCAATCTAAATATAGACTTTTATCACTTTAGTATTACTTGAACCAGTCTACCAGTTTATCCTTTGCATAGAAATAATACACAGCTAAGCCCACCCATGAGCAGCAGAGTACTACTACAGCGCTGATAACCTTACCTGCCACACTAATGGGCATCTTAAGAATCTCCAATACGGCCTTAATAGCAAGAACGAGACCGATAATGTAAATAATAGTTCCAATCATAATTGTTTGTTTTGTTTGTTTGTAAATAAAATTTATAAAGCAAGCTGAGAGCCCTCAGCTTGCATCGATTCTAATTCAATCAATACTCCATCTTGCTCATGCGAACGTATGAGGCGTAGCGTTTCTTGGCCATCTCCTCGGCAGCGTCGAAGAGTTCCTGTGCCTCGGTGGGGTACTGCTTCATTACCGAAGCGTAGCGTACCTCGCCCTTGAGGAAGTCTTGGAAGCCTTCCCACTTGGGCTCCTTGGAGTCGAGCGAGAAGGGGTTCTTGCCTTCAGCCTCGAGCGCGGGGTTGAAGCGCCACAAGTGCCAGTAACCGCACTCTACAGCAGCAGCCTCCTCGGCCTGAGCCTTACCCATACCCTTCTTCAAACCGTGGTTGATACAGGGAGCGTAGGCGATGATGAGTGAGGGACCGGGATAAGCCTCAGCCTCGCGGATGGCCTTGAGACACTGGCTCTGGTCGGCACCCATAGCGATCTGTGCTACGTATACATAACCGTAGGTAGTAGCAATCATACCGAGGTCTTTCTTGCGCACGCGCTTACCAGAAGCGGCAAACTTGGCGATAGCACCGAGCGGAGTAGCCTTAGAAGACTGACCACCGGTGTTAGAGTATACCTCGGTGTCGAGTACGAGGATGTTCACATCTTCGCCCGAAGCAATCACGTGGTCGAGACCGCCGTAACCGATATCGTAAGAGGCACCGTCACCACCGATAATCCACTGTGAACGCTTCACGAGGTAGTGGCTGAGTTCGAGGAGCTGAGCACATACGGGGCAACCGTTAGCTGCGCTGGCCTTGATATGGGGCAGCAATGCAGCGGCAGCAGCCTTAGAAGCGTCGGCATCGTCCTGAGCGGCAATCCAAGCCTGGGCTGCCTCCTTATATTCGGCAGATACCTTGTCGCTGGCAATCATCTCCTCGAGGAGTGCCTGCACGCGAGCCTTCATCTTCTTGTTGGCGAGAACCATACCGAGACCAAACTCGCAGAAGTCCTCGAAGAGTGAGTTGGCCCATGCGGGACCCTGGCCCTTCTCGTTGGTAGTATAGGGTGTTGAGGGGATCGAACCTGAATAGATAGATGAGCAACCTGTAGCGTTGGCTACCATCTGACGGTCGCCATAGAGCTGAGAGATGAGCTTCACATAAGGTGTCTCACCGCAACCCGAGCATGCACCAGAGAACTCGAAGAGCGGAGTAGCGAACTGTGAGTTCTTGGGGTTGGACTTGATGTCTACGAGGTGCTGCTTGCTCTTCACGTTCTTCACACAATAATCCCAGTTGGCAGCCTCCTTGAGTTCGCCTTCGAGCGGAACCATCTTGAGGGCGGGACCACCGAGCTTGGGATTGCCGGGACATACGTCGGCACAGTTACCACAGCCGAGACAGTCCATCACGCCCACCTGGATACGGAACTTCATGCCCTTCATCGCAGCAGGAGCCTTCATATCAATCATAGCGCCGTTGACGCCAGCAGCCTCGGCATCGTCCATCACGAAGGGACGGATACAAGCGTGAGGACAAACGAAGGCACACTTGTTACACTGGATACACTTCTCGGCATCCCACACAGGAACGAAGGGAGCCACACCGCGCTTCTCATAAGCGGCTGTGCCCTGAGGCCATGTACCGTCCTCGTAGCCCTTGAAGGCCGATACGGGGAGCAGGTCACCATTCTGTGCGTTGATGGGGCGCACTACCTCGTTGATGAATGCGGGATCGTCGTTAGCCACCTTCTCGTCGGCGGGGAGGTTGGCCCAGGCAGCGTCTACCACAAGCTCCTTGTACTCACCACCGCGGTCTACAGCAGCATAGTTCTTATTGACGATATCCTCGCCCTTCTTACCGTATGACTTCACGATGAACTTCTTCATCTGCTCGATAGCCAGGTCAACGGGAATCACCTCGGTGATGCGGAAGAAGGCGCTCTGAAGGATGGTGTTGGTACGGTTGCCAAGACCTATCTCCTGAGCAATCTTGGTAGCGTTGATATAGTAAACCTTGATATTGTTCTCAGCGAAGTAACGCTTGATGTTGTTGGGCAGGTTGGCTACCAGCTCGTCGCCTTCCCAGATGGTGTTGAGCAGGAAGGTACCGTTCTTCTGCAAGCCGCGTGTCACGTCGTACATCTTGAGGTAGGCCTGTACGTGGCAAGCGACGAAGTTGGGGGTATTCACGAGGTAGGTAGAGCGAATCTCTGAGTCACCGAAACGGAGGTGAGAGCAGGTGAAACCGCCCGACTTCTTGGAGTCGTAAGAGAAGTAGGCCTGACAGTGCTTGTCGGTGTTGTCACCGATAATCTTCACCGAGTTCTTGTTGGCACCTACGGTACCGTCGGCACCGAGACCGTAGAACTTGGCCTGGAACATGCCGTCGCCACCCATGGCAATCTCTTCCTTCTGGGGGAGTGAGGTGAAGGTAACGTCGTCGACGATACCCACGGTAAACTGGTTCTTGGGCTCTGCCATAGCGAGGTTCTCGTATACGGCGAGAATCTGAGCGGGTGTGGTATCGTTAGAGCCGAGACCATAGCGGCCACCCACGATAACGGGAGCATCGGCCTTGCCATAGTAGCAGTCCTTAACGTCGAGGTAGAGGGGCTCGCCATTGGCACCGGGCTCCTTGGTGCGGTCAAGCACGGCGATGCGCTTGGCTGTCTTGGGTACGGCTGCGAGGAAGTGCTTGGCAGAGAAGGGACGGTAGAGGTGTACGGCTACGAGACCTACCTTCTCGCCCTGAGCGGTGAGGTGGTCTACCACTTCGCGGATAGCCTCGGTCACCGAGCCCATAGCGATGATGACGCGCTCGGCATCCTCAGCACCATAGTAGTCGAAGAGGCCATACTTGCGGCCTGTGAGTTCTGAAATTTTATTCATGTACTCCTCTACTACGGCAGGTACGTTAGCGTAGTAGTTGTTGCAGCTCTCGCGATGAGCGAAGAAGGTGTCGGGGTTCTCGGCCATACCGCGTGCCACGGGATGCTCGGGAGTGAGCGCACGGCTGCGGAACTCGGCGAGTGCCTGCTGGTCGATGAGCGGAGCGAGGTCTTCGTTCTCCAACATCTCAATCTTCTGAATCTCGTGTGAGGTGCGGAAACCGTCGAAGAAGTTGAGGAAGGGCACGCGGCTCTTGATGGTAGAGAGGTGAGCCACACCGGCGAGGTCCATAACCTCCTGCACAGAGCCTTCGGCCAACATGGCGAAGCCTGTCTGACGGGTTGACATCACGTCCTGATGGTCACCGAAGATACACAAGGCATGTGATGCCAAGGTACGCGCCGACACGTGGAATACGCAGGGGAGGAACTCGCCTGCAATCTTGTACATGTTGGGAATCATCAGCAAGAGACCCTGCGATGCGGTGTATGTAGTGGTGAGAGCACCTGCCTGAAGCGAGCCGTGTACGGCACCGGCAGCACCTCCCTCGGACTGCATTTCCTGTACGAGTACTGTTTCGCCGAAGATGTTCTTACGGCCCTGAGCTGCCCACTCGTCGACATACTCAGCCATTGTTGATGACGGGGTGATAGGATAGATAGCCGCTACCTCGCTGAACATGTAGGAGATATGCGCAGCTGCCTGGTTACCGTCACAAGTGATAAACTTCTTTTGTTTAGCCATAGCTGTATAAATTACTGTTACAATGTTACTATTTTACTATTTAAAGACTATATACATATATTAATATAGGAATCCGAACATCCAGAGTGGGATCTGGTTTCCACGACCCAATTCGCGCCTATGCATAACGTAGTACACATCGGGGTTGTTCTTGATACGAGCGCCATCAGTACATACGCGCATCTGCAGCTTGTCGTCTACGATGAATGACAATCCTTTCCCTCCTTTGCTTACCGTATGATCTTTCCACAACGAGTTGGCCAAGAAGGTCTCCAACACATCTTGGTCAGCAATCTGCAAGGGGTAGATGCTATAGGCCAAGTTCGTATTATGCAACATAATCTTGGCTGGCTTCTTAGGGAATGAGTCACCAGGATTGTACATCATATTGATAAGACGTGCATCAGCCAGATACTTTATGTAATTCATCACCGTAGCGCGTGAAGTATGTATTGCCGCAGCCAACTTACTCACATTGGGCGCTGCAGGGCCATTGACAGCCAACAGGTAGAGCAGCTTCTTTATCTTGGCCAAATACTTCAATTCTATCTGCTGCACGATGAGGATATCCACCTCAATCATGGCATTCATCGTTTTCAACAAGTTCTCCGAAAAATTACGCTTGTCGAGGAAGAAGGGATAGAATCCGTGATGAAGATAGTTCTGAAAGAAGGCATTGGGACTCACCTTAGGCAGTATGGTACGAGCAATCTGCTCATGATTGGTGAGTATCTCCTCCAAGGTATAACTACGGAAATTATTGCCAGTCTTAAGGTTCAAGTATTCGCGAAACGACAACCCGCGCAGATTATAAGGCTTAGCAATACCATTAAGCTCGGGATTCTCCTCCTTTAGACGCATTACGGATGTTCCCGTAAACACTATCTTCAACGAGGGGAAGCGGTCGTAACACTCTCGTAGCTGATGGCTCCAGTTAGGAATCTTGAACACCTGGTCTACAAGCAGCACCTTACCTCCACGACGGATGAACTCCTCGGCAAACTCGACCAGACTCTTGCCCTGGAAATAGAAATTGTTCATATTCACATACAAACAAGAACGGTCGTTGCGGAAACGCTCCTGCGCATACTGAATCAAGAATGTGGTCTTACCCACACCACGCGTACCTTTGATACCTATCAAACGGTCGTTCCAATCAATCTCGTCCATCAAATCACGACGAACGGGTGCATCAGTATGCATCAGCAAATACTCATGTGTTTTATAGAAAGCCTCCATATCAGATTTTTATCGACAAATAGATTCCAATCGACAAAGTTACAAAGGTTTTTTTTATTCTGCAATCCAAGCATTACAAATTTGCAATATTTTTTTTATCTTCGCGCCATGAACCACTTCCGAGTATTCAATCCCGAGCATGATATGGCATTGGCCAATGGTGACCGCCACTTCATCGCCCCCCGGAACATCCGCGAGATGGCTCGTGACCTCGCCCCACTCTTAGAGATTGTGGATAGCGATGGGATAATGGTATGGGGATGGGATTATGCCGTAAAGACCCAACTGCTGCGTATGGGCGTTACCGAAGGGGAGCTCCCCACCGATGGTGTTCTCACTGCACTGCGAGTGTGCTCCGAACGTCAATCGGCCCATCGTCTGCTCCGCGCCTTTCACGCCGATCATCCCGATGGCTCTTACATTGGCGAGAGCATCATTGCTCATAGCTTTGACACCATAGCCTCCTACGCAGCACAGCACGGGCACATCATCCTCAAAGATCCACTTTCAAGCAGTGG
>JBGVOS010000177.1:0-5643 GCA_045126595.1 Bacteroidaceae bacterium | reverse complement strand
CGCAGCTCGCGCTGGGCGATATTGGCCTTCACGCGGTCAATCTCGGCATGCAGCCCGGCCAGGTTGGCCTGTGCCTCTTGGAAAGCCTCCTCACTGACCGCCTCCTTCTCGAGCAGCGCATTCTGACGATACATGCGGTCCTGGAAGAGTTTCAACTGAGCCTCCTGCTTGCGCAGCTCGGCCTGCTGGGGCTCGTCATTGATCTTGGCGAGCAGGTCGCCCTTACGGACATAAGCGCCCTCCTGAAAGAGAATCTCCGTCACCTTACCCGAGGTCTCGAATGCCAGGCTCACCTCTTCATCGGGCATCACGTTACCGCTCACGAAGAGTTCATCGGCCAGCAATACACGGTCGAGCACCACCGCCTGCACATTGAGCGCACGGCCCTGCTTGGGAGCCTGAGGCTGCTTCACCGCCTCATCCTTCAAATCCTCGTTCACGCGAGGGATGAAGTTGCGCAAGCCCAGCGTCACGGCCAATCCCACGCCTACGACGCCTACCAGCGTCCATTTCAAAGTCTTGTTCATAACTATTTTGTGTTGTTTAATTGTTCATGTCCTATGAGACCTCAAAGTTACAAAAAAAAATTAATAAAACTAAAACAAGGCCACCATAATATGACAATGAAGCCAAATTTTTGACGAGGCCCCATGAAGTCATCAATCATCAGTAATCAGTTGTTTTAATCCGATGCGAAAATATATGAAAATAAGGTTATATATAATATATATTATATATAAAATTTTACTTACATATTTCACACCATCAAAATAAATAACTGATTACTGATGATTGATGATTATGCACCTTGATTTTGTCGCCCTACCTTCCGTACCCCGTCGCCCTACCTTCCGTATCCCGTCGCCCTACCTTCTGCATCCCGTCGGTATACTGACGAAGCGGAGTGGATAGAAATGCTCCATTGCAAATGAGCACTTGCACCACCTACCACAATCGGGGCAGAGGCCTTGGCCCCTACCCCGACGGCAGGTATATAAACGTCCATGGAACGGGATATATACACACATGTAAAAAACATGCCCACCACAAACAAACGAAGATAAAGGTATGTTTACAGGCTACAGGTTGTACCGCACGAGAAAACCGTTAAAAAATGTTTCATTACTTAATGTTTGGTAATTTACAGTCCGTTTTCCACAGTTCATTTACAGGAGTTAAGGTTTATTGGTATCTTTGTAGCTTCATTTCTTACAGAATGTTACAGAAAGGTTTTTGTTATGAAGATTTTGATTGTATGCAATAACGTCTATATGCGCGGCAACGGGGTAAGCTCGGCGGTGACCTCGCTGAGAGACAGGCTGTTGGCACAGGGCGTAGAGGTGCGCCTGCTGGCCTGCGAGAATCCCGAGAAGGGCGGCCGCCAGCCCGACTATGCGCTGCGCCACTTCGTATTCCCTCTGTTCGAACCCATCATCCGTGCCAATGGCTACCGCTACCCGAAGATTGAGAAGGAGAAGATACGCGAGGCGGTGGAATGGGCCGATGTGGTACACCTGATGGAAGGGTTCCCAGTAGAGAAGGCGGCCTTGAAGATAGCCAATGAAAAGGGAAAGCCCTGCGTAGCCACCTACCATATACTCACCGAGAACATCACCGCCAATCTGGGGCTGAGGGACAACACCATCGTCAACCGACTGATAAACCAGTGGTGGAGAGGGACGGTATATAACCACTGCCGCTGTGTGCAGTGTCCCACCGAGACCGTAAGGAGACACCTCATAGAGAACAAGTATACGGCCCCGATGCGGGTCATCTCGAACGGCATAGAGCTGCAGGACATCGCTTCTACCCCCGAAGAGCCTCAGGCACACCCCTACCGCATACTCTGCACGGGCCGCCTGTCCAACGAGAAGTCGCAGGGCACACTGATAGACGCCATGCGCCACTCGCGCCATGCCCACGACATCGAGCTCCACTTTGCCGGCAACGGCCCCAAGGCAAAGAAGATAAAGCAGGCAGCACACCGCCTGGTGACCGACGGTGTGGTGCGTCACGAGCCCGTATTCGGCTTCTACACCGCCGAGGAGCTGAAGGCCCTCGCCCGCACATCGTACCTCTATATCCACTGCGCGAGGATAGAGGTCGAGGGACTCTCGTGCCTCGAAGCCATACAGCAGGGCACGGTGCCCGTCATCGCCCAGAGCAGGCTTTCGGCCACACAGCAGTTTGCCCTGAGCGAGCAGAGCCTGTTCCCCGTAGGAGATGCCCGACAACTTGCCGAACGCATCGACTGGTGGATAGAGCACCCCACAGAGCGCAAGGAGATGAGCCGCAAGTATGCCGAGTCAGTAAGCCGCTACGACATCAACGACTCGACCCGACAGATTATCCACATGTACGAGGAGGCACTGCAGGGATGAGACAGCTGAAACATATCGCCCTGCTGGCAGCTGTCTGCCTCATGGCATCGTGTAGCACATCGAAGTATGCCCGACACGCCGAATATCCTACGATAGACAGCAGCATACGCTACGAGGGCATACTCGAGGCCTGCATGCACGACTGCTCCGTAGAGGGGCCGCGGCAGCGCAGGATGCACGTATACCTCCCCCAACACTACTACGAGACCACAGAGCGCTACCCCGTACTCTATCTGCTGCACGGAGCCCGAGGCAACGAACTCTCCTGGATAGAGAAGGGTAATCTGCTGCACAACATCGACAGCCTGACTGCTGCCGGAGCGATGAAAGAAACCATCGTCGTACTGCCCAACATGAACCAGTATGACAGCGAACAGGATTACGGCAAGTCGCGCCTGAAGGGAGCTATGGAGGCATTCTACGAGGTGGACGGCATGGTGGAGTATGCCTTTGTGACCGATGTGGTGACCACCATAGACAGCCTCTACCGCACCATCGCCGACAAGGAGCACCGCGCCATCGCCGGCATGTCCATCGGCGCCATGCAAGCGATGCACATCTCGGCCAACGCCCCCAGCACGTTCGGCTACGTGGGCCTGTTCTCCTCGATGGTACACCCCGTGCTGCGCAGGAGCGAGCACTCATCCTTCTACAAGGGATTAAAGGGCAAGCTGGCCACACAGTTCGCCACCCCTCCCCTACTCTACTCCATCATGATAGGCAAGACGGACTTCTACTATCCCCGCATGATGATGTATGCTAACTACCTCAGCAGCAAGGGATATTCCCACGAAATACACCTTACCAAAGGCGGACACCAGTGGTTCAACTGGGAAGAGTTTGCCAACCTCTTCATGCAGCAACTGTGGTGGTAGGGCGATATTGCCAACTCAATACGACAAAAACAAGGCTGCATCTTATGAACGGCCCGAAATAAGACGAAAAAACATGTTGTTTAACATATTTTCCTATATTTCACACTTGCAGATTCAGTCATGAGCCGTACCTTTGCAATGTGTTTTTCATGGTATTAGATTTTTAAAGTTGGAAGATTGGTCGTCGGGATGACGACCTTCTTTTTTTATAGGGTATAATGTCATCATTTCCCAAAGAATGACACGAACCCACAAAAAGACACTCCTCCCCTCTTCACGACACGAAGTGCGACATTTTGTCAGCGCCACCAGAAATTCCATTGCATGGCACCCCTTTTGCAACTTATCACTGCGGAGCATTGTTTCTCCTATATATAATGATTATAAAACTTAAAAACTAAAAACAATATGAAAACAGGTAACATCGGGGTAACGACCGAAAACATCTTCCCCATCATCAAGAAATTCCTTTACAGTGACCACGAGATTTTCCTCCGTGAGTTGGTATCCAATGCCGTCGACGCTACACAGAAGCTCAAGACCTATGCCCTCAAGGGCGACTTCAAGGGCGAGCTGGGCGAACTCTTCGTCAATGTAGCTCTCGACAAGGAGGCTGGTACTATCACCATCTCTGACCGCGGTATCGGTATGACCGCCGAGGAGATTGACCGCTACATCAACCAGATTGCCTTCTCAGGCGCCAACGACTTCCTCGAGAAGTATAAGAACGATGCCAATGCCATCATCGGCCACTTCGGTCTCGGCTTCTACTCGGCCTTCATGGTAGCCAAGAGCGTGGACATCATCACCCGTTCCTATAAGGAGGATGCACAGGCCGTGAAGTGGAGCTGCGACGGTAGTCCCTCATTTACTCTCGAGGAGTGCGACAAGGCAGACCGCGGTACCGATATCGTCCTCCACATCGACGATGACTGCAAGGAGTTCCTCGAGGAGAGCCGCCTCTCTTCGCTGCTCACCAAGTACTGCCGTTTCCTCCCCATCTCTATCGCCTTCGGCAAGAAGAAAGAGTGGAAGGATGGCAAGCAGGTAGAGACCGACGAGCTCAACATCATCAACGACACTAACCCCTTGTGGACACGCACTCCGAGCGAGCTCACCGACGAGGACTACAAGAAGTTCTACCGCGACCTCTACCCCATGAGCGATGAGCCTCTGTTCTGGATTCACCTCAATGTAGACTACCCCTTCAACCTCACGGGCGTACTCTACTTCCCCAAGATAAAGAGCAACATCGACTTGCAGAAGAACCGCATCCAGCTCTACTGCAACCAGGTATACGTGACCGACTCTGTCGAAGGCATCGTGCCCGACTTCCTCACCCTCTTGCATGGTGTGATTGACTCACCCGACATCCCCTTGAACGTATCACGTTCATACTTGCAGAGCGACTCTAATGTAAAGAAAATCAGTTCATACATCACCAAGAAGGTGGCCGACCGCTTGAGCAGCATCTTCAAGGACAACCGCAAAGAGTACGAGGAGAAGTGGAACGACCTGAAGCTCTTCATCAACTACGGCATGCTCACCGAAGAGTCATTCTACGACAAGGCCAAGCAGTTTGCCCTCTTCACCGACACCGAAGGCAAGCACTTCACCTACGAGGAGTATCAGACCCTCATCAAGGACAACCAGACCGACAAGGAGGGCAACCTCATCTACCTCTATGCCACCGACCGCGATGAGCAGTACACCTACATCGAGGCAGCACAGGAGAAGGGTTACAATGTGCTCAACTTCGACGGCCAGCTCGACACTGCCATGCTCAACCTCTTCGAGCAGAAGATGGAGAAAAGCCGCTTCTCACGCGTAGATGCCGACATCATCGACAACCTCATCGTGAAGGAAGACAAGCAACGCGTAGAGCTCCCTGCCGAGGAAAGAGAGATGCTCACCACCGCCTTCAAGAGTCAGATGCCCGAGGTGAAGAAGACCGAGTTCATGGTCGATGCCCAAGCCCTTGGTGCCACCGCAGCCCCCATCCTCATCACACAGAGCGAGTATATGCGTCGTATGAAGGAGATGGCAGCCATCAACGCAGGCATGAGCTTCTATGGCGAGATGCCCGACATGTATACCCTCATCCTCAACACCGACCATCCCCTCATCCAGTCTGTCCTCACCGCAGAGAAGGAGCAGACAGCCGATAGCCTCAAGCCCATCAACGAGGAGACCACAGCATTGCAGGCACGTGAAGAGGCCCTCGAAGCATCGCACAAGGGCATGAAGGACGAGGAGATACCCTCAGCCGAGAAGGATGAACTCAGCGAACTCCACACCAAGATAGATGCCCAGCGCACCAAACGTGAAGCCATCTATGCCGACTTCGCCAAGGACAACAAGGTGCTGCACCAGCTCATCGACCTTGC
>JBGVOS010000176.1:0-3090 GCA_045126595.1 Bacteroidaceae bacterium | reverse complement strand
CTGTGTGCTGTCAACAGCAACATTCCCAAGATTACGGGAGTGGAGTACAACACCCGACGCGAGAAGACCAATCAGAGTCCGCGCGAGTCGATGCGCCAAGGCATGGCCTCCTGCACAGGGCTCTCCATACTCCTCGTCGATGCCTACCGCGCCGTGGGTATCCCCGCACGATTTGTCGGCACCGCATCGTGGCACGACAATCGCGGCAACCACAGCTGGACCGAGGTGTGGCTCGACGGCAAGTGGCGCGTAACAGAGTATTACTTCCCCTCGCAACTCGACCACCTGTGGTTCATGGCCGACGCGGCCAAGGCCAACCCCACCGACCGCCACTATGCCATCTATGCTACCCGCTTCGGAGAGGCTCCCGACTGGTTCCCCATGGTGTGGTGTGCCGAGGATGAGAACACCCCTATCGACGCGTTGCCACAATATATCGGTGCCGAAAACGTAACACAGCACTACATTGACCTTGCCCATGAGCAACAAACACAACAAACCGAGGCGGGCACACACACCCTCCTGCGCATTGCCGGATATACAAAACAGGGGTCTACACAGCACTCGGCAGACAGGGCAGTTATCGGAGTGGACATCTTTGCCGGTAGCGAACAGATGGGAGGCGGACTCACCGCAAGCCCCGTACACGACATGAACGACATGTTCTCCTTGCTTGTACCCAAGAACGCCACTTACGAACTCCGCTACAATAACGCTGCGGGACAATTGCAACGACAAACCGTGACCGTAGGCGAAGAGCCTGTGACAGTAAACATCTACCTGAAGTAAAGAATCAATCGCTCATCGCCCCCAGCATGAAATCCTTCCTCCAAGCAGTAGCCCACGATGTGTATAGTCGCTATGGCGATAACCTGAGCCGCACGGCAGTGATATTTCCAGGCAAACGTGCAGGACTATGGTTCGACCGCTACCTGTATGAATGCGCAGGCCATCCGCTGTGGTCACCAGCCTATGTGTCGGTAGATGAACTCTTCGGCAGTCTCTCATCGCTGGAGAAGGAGTCGCCCATACGCACGATATGCCTGCTACACGAAATATTCTGCCGACTCACCGGTAGTACAGAGCCATTGGACGACTTCTACCACTGGGGCGAACTGATGCTATCAGACTTTGACGACATCGACAAGAACCGCGTGGAGGCCGACCGTCTCTTCGTGAACCTTGCCGACATCAAGGATGTGGAAAGCCGCTTCGACTACCTCAGCACCGAGCAACGCGAGTTGCTCGCCCGCTTCTTTGCCGGCTTGAGCAGCAACACCGAGCGCACCGAGCTGAAGCGCCGCTTCATCGAGCTGTGGCAAGCAATGGGCAATATATACAAGGAACTGCGCACGGCACTCAGCGCCAAGGGACTGGCATACGAAGGCATGATGTACCGCGATGCCATAGACCACTTCGACACTTCACTGCTCACCTACGACCATTACATCGTCGTAGGGTTCAACGTACTTAACCGCGTGGAGCAAGCCCTCTTTGACCACCTCAAAGAGAGTGGCAAGGCGCTCTTCTACTGGGACTACGACCATTATTACTACAACAATGTGCACCACGAGGCAGGTACTTTCGTACGAGAGAACATTGCACGCTACGGCAATGCGCTCAGTGATGAAACTCTGTACGACAACCTCGCTCATCTGCCCGAAATCACCTATATCAGTGCTTCCACCGACAATGCACAGGCACGTTACCTACACACCTGGCTCAACGCCCACCTCACCGATCGCGAAGAGGAGACCGCTGTGGTGCTCTGTAACGAGGATATCGCTCCTACTGTACTGCATGCCCTACCTAATGACAAGCTCAACAACGTGAACATTACCATGGGAGTTAAACTTACACAAACTCCCATATACACCCTCGTGAATGCCTACTTGAATCTGCACACCAAAGGCTACGACGAAACACAAGGTATGTACATGATCGACCACGTGGCGGCACTCCTCTCCCACCCCTACATCGTACGCCTATACCCCAATACCGAATCTCTGCGCCACATACTCATGCGCAGCAAGCGCATCTACATACCAGCCACAACGGCGGGCATTGCCGAAGCTGGGGTTGAGCACCTATTCATTCACCCCACCGACAACAATTCATTGCTCGCCGCCCTCACCACACTCATAAACAACACAGGACGTCTTTTCAGCGAAGATAACGAAGAGGATTACCTCACACAACTGGGCGAGGAGGCACTGTTTCAGGTACACCGCGTGAATGAGAACTTCAAGACACTTATCGAAGAGGGAACGCTACGCATCTCCACCAAAACCTTGGTACGTCTGATGCAGCGCGTGATGAATCAAATATCCATTCCCTTCCACGGAGAGCCCGCCATAGGGCTTCAGGTAATGGGCGTACTCGAAACGCGCAACCTTGACTTCCGACACATCATTCTGCTCTCGGCTAATGAAGGTAAGCTGCCCAAAGGCACAAACGAAGTATCGGTCATCCCCTACAATCTGCGCGAAGCCTTCGGCATGAATACTATCCAGCGCCAGAATGCCGTCTATGCCTACTACTTCTACCGCATGATACAACGTGCCGAGCAGGTAACCATCGTATATAACAATGGTACCGACGGTCTGAACAAGCAGGAGCCCTCGCGCTACATCATGCAATTACAAGTGGAGTTCCCCGGTAAACTCTTTTCCCGAGAACTACACTCCCCCTCACGTCCCATGCCATCGGAAGAGATTGTGGTAGAGCAGACTGACGACATACGCCACAAACTGCAAGAGCACTTCCGTTACAGTCCAGGAAAGAAACCCCTCTTCCGCCTCTCGCCCTCGACCCTCAACGATTACCTCGACTGCCGCCTGCGCTTCTACCTCAAACACATCGAAGGATTCACTCCACCCGAGGAGCCCAATGCAGATGTTGACGTAGCTGCACTGGGTACCATATTCCACAAAAGTGCCGAGCTCGCCTATGACCGCCTCACCGAGCGTAGTCGCACCATCACCCAAGAGGACATCACGACATTATTGAAAGAAAAGCAGCTCCTGCAGGGATTTGTCGACGAAGCCTTCCGCACCGAGTTCTTCCACACTGAGCCCGATGCACCGCTCC
>JBGVOS010000175.1:0-6908 GCA_045126595.1 Bacteroidaceae bacterium | reverse complement strand
CATTTGTCTATTCTTGCTTCCATTGTTTGATTGAGGATTACTCCGTAGTTTTGGAGTTCTCCCCCTTGGGGGAGTTAGAGGGTGCTCCCTTTTTGTTAAACTGGTTCATCGTAATGGTGATTCCTGCGAGGCAGAAGCTCTTGGCGATGTCGCACGCCGTGGGGAGCTGCTTGGCGATGATGTCCTCGTCTTCGGAGCTGAACTTGCCGAGCACAAAGTCGGCCTGTGCGCCACGGGGGAAGTCGTTGCCGATGCCGAACTTCAAGCGGGCATAGCCTTGTCCGATGAGCTGTGCGATATGTTTCAACCCGTTGTGGCCGCCGTCGCTGCCCTTACCTTTGAGACGCAGGGTGCCCACGGGTAGCGAGAGGTCGTCTACGATGATGAGCAGGTTCTCGGTGAGGATGTTCTCCTTCTCCAGCCAGTAACGTACGGCATTGCCGCTGAGGTTCATGAAGGTGGTGGGCTTAAGCAATACGAGTTGTGCATTCTTCACTCTCATGTTGGCCACGAATCCGTAGCGCTTGTCCTCCCACGTGGCATTGGCTGCCTTGGCCAAGGCGTCCACTACGCGGAATCCTATGTTGTGGCGTGTACCGTCGTACTCATAGCCTGGGTTGCCCAGACCTACTATCAGATATTTCATGTTTATGATTAGCAGTTAGGAGTTGACAATCGAGGTATAAAAAAAATAGGAATTAGGCTTCCGCGTCTTGCGAAACTCCTAATTCCTAATTTCTAACTTCTAATTAGATTTTACTTCTTGCCGTTGGCTGCCTCACGTGAAGCACGTGTAGCAGCTACGCTACATACAACGGTCTGAGCGGGAGTTACGAGCTCGAGACCCTCGAATGAGAGTTCGCCAACCTTGATAGACTTGCCGAGGCCAAGCTCAGTAACGTCTACGGTCAACTTCTCGGGGATGTTAGCGTATACAGCCTTCACCTTGATCTTACGGATAGCCTGCTGAAGCTTACCGCCAAGCTTAACACCAGCAGCGAGACCAGTGAGAACGGTGGGAACCTCCATTACGATGGGCTTGTCCTCAACAATCTGGAGGAAGTCCATGTGAAGGATGGTATCCTTAACGGGGTGGAACTGGATGTCCTTCAATACAGCCTTGCACTCAACGCCGTCGATGGTGAGGTTTACCACGTGGATGTCGGGAGTGTAAACGAGCTTACGTACAGCGTCAGTGGTTACAGCGAAAGCCTTAGCTTCCTTCTCGATACCATAGATTACGCAAGGAATACCGTTGTTCTTGCGGAGCTCGTTGGTGCTCTTCTTACCTACTTCAGTACGTGAAGTACCTTTCAAATCAAATGATTTCATGTTTGTTTTCTTTTAAATGTGTTACTCTAAATTAAGTTCTCTGCTCAATTCGCCATCACACGATGTGAGAGTCTCTTGCGAGTGCTCTACGAAAAGCGGGTGCAAAGATAGTGCAAATCAAATGAAACACCAAATTTATTTGAGTTTTTCCAAGACACAGCCCAATTTAAGGCTGCGAAGTAGGCTAAAGTTGTGTAAACAGCCGCAAATCAGAGCCGTCCTCTAGAAAAATCAGACAAAGGCTTTGAAAAAGTCACAGGTCTCTGACATTTCTATCAGACAAAGATAACCTTTGGGGATTGATACTACGACTAGTCTATTGAAGAAAGGAGCAGGGCGAATTACAACTCGCCCTGCTCCTTTTGTGAAGAGTCTAAGTTTAGAATCTCGTTATTCTCTTTCGATATACGCCACCGCATCACCCTTGAAGACGGTGCTTCCCTGAGGTGCAGCCACCTCGGCAAGACGACCGGCAAAGCCTGCATATACGGGCTCCATCTGTCCCCAGCGCGTAGTGATGTGGCAGAGGAGTTCACCCGCCTTGTAACTGCGTCCTACGTTGGGAGCCGATGAGGGACCCTCGACAGAAATCTCCCACACTACCTGTCCGCTCTCGGGAGCGCAGATGGCATCGGCCTTGGCATGCTTTAGGGCTTGTAGCTGTTCGGGAGTGACGCCTGTGCCACCGAGGGCAGCATCCTTGGCCTTCTGCAGATCTGTTTCGAAACGCTGCTTGGCCACACCGGAGCGATAGTCGCGGTACTGGCGGTCGTGCATGGCAAACTCGAAAAGTTCTTCATCGTCTTCGCCAACGTCCCAACCTAGTTCCTTCATCTCCTTGCGGTAGGTGTCGAGGGCATCGGGATAGTAGCTTTGCGGGTCGGCATCGGTAAATTCGCGGCCCTGGCTCTTGGCCAGTTCAATGATTTCGGGAGCGAGCGGACCAGGCAGGCGACCACACTTGCCGAGTATCATATCCCATGCATTGTTGTCGATCATCGTGAAGCGCTCTTCGCCCTTTACCATCTGCATAAGGTTCATCAGAGCGATGTTCTTCACATACTGGCTGTAAGGTGTTACGAGGGGAGGATAACCCAGTTTGGGCCATACATATTCCACTTCATCGAAGAGCATGATGACGAGTTCGTCGAGGCTGAGTGGGGCCTTGCCCTGTCCCTTGAGCATGAGGTTGATGCCCGAGTGCACGCCCTTGAGGTCGGCCATCATCGAGCCCATCATACCGCCAGGCAAGCCGCACTTGAGCAAGAGCGACGACATGTGCTTGTTGGTGGGGTCCATGAAGTAGCCGAGGAAGTCGTCCATGAACTCCTGTGTGAGGCTACGGGCCTTCATGTAGGCGTTCATATTGATGTCGGGTACCTGGAAGCCTGCGTCCTTGAGCATGGCCTGAACGGAGATGATGTCCGGGTGTACTTTACCCCATGACAATGGTTCGATGGCCGTGTCGATGATATCAGCACCGTTCTCGCACACCTCAAGGATAGAGGCCATGGAAAGTCCGGGACCTGAGTGACCGTGGTACTGTATGATGACCTCGGGGTGGCGGGTTTTGATGTTCTTGACCAGCTGGCCCAACATCTTGGGACGACCGATGCCTGCCATATCCTTGAGCGCTATCTCCTTGGCACCCGCCGCGATGAGCTGGTCGGCCAAATTGGTATAGTACTCCACGGTGTGCACAGGCGAGTGAGTGATACAGAGCGCTGCCTGCGGTATCATGCCCGCCTCAAGGGCATACTTGATGGAGGGGATGATGTTGCGCGGATCATTGAGTCCGCAGAAGATACGGGTAATGTCGGTTCCCTGTGCCTTTTTCACCTTATACATCAGTCGGCGAACGTCAGCAGGTACGGGGAACATGCGGAGGCCGTTCAATGCACGGTCGAGCATGTGGGTCTGTATGCCGGCTTCGTTGAAGGTCTTGGTGAAGGTACGTACCGCATTGTTGGGGTTCTCGCCATAGAGCAGATTCACTTGTTCGAAAGCTCCTCCGTTGGTTTCAACACGAGCAAAGCAACCCATCTCTACGATGACGGGAGCGATGCGGGCGAGTTGGTCGGCACGAGGCTGGTACTTGCCTGATGACTGGAACATGTCGCGGTACAAAAGGCTGAATTTAATCTCCTTTTTCATGATGTGTTTTTGGTTAGCTTGTCGATTATAAAGTTGTTTAGACAATAACAGGAACAAAAGTAGTGCAAGCCAAACGAAATGCCAAATTTATTTGGACATTTTTGTCACTTTTGCTCTACCCAAATGAGTTTGGTGGTGTCGTATCCCCGTTGGCGGAGGTTTCTCAGTATCTTATCCTTCGTGGCGGTAGTTAATTGAGGAACACGACTTAATATCCATAAATACCTGGGGCTGTTGCTGCCCACGACAGAGTAGGAGTAGTCAGGCGCAAGCTCCATAATGTTGTAGTCGCCATAAAAGGGACCGAAGAAACTCACTTGCAACTGTCCGGGCGTACCGTTCTTCTTCGCCCTGGCCTTCCCTATACTCTCTTTGTAGGGGCCGTCGAGAGTTTTGAGGTGTCCGCTGTTGACAACCTTGATTTTACCATCGTCGCGCATCGAGTAGTTGGCCTTGCAACCTACAAGATCACGTTCGAAGGAATGGTCGTAGCGGGCTATCTCGTACCATGTGCCGAGGTAGCGATTGAGGTCGAGTGAGGTAATAGTGCTGTTGTCTACTTTTTGGGCTATAGCTGTAGCGCACAGACCAAAGAGGGCAAGGGAGAGGAGTACGGTTCTCATTTGATTAAGGATTAGGTGGTATGTTCTTGTCTTGCTTTGTTATCCGTAGCATTAATGTCATCCTGAACGGAGCGAAGGATCTCGCGAAGTGCACTGGAGACATTGTTTTCTCCAAGTTCCTGCGCGAGATTCTTCGTTTCACTCAGAATGACACATTCAGGGATTACTCGATAGTAATCGTCTGCTGCATCTGAGGCTTCTCTTCATTGACCTTGCGGGGCAACTTGATGTGCAGCACACCATGCTTCACCTTGGCCTTGATGTGAGCCTTGTCTACATCGTCAGGGAGTACGAGAGTTTGCTCGAACTTGGCATAAGAAAACTCACGGCGCAAGAACTTGCATTCCTTTTCATCACAGCACTCGGCGTCTTTGCATTCTCCTTCCTTGCACTCGCCTTTGTGGTCTTTGCATTCCTTGCCGTCCTTGTCGTCGCAGTTACAGCACTTCTCCATGCAGATGACCAAGTCACCAGCTTCGTCGAGATGGATGCAGAAGTCATCCTTGGTCATGCCTGGTGCAGCCACTTGTACTTTATACTCGTCTTTCTTCTCGATGACGTTGATGGCCGGAGCCGTTGCCTTGGTGCGTCCCATCCAATTGGTGTCGAAGAAATCGCTGAAGATACTCGGCACCCAATCCTGACGGTACATTCTTTTCATTGGGGTCATAGTTGGTTTAGGTTTTAAGGGTTAAACTTAATAGTTCAGTTATAATGCTTTCCATCATTAATTGTTTGGTGGAACAATTGTTTTTGGAGATATTTAAGAATCGTAGAATTCCGATATAATTGTCTTTGAGACATTAGTATCTTTAAGAATTGGGCTCACCCTTTATTGAAAACGGGTAAGCCCAATTCTTAAAGTCACTATACCCGATAAATTTATTGGGTATACTCAATTTTACTCCTGTTAAAGTTCGCGCACCAGGTTATTGTACTGCTATACGAAACACTATGCGAAAGTTTCCTTCATTGAAGCTGGTGCTACTGATTCGAAAATGTCCGATTTCACTTGTGTGCTTCACGTGCGCTCCAAGGCAAGGACACACATCGTAGTCGCCCACATAGACGAGGCGGAGTATTTCGCTGGCGTCTTCGGGCAATTTGCTCAGGTCTATTCCAACAGGCACTTCGGCGCGAGTGACGTAGCGTTCAGTAACCTCCATGTCAGCGGCAATGATGGCATTGACAGTGGTTTCCACCTCACGTATCTGTTCCTCGGTAGGACATTCGGCGAGGATGTAGTTGCACTTACTCTTCTTCCTCTCTATATGATTCACACGCGAACGCGAACAACCGAACATGCGCACCATGGTCTGGTTGAGTATATGCTCGGCCGTATGAGCTGGAGGGTACTCTTGCTTGTTGTGGTCGTTGAGGACAGGGGGCTCTTCCATACTATTACTCTTCGTTTGTAGAAAGCACAAATTTCACAATGACGCCTGAATAGCCTGGCAGGGTGAGGCGTACGGGGGTGTCAGGCATGAGTGACAACTCAACAGATTGTTCAGTGAGCAGTTCGGTAGCCTCTACGGTATCGAATGTAGGCAACTTGAAATAGTTGAACGCGTCGGAAGGAATGTTTACGGCAGCTTGAACATCCTGTTCGTCAAAGTTGGCCACGATGAGCAGCAGTTCATTCTCATGTTTGCGTAAGAATGCGTAGTGGCGGTGAGGATTGAACTCGCCGGTAAAATGATTTACATACATGAGGTCAAAGAAGTCTCCCTCGCTGATAGCCTTTTCATCGCGTGCGATGTGGAGCAAGCGGCTGTAGTAGGCTTGCAAATCGCGCTCGCCTTCGTTGAGCTCACGACCAGAGAAAGTGCCTCTGTCGCGCCAACGACGTATGGTGTCAACACTCCAATAGTCAAAAATGGTGGTACGCCCATCACGACCACTGAATCCCTCTTCGTCCATACCGCGTTCGCCCAGCTCTTGACCGAAGTAGAGCATCGTGGGACAGGTGTCGATGGTGGCACTCACGAGCATGGCAGGAAGGGCGGGACGTCCGTGCCCAACGATGAAGTCGGAGGCAAGGCGCTGTTCATCGTGATTCTCCATGAAGTGGAGCATGTGGCTACGCAACTCACCGAGGTTCTGCCAGGTACGAGTGATGTGCGTCGCTGACTGCTGATGGCGGATGATGCCGATTAGCGTATCATAGAGGCCTACTTTGTCGTAAAGGTAATCAAACTTGCCGTGTTTCACATAGTTGTAGTACTCCCATGTATTGTATACCTCGGCAATGAAGATGATGTGTGGGTATTTTTCCTTAATAATAGGTATCACCCATCCCCAGAACTGAAAGGGGACCATCTCGGCCATGTCACAGCGGAATCCGTCTACACCTTTCTTTGCCCAGAAGAGCAGAATGTCGCGCATCTTGACCCAAGTGGAGGGAAAGGGGAAGAAGTCGGTGCGCTCCCCTTCAAGGTAATTGACACCATAATTAAGCTTTACGGTCTCATACCAGTCGTTGCGTGAAGGATATGCATCAAAACGGTTGTTGCCTGTGGCACGGGCTGGGCTCTCTACATAATCTTGCCAATCGACCTCGCCACCCAATGTGGTATTGGGCAGATAGTAGAAGTTGTTACGTGGTGAGAAGAATACGGAGGTGTCATCTTTTGCTCCGAGGTCTACTACGTTCTTTGGCTTTGCGTCGGAGTGGTAGCAACGTGCCACATGGTTGGGCACAAAGTCTATAATCATTTTCAACCCTGCATTGTGGGTGCGCTTCACCAATTGGGTGAACTCCTTCATGCGGTTAGGCACATCGGTGGCCAAGTCGGGGTC
>JBGVOS010000174.1:0-12496 GCA_045126595.1 Bacteroidaceae bacterium | reverse complement strand
TAATAGTTGTTGTAGTTACCGTAGCCATAGTTGTACAGGTTGTTGTAGTAGCTGTTCATCATGGCATCGTTATAGAAACGGTTGTTGAGTCCTGTCTGTAATGAGAAGAAGGCGTTCACCGAGAACGAGTTGGGGCGCTTACCACCAAACCATGGGTCGAAGAACGAAACGTTATACGACTGGTAATAAGTACCGTTGGTCTGTCCGCTGATGGTGAAGGTCTGTCCGTCGCCCTGCGGGATGAAGGCGCGGTAGTTGTCTGACTTGTGGAAGAGGTTGTACATCGAGAAGTTGGTAAACTTCAAGGCAATCTTACCAATGACACCCGTTTGTCCGTATCCGAGTGAGAACTCCACTTGGTCATTGTTCTTTGACTCAAGCATCCAGTTGACGTCAACCGTACCGTTGGCTACATCAGGCTGCACGTCGGGAGAGATAGACTCTGGATTAAAGTGTCCCATCTGTTGTAATTCACGTGCAGAACGAATCAAGGCATCGCGGCTGAAAAGGTCGCCAGGCTTGGTCATCAATTCGCGGCGCACCACATTTTCATACAGGCGGTCATTACCGGCAATGCGTACACGGTTGATAGTTGCTTGCGGACCTTCGAGGATACGCATTTCAAGGTCTACTGAGTCGGCAGTGATATTGACTTCTACAGGTACGACTTGGGCAAATACATATCCATTATTATAATATAGGTTACCGATAGCATCTTCGTCCATTTTGACGCGGTCGTCTAATTTCTTTTGGTTGTATACATCACCGGGACTCATACGCAACATTTCGGAGAGTCCTTGCGAGTCATATACTGTATTGCCCACCCAATTGATATTGCGGATGTGGTATTGGTTGCCCTCTTCCACTTGGATATATACATTTACCGTTTTGTCATCGAAGGGGACTATAGAATCTACTATAATATGTGCGTCACGATAACCATGTTCATTATATTTGGCTATGAGCAATTGCTTGTCTTCTTCGTAGAGGTTGTCTATGAACTTTTTCGGACGGAAGAAGTGGCGCAAGTTGCCTTTTTCGTTGGTTTTCTTCATCGCCCACTTCAGTTGTTTTTCGTTGAGGGCGTCATTGCCAGTGATGTATATCTTGTTCACCTTGACTTTCTCTTTCTTGTCGATGTTGATATCAAGGATGAGGCTGTTCTTTTCAACTACGTCGTCGCGCTGCAGAATATTGATTTCGGCATTTTTAAATCCTTTGTCGTCATAATATCTTTTGATGACAATCTTTGCACGGTCAATCATATTGGGCGTGATTTGGTTTCCCTCACGGAAATTGAGCTTGGCCTCCAAATCCTCCTGCTCCGATTTTTTCACACCGTTATAGTTTATCTTTGACAAGCGTGGACGTTGTGTAAGGGCTATGTTCAGATAGGCCTGGTTGCCTACGACCTTTTCTATGGTGATGCTTACGTTGGAAAAGAGTCCATGCTTCCAATAGCGCTTGACGGCATTGGTTATCTCGTCACCGGGCACTGTGACTACCTGTCCTACAGAAAGTCCGGAGAGTCCTATCAGTACATAGTCGTCATAGCCATCGATACCGCTCACTGTGATATCGGCAATCTCATACCGTTTGGGGGCTGAATAGAGTACCGCAGGCTTGTTGATTGTGTCTGTGAGTGTAGCTTGTGCTATGGCCTCCCTGCAAGGTAGCGTAAGGAGTCCAATCAAGGCTATATATTTAATAAGGTATATGCTCTTTTTCATTCCTGTTATTTATTATCGTTCTCTCCAGCAATTTGTTCACTTGTCTTGCCGAATCTTCTTTCTCTCTGCTGGAATGTGTAAATGGCCTTGCACAGTTCTTCTTCATCAAAATCGGGCCAGTAGGTGTCGCAGAAGTAAAGCTCCGTGTAGGCACATTGCCACAGCAGATAGTTGCTCAATCGTGTCTCGCCACCGGTGCGTATCAGTAGGTCGGGGTCAGGCATGAACGAGGTGTTCAGCGTCTCGTCGATAGTTTTGTCTGTAATGTCGTCGATACTTATCTGCCCTTCCTGTACCATAGCTGCAATGCGTTTGGCCGACTGGGTGAGTTCCCACTTCGACGAGTAGCTGAGTGCTACGGTAAGCGTGCCACGCTTGTTGTTTGCCGATTGGCTGATGCAGTAGTTCATGCGCTCACGCACATTTTCGGGCAAACGGTCGGTGTCGCCAATGACGCAGAAGCGGATGTCGTTGTCCATGAAGATGCTGAGGTCGAGCTTTTCAAAGAGCAGTGCCATCAGTCCGTTGACCTCCTCATCGGGGCGTGTCCAGTTCTCGGTGGAGAAGGCATATACGGTCACATACTTGACACCTAATTTGGCTGCGTGCATCATCGTATTGTGTAGTGCCGAGGCTCCCACGATGTGGCCTTCACCGCGGCGTTTTCCTTTCGCTTTCGCCCAACGTCCGTTGCCGTCCATGATGATGGCAATGTGCTGGGGGATGCGGTTCATGTCCAACTGTTCCTTGTATGTCATGTAAGTTAATGAGTTTTAAGTTTGTGAGTTTATCGTATTTCTATCAATTGTTACATTTCCTATATTTGGGGAACATGTCGTAGCTGATATAGAGCATCAGCCACGAATAGCTGTCCTTGTTTTTCGGTCCTTTGCTTTCTATTCCGTAAGGGTCGTCAAGTTGTAGTCCTGCGGCGCTGGTTACATCAAGTCGGTCCGATGTCGTGAAGCGCATGGTCCATTCGGCGCCTACGTTGAGCCGTTCGGCCAGTTTGTACTTCACGCCAATGCCTACGGGTAGGTTCATTGCCACCACGTGGTTGGCCGGCTTGGGAGCGTAGGTCAGTCCCACTCCGGTCAGTATGTAGGGGGCCAGCCTACGGCTGTCCTTGTATCCGGCTCCTGTACCATAGGCAAAGAAGTTGTATTCAAACTGCGCTCCCAGTTCATATACATTGCGGTTGAAGGCGGTGTTTGCTCCATCGGGGAATTTATTCGCCAACCCCTCGGTCGTTCCCTTGATGCGCCCTACAGCGAGGTCGCCCTTCACGGCCATGCGAGGGTTTATGTTGTATCGGGCCAACACTCCACCTGCCAATGCCAGATTCTTCATCGGTGTGGTATAGTTGGCATCGCCCATATAGAAACTTCCGCCTGCCATACCTCCCAGCTCCATATTATACTCCAGCTCCTGTGCTGAAACCACACACACCATGCCGAGCAACAGAATCACTGCTGCCATGCGTCGTATCATGTTGTGTTGGTGGTTTTGCTTCATTTTTTTTGTTCCCGTGAGTGTTCTGGAGGTTAATCCTCAACTTTCAATTTTCAATTTATTCCATTCCATCGGCCACGCCATACCTCGCCGTTGCTCCACATCACCCATACATATTCGCCGTCGGTGGCTGTAGAGAACGCTTCATCGCGTCCTTTGAATATCTCAGGCAGACTGAAGGCGTTTTCGTTGGCCTTCCATGTCACGCCATGGTCGCGCGACTCGTAGCAATGGGCGAATGCTTCGAGAGGCTTCTTGCGGTTGCCTATGCTCTTTCCACCGAATGCATATAGCTTGTCGGCATACTGTATTACGGCGAGATTCTCCAGGTTGGGACAGCCGTAGACGTTGTTTCCGCTGGATCCTATCTCTTTCCACTCAGTGTCCATATTCAGTTTGGTCCACACCTGTGCGCAAGTGTCGGCTGTCTCAGGTGTAGCTACGAAAATGGAACGTGTAATCTTGTCATTCGTGCTCAAGGGCTCTACGAAGAGGGCAATGCCATTACTCTTGGCCTTCTCAGACAGTGCAGACATCCCAGGGAAGTCATCAGCGGCATTCCATGCAACAGCATCTTCCGAGCGGTAAACCCCAGCATCGGTTTTCAAGTAGAAGGTCTCCTCTGTGAACAGTGCCGCGAGGCCGGAACCCTCAATGCCGCTACATGCCGTAGTTGTCCAGACGAAACCATCGGCAAGTGCAGTCGTAGCTGTATGGTATGCACCATTGGCATCCACGCCTATTACATACAAGTTGTCGCCCTTGACAAAAGCCTTCTGCTTTGTAAACTCAGGGAAATTGTTGCTTTCAATCTGTGTCCATACCGTCTTCTTTGGATCTACCTGATGCACATTGATGTTTACGGTATAGTTGCGTACGTACTGCTCGTCATAGGATTTCACGCGGAATATTACGGGCGAAGTGAAGTCGATAGAGTCCTCCACCGAACCGAGTTCTCCGTCCTGCTTGAGATAATAGACATAACCGTCGGCTGTCACCTTCACCAATACATGGCTTACGTCAGTGCCATAGGCTATCGAGTCGCTGTTATAGACGAGTTTCCGATTCTGGTCTATGGTGAAGACAACAGTGCCTCCACTCATTACAGTCGTGTAGGTAGAGTCTTTTCCTTCGTCCGTCTTGATGGTGTGCGTTGTCTTCAGGTCTTTGATGGCAAACGACAGCAGGGCTACCTCAGAGGATTTCACCACCTCGTCATCATTGCCCAGGCACGAGGTCATGAGCAACGCTCCGATGAGCGGACATACAAGGCTGATTGCTATTTTTTTCATCGTCTTTCAATTGCTATTATACATTTCAAACGACAAAATTAGCAACAATTTTCCGCTTATCCCCTACTTTTTAAGTTCTTTTATATTAAAAGATGTGTTTTTAGTGCAAAAAGTGGGAAATCCAGCGCCCAAAACTCTCGTTTTTTTCTTTTCGCAGTTCATTTCCAATGTTTGGGGCCTTCACTCCGCTACCGAGTTCGAAAGGTGCCTCCTCCACGAAGGCTTCATCCCACAGGCCGTTGTCGATGAAGCTCTGTAACAGCGCAGTGCCACCCTCTACGAGAAGGCGCTGTACCTTGTGCTCATAGAGGTACTCCATCATTTGCGGCAGGATGTCACATCCGAAGTCGAGCCGTACCTGCTCAATGTTCTCTCTCCCCTCAAAATCACGAAAAACCTCGGTGAAAACGATTGTTTTTGCTGTTCCGTCAAATAAATTCAGATTCTTCTCCAATGCACCTTTGCGGTCAATGACCAGACGCAAGGGAGTATTTCCCGGCCATAATCGGGTAGTGAGTGAAGGGTTGTCCAGCTCGGCCGTACGGCGCCCCACGAGTATCGCATCGCTCAAGGCACGCAAGCGGTGCACACGCACCGCCGTCTCATCGGTCGAGAAGCGCACTGCCTCATCATTCTCTTCAGCGCTTCTACTCTTATCAATATACCCGTCAGCACTCTGCGCCCATTTCAGCGTAATATAAGGACGCCTTTTCCCATGGTAAGTGAAGAAAGCGCGGTTCAACTCCAGACATTTCTTCTCCAATACGCCCACGGTCACCTCGACGCCTGCTGCCCGCAGTTTTTGTATACCCTTTCCGTCCACTTGGTCAAAACTGTCGCGACACCCGATGACCACACGCGGTATACCCTTCTCCACAATCATGTCGGCACACGGCGGCGTCTTGCCATAGTGGGCACATGGCTCGAGGCTCACGTACATCGTCGCCTCGCGCAGCAGCCGCTCGTCCTCGACCGAGCGCACGGCATTCACCTCCGCATGCGGTCCTCCACACTGGCGGTGGTATCCCTCACCGATAATCTTCCCGTTGTGCACAATCACTGCCCCCACCATCGGGTTGGGAGCCGCTCCGAAACGGCCACAGGCAGCCAGTTCGAGGCAGCGCGCCATATACCGTTCATCGTTTTGGGAAGTCGCTTTTTCCTTTTCCGCCATATCGTCGAGAATTAGAGGGTTAACCCATTTTCTTTTGTCACCGCGATGACAATCATTTTTCACCGCGGTGACAATTGTTTTTCATCGCGGTGAAAAAACATTTTCTCCGCGGTGAGAAAAGTTTTTCACTTTGTCCAGCAAAGATAGTCAATGGTACCAAGATTTGCTACAGAACCTTCTGAAAGTTTTTCTGTTTCCAGCCTCTTTTCGTGGTTGAATACTTGCCTGCGAAGAATGGCTTTTATGTCACTCTTTCCTCAGTTCCCAGAAGGCAACGGCAGCTGCGGCGGCTACGTTTAGCGAGTCTACTCCGTGGGCCATAGGGATGCGCACCACGTAGTCGGCAGCTGTAATGACTTCATGGGCGAGGCCATCACCCTCGGTGCCCATGATAATGGCGAGGCGGTTTATGGCCTTCAACACAGGGTCAGCCAAAGAGACGGAGTCATCGGTCAGGGCCATAGCGGCGGTGGTGAATCCTTCGGCATGGAGTTGGGTGTCGATATGGTCAATCCAGGTCCACGGTACAAGAAAGACGGACCCCATAGATACGCGCACGGCGCGGCGATTGAGCGGGTCGCAGGCAGTGCGTGTGAGCAGCACGGCATCTATACCCAGCGCTGCTGCCGAGCGGAAGATGGCGCCGATATTCGTTGTATCTGTCACGCCGTCAATCACGACCACACGACGGGCATCCTTGAGTATTTCCGCGACACTGGGCAGCGTGGGGCGTCGCATGGCACACAGTACACCGCGCGTCAAGGTATACCCTGTGAGCGAGGCCAGCAGGTCGCGGCTGCCCGTATATACAGGAAGTTCAGGACACCGCGCTATGATATCGGCCGCATCGCCCGTGATATGCCGTTCCTCGCACAGCAATGCTATGGGTTCGTAGCCTGCGTCGAGTGCTACACGGATTACCTTGGGGCTTTCGGCAATGAACAGACCTTTGTCAGCCTCAATGCCGAGGCGCAGCTGGGCCTCGGTCAACGTGCTGAATACCTCTACTCCTTGATGCGCGAGCGATGTGATGTGTATGATAGCCATAGCGGATGTTTATCTTTGCATTTCGGGTAGCAAACTTACTGAAAAAAACGAACTTTTTCGTAAGTTTGCGAAAGATTTTGTTCATAATGGCTAAGATAATACCTAAAGTCTTTATTTGGCTACTGATGATTTGTCCGTTGCCAGCTTCTGCGCAGTTTATCTCGTGGGACAGCTTCATGGAACAGCTTTTCATGGAGGTAGAGAGCGAAGGCGAAGAGGCTGTGGACGGGATAGAGAATCTCTACGAGGACTATGTATACCTGCACGCTAACCCTATCAATATCAATCGGGGCGACAGTGTGGAACTGAAACGACTGGGGATTCTCACCGGGCCGCAGATTGAATCTATATGCCATTATATAAATAGGTATGGGGCCTTACAGGGTGTAGGCGAACTGATGCTTGTGCCCGGGCTCGACTACCACACGCGCCAACTGTTATCCTATTTCGTCACTTTCGGTGAATTGGAGGAGGAGAATGAGGATGCTCGCAGTATGTGGCATCGTATGCTCACCCGTGGACATAGCGAGCTCTCCACACGGATCGACATCCCACTTTACCAACGCGCAGGCTATGCTCCACGCACACAGAGCCAGCTCGACGCATCGCCCTCGCGCTATTATACGGGAAATGCCCTCTACCATAACCTACGCTACAACTATCGCTACGACACGCGCCTGTCATGGGGCATCAGTATGGAAAAAGATGCAGGCGAACCCATCTTTACCGCCACCTCTCCCTTGCCCGATTACCTTTCGGGGTACATACAGTTGGGCGATATGGGTATATTGCAGAATCTTGTTGTGGGTAACTACCGGCTGCAGTTCGGACAAGGGTTGATACTGAATTCCAACTTCGCTTTAGGAAAAAACATGCTGCTGCAAGGATTGGAGCGACAACCCGTAACCATAAAGCCCCATCGCGGCACGAACGAAAGCGACTACTATACAGGGGCGGCGGGTACTGTCGCGTGGCGTGCGTGGCAATTTACAGCCTTTGCATCGTATAGGCGACTCGATGCAACGCTCAATGGGGTATCCATCAGCACCCTGAAGACCGATGGCTATCATCGTACCCCTCTTGAGCATTCGTGCCGTGGAAATACCCGAGGGAACCTTTTCGGAGGGCATCTCGGCTATGCCTCCCATGGCTTTCATCTGGGAATGACGGCAATGTACCAGTCTTTCAATCGCAACTTTGTGCTTTCGAAGCAAGACTACAAACGTTATGCGCCACAGGGACATGCTTTCTTCAATGCCTCTGTCGACTATGCCTGGCACCATCATCGTCTGAGTATTGTAGGTGAGACTGCTGTAGACCGGAAGGGCTCCGTAGCTACGCTCAACACCTTGTGTTTGAAAGCTGCAGACAGGGTGTATGTTACTTTATTGCAACGTTACTATGCTCATGACTTCTGGGCATTGGAGGGAAAGAGTTTTTCCACTTCATCGGACCTCCGCAATGAACAAGGCATCTATCTCGGTGCCGAGTGGCAGCCTCACCGACGACTCCAACTGACGGCATACGCCGACGGTTATCGGTTTCCTTATCTACGCTACCGCGTATCGGCCTCATCGTATGGGACCGACGGGGCAGTCAATGCCCGCTACACCATAAATGGCCGTCACAACTTGCTGCTACGATACCGCTTCCGCCTGAAGCAGCGCGATGTGGCCGAAGGATACTATTTGCCCGAAGGCGGCCTGCTCAATGAGTGGACCCATCGTCTGAAACTGCAATGGAGCGGCAAACTTACCCCCTTGCTTACCTGCCAGACCTTACTGGAAGGGTGTCTGGTACAGGCCGAGACACGCTCTATGGGAACTATGGTCAGCATTCAAGCAGTTTATTCACCGCTTTTCGGGCATCACGCACTACGCTTCTCGACGGGTCTCACCGCTTTCCGTGCCCACTATGCCGCCCGCCTCTATGGTTATGAACAGGGAGTGCTCTATGCCTATAACAGTCAGATGTACTATGGCACAGGTTTGCGTGGATACCTCCTTGTGCAATATAGCCATAAGCGGGCACCGCACCTTACGGGGACGGCCAAGCTTGGTGCTACCCACTATTTTGACCGCAACGCTATAGGCATTGGAGCGGCCATGATTGCAGCCTGTCATCGTGAGGATGTGCAGTTACAGGTGCGCTATACGTTCTAAACACCTGCCGGAAGTAGGATATTCTACGTTTTTCAATAAATAATGCGTCGTTTCATTTATATTGATTACCTTTGTACATACAACACCGCTATACAAAATGAACCTATTACTTTCTTCGGCCTATTTAGCCCCCATACAATACTACACCAAACTATTGCATAGTCATGGCAACACGGTATACATCGAGGCTTTTGACCATTATGTGAAGCAGACCTACCGCAACCGTTGCATGATTACCGATGCCAATGGACCGTTGGCACTTACCATCCCTACAGAAAAGACCGGCGAGGGAAAATGCCTGATGCGCGATATCCGTATCAGCGACCACGGCAACTGGCGTCACCAGCATTGGAATGCGTTGGAGGCAGCTTACAGGCATACTCCGTTCTTCCAATATTATGAAGACGACTTTCGTCCTTTCTATGAAAAGAAGATTCCCTATCTCTACGACTTTAACATGCAGTTGACACAGCTTATCTGTGAACTTATAGGCATGGAAGTCTCCTTTTCACCTACCGAACAGTATTTGCATCATCCCGATGGAATGGTTGATTTCCGTGCGGCGATCAGTCCTAAGATACCATGGGAAGAGGATGGGGAATTTGTTCCTGCGGAATACTACCAAGTGTTCAAGGAGAAGCATGGATTTATACCCAATATGAGCATTGTGGACCTATTGTTTAATATGGGACCGGAAAGCATTATTATACTCAACGCCAACCAATCTCAGCCCAAATGATAAAAGTAATTGTAGACGACAAGATACCCTATATCCGTGAGGCCTTGACAGCTATGGGAGTAGAGGCCCACTATGTGCCTGGCCATGCATTTACGAATGCGGCCGTAAAGGATGCCGATGCACTTATTGTGCGTACACGTACTCGATGCGATGAGGCTTTGCTTCACGGCAGCCGTGTGCGGTTTATCGCCACGGCGACCATTGGCTATGACCATATAGACACTGCCTACTGTGCCTCGCAGGGCATACGATGGACCAATGCACCAGGATGCAATGCGGCTTCTGTGTGCCAATACATCCAGTCGGTGCTCCTGCTGCTTCAGCGCGAGCGTGGTGTCGTGTTGTCTGAAGCGACGTTGGGTGTTGTGGGTGTGGGCCATGTGGGTTCGCTCGTAGTGCAGATGGCACGTTCATGGGGAATGCATGTGCTATGTTGCGACCCTCCCCGTGCTGAACGGGGCGAGCAGGGGTTTGTATCGCTGGAGACCATTGCCCGTGAAGCCGATATTGTTACATTGCACACGCCGCTTGTACGTGATGGCAAGCATCCCACGTTCCATATGGCCGATGCTGCTTTCTTCGCTTCGCTTGAGCGCAAGCCCTATTTCATCAATACGTCGCGTGGCGAGACCACCGATACCCAAGCGCTTATGGAAGCGCTTGAAGAGGGTAAAATAGCTCAATGCTGCCTCGATGTATGGGAGAACGAGCCCAATATCAATCTTGATTTGTTGCATCGTTGTCATATTGGTACTCCCCATATTGCAGGCTACTCGGCCGATGGCAAGGCCAATGCTACGCGTATGTCGCTTGAGGCTTTAGCTGCTCTTTTTGATCTGCCCAGCGTACCTGCTATACAAGCACCTTGTCCGGAAGACTCTGTACTATATGCAGATAGCAGAGCCGAAGCTCTGCTACAGATATACAATCCTTGTGTAGATAGTAAGGCGCTTAAGGAGTGTCCTGAATCATTCGAGCATTTGCGCGGAAACTACCCTTTGCGTCGCGAAGAGCAGGCATACGATATCAGGCTCAAGTAGCTTTTATTTCTTTGAGGCTCTGAGGCTACGTACCATGCACCAGACGCCGAGCACTACAAAGGGGATGCTGAGGAGCTGACCCATATCAAGCGTCATGCCTACCTCGAAGTCCGACTGTACCTCCTTGAAGAACTCCACGAAGAAGCGGAAGGTGAAGATGGTGGTGAGGCAGTATCCGAAGAAGAAACCCGTGCCCACCTTGCGTGGCATGCGCTTGTAGAGCCACCAGCCGATGAGGCCGAATACGGCGTAGGCGATGGCCTCGTAGAGCTGTGCGGGATGGCGGGGCAGCATGTCGACCTGCGTGAAGATGAATCCCCAGTCACCGCCTGTGGGGCGGCCTATGATCTCGGAGTTCATCAGGTTGCCCAGACGGATGCAACAAGCGGTAACGGGTGTTGCAATGGCGATGTTGTCGAGCACGGTCCAGAGGGGTACCTTATACTTGCGCACATAGAGCCACAGGGCAATCATCAGTCCCAACGTACCGCCATGGCTTGCCAGTCCCTGATAGCCGATGAGGCGTACTCCCGTGGGAGTAAAATGGATGGGGAGCCACATCTCGAGGAAACGGGGGAAGTCGGCAAAGTAGTAGGCCGGCTCATAGAAGATACAGTGCCCCAAGCGGGCACCGAGCAGGATGCCGAAGAAGCAGTAGAAGAACAGCGGCTCGAAGAGCTCATCCTTGATCTTCTCGTCCTTATAGAGTTTCTGCACTACAAGGTAGCCGCCTGCCAAGCCCAACACCCAGAAGAGGGCGTAGAAGCGCAGGGGACCGATGCCGATGGGGGGATTCCAGGTGATCATAAATTATACATTAAAGCGGAAATGCATGATGTCGCCATCCTGCACGATGTATTCCTTACCCTCGACAGAGAGTTTTCCTGCTTCGCGCACGGCAGCTTCGGAGCCGTATTTGATATAGTCTTCGTACTTGATAACCTCGGCACGGATGAAGCCCTTCTCGAAGTCGGTGTGGATGACACCGGCACACTGGGGAGCCTTCCAACCCTTATGGTAGGTCCATGCCTTCACCTCCATCTCACCGGCGGTGATGAATGTCTCGAGGTCGAGCAATGCGTAGGCCGACTTGATGAGGCGTGCCACACCCGACTCCTCGAGGCCTATCTCGGCGAGGAACATCTGGCGATCCTCGTAGGTCTCCAACTCGGCGATGTCGGCTTCGGTGCGGGCTGCCACGATGAGCAGTTCGGCATTCTCCTCCTTGATGGCCTCGCGCACCATGTCTACATACTTGTTGCCGTTGATGGCGCTACCCTCGTCTACGTTGCACACGTAGAGCACGGGCTTCGAGGTGAGCAGGAACAGCTCCTTGGCAGCCTTCTGCTCGTCCTTGGTGTCGAACGACACGCTGCGTGCCGACTTGCCCTGCACCAAGGCGTCGCGGTACTTGCACAGCACCTCGTACTGCAGCTTGGCCTGCTTGTCGCCACCGGTGGTAGCCTGCTTCTGCACCTTCTGGATGCGCTGTTCGATGGTTTCGAGGTCCTTGATCTGCAGCTCGGCATCGATGATCTCCTTGTCGCGCACGGGGTCAACGGAACCGTCCACGTGGGTCACGTTATCGTCGTCGAAGCAGCGGAGCACATGGATGATGGCATCAGTCTCGCGGATGTTGGCAAGGAACTTGTTGCCCAGTCCTTCACCCTTGCTGGCACCTTTTACGAGGCCTGCGATATCAACGATTTCAACTGTTGCCGGAACAACTCTCTTTGGATTGCAGAGGCCTTCCAGCACCTCAAGACGCTTGTCTGGAACGTTTGTTGAACCGATGTTAGG
>JBGVOS010000173.1:0-16432 GCA_045126595.1 Bacteroidaceae bacterium | reverse complement strand
CAGACCTACGAACGCTTTGCACGCATCATACCGCAAGAGAATATCATTGTATCGACCCACTCGGACTACTCTGCTCTTGTACGGGAGCAACTGCCCGAGTTGCCCATAGAGCAGATACTGCACGAGCCGGCCCACAAGGGTACTGCACCGAGCATGGCTTTCGCTGCCTATCACATCCGCACACTCAATCCCCAGGCCAACATCGTGATGGCACCGTCAGACCAGGTGATACTCGATGAGGAACGCTTTGCCAAGGACATGCACAACGCACTTGCCCATGTAGCCAAGCATGATTGCTTGGTAACGGTGGGTATCCGTCCTACGCACCCTGAGACACGTTAC
Source organism: Bacteroidaceae bacterium (assembly GCA_045126595.1). Classification (GTDB taxonomy): domain Bacteria; phylum Bacteroidota; class Bacteroidia; order Bacteroidales; family Bacteroidaceae; genus UBA1189. The sequence goes on along the minus strand of JBGVOS010000173.1, from coordinate 16,090 downwards.
GGATATATCCAAGCAGGCAGTGAGGAGGAGGCTGTAGAGGGGTTCAGCAAAATAAAGACTTTCACCGAAAAACCCGAATATGAGTTTGCCCGTATCTTTGTGGAGAGCGGTGAGTTCTTCTGGAACACGGGTCTCTTCGTATGGAACGTGAACACCATCATCACCACGATGACGCAGATGCTCCCTGAGATGAGTGCCCGCCTTGCCGCTATCTTCCAAAAGGAACCTGACCGCGACAAGCGTCGCGCGGCATTGTACGAGTGCTACGAGTCGTTCCCCAATATCTCGGTGGACTATGCCGTCATCGAGCGCGCCTCTAACGTATATATGCAAATCGGTTCGTTCGGATGGGCCGACATGGGACGTTGGGACGACGTGTACCGCTATTCATCGAAGGATGCACAGGGCAACGTGGCACAGAGCGGAAAAGTGGAATTCTACAACTGCAGCAACAACCTCGTGTCGGCAGCCCCCGGCAAGGTAGTCATCCTGCAGGACCTTGAAGGCTATCTGATCAACGATACCGAAGATGTGCTAGTCATCTGCAAGAAGGACGAGGACGACGACTTCAAGAAGTTCCGGACCAACGCGATGCTCAAGCACGGTGAAGGGTATATGTAAATTACGGATTAACACTTTTTTCACGTTTTTATCGCGTTAATTCAAAAAAGTTACCTATCTTTGCAGTCACATAGATGACCTGAAGGGTTCCGACATGCACAGTGTCGGGATTCTTTTTTGTTTAGCTCAAACGAAAAGGGCCATTTTTGTTTTCAATAAGATAAAAAACAATAAATAAAATAATTAAATAGAAAAGGACTATGGCTTATATGTCACAAGAGGGCTACGACCAACTGTTAGCCGAACTCAAAAGATTGGAGAGCGTAGAGCGCCCCGAGATTTCACGCCAAATCGCTGAAGCACGCGATAAGGGTGACCTGTCTGAGAATGCCGAATACGATGCTGCTAAAGAGGCGCAAGGCATGCTGGAAATGAAGATCAACCAGCTCAAGTTGACCATCAGCGAAGCACGTATCATCGATACCAGCAAACTGAAGACTGACACTGTGCAGGTGCTCACCAAAGTAGAACTGAAGAATGTGAAGACGGGTATGAAGATGTGCTACGCTATCGTTCCCGAGAGCGAGGCAAACCTCAAGGCGGGAAAGATTTCTGTGAACACTCCCATCGCACAGGGTCTGCTCGGCAAGAAACCCGGCGACGTGGCTGACATCAAGACACCTGGCGGTATGATCAGCCTCGAGGTGCTCAACATCAGCATCGCATAAACCGTTTAACGATAAGACTCTAAGACTATGGCAAGCATATTCAGCAGAATCGTGGCAGGCGAGATTCCCTGCTATAAGGTAGCCGAGGATGAGAACTACTTTGCTTTCCTCGACATCAACCCCATGGTGAAGGGACACACCCTCGTGATTCCCAAGCGTGAAGTGGACTATATCTTCGACCTTGAAGATGACGAGCTGGCGGGCCTGTACCTCTTTGCCAAGAAGGTGGCTAAGGCTTTGAAGGCCGCTTTCCCCTGCCAACGCATCGGCATGGCTGTACTGGGTATGGAGGTTCCTCACACTCATATCCACCTCATCCCCCTGCAGAAGGAGAGCGACATGCTCTTCAGTAACCCCAAACTCTCGTTCACTCCTGAGGAGTTTGCTGAGATTGCGGAGAAGATTAAGGAACAACTGTAAAGCCTCATTTTCTTCAATGGTGTCATCTTGAGTGAAACGAAGGATCTCGCAAGGTGTATTGGATAGCATTGCTAGGACTGATTGCGAGATCCTTCATTACATTCAGGATAACAGAGACCCTGAATTAAACTCTCGAATCGCTTTACATTCCTATGCGCTATCTACGCAATACTAGCACCGACGTCTATTACAACATGGCGTTCGATGAGTATGCCTTGGAGCAACTGCCGCTCGATGAGCCATTGTTTTACCTTTGGCAAAATCGGCCGGCAGTTATTATTGGTCTCAATCAAAATGCCCATGCCGAAGTGGACACTGGGTACCTCCTTAGGAACGACATAGCCTTGGCACGTCGTATTACGGGTGGCGGAGCGGTGTATCACGACCTTGGTAACCTGAACTACACCATCGTAGGACGCAGTGCGGATATCGAACGTGATTATCCCGAGTATGCCAGCCACATGATGCGCGCCTTGCAGTCGCTGGGCGTACATGCCGAACTGTCGGGACGCAATGACATCTTGGTTGAGGGGCGCAAAGTGTCGGGCTATGCCAAGCGCGTATACAAAGACCGTCTCATGGTACATGGCACATTGATGTATGATGTGGACATCGAGCGACTTACCCGTGCACTTACCCCACCTACAAGCAAACTGGAGTCTAAGGGCATCGCTTCGGTACGGAGCCGCGTGGCCAATCTAAAGGATTACCTTCCCCATATCACAAGCGTCGAAGGATTTTCCAGAGCTTTGGAGTGTCACCTCTCACGGGAATATCAAGACGAAGAGTTTCTGCTCACCGATGCCCAGCGTCGCGATATCATGGCTACTGCCCAGGCAAAGTTTGCCACTCCCGACTGGATATATGGCCGTTCACCCAACACCACGGCGACCTATACACGCCGCCTCCCTTGCGGCTATGTAGAGGTACATCTATTAATCAGAAAAGGACATATAGAGCAATGCCGTATCAATGGTGACTTCTTGGGGAACTCACCCGTCAATGCCGTTGAGGAGCACTTGCGTGGATGTCTCTACGAGCGCACCGCACTACAGCGGCGCCTCTCTACCATCACTATTCAGGAGTATCTGGACAACACTCCTACCGAGACCTTTGTTAACCTATTATTCAATACATAACTATGCCGATACGCCAATCTTTGACCACCATCATCAAACTTGTTCTCTATTACTTTGCCTATCAGCTGGGCTTCAGTGCCGTAGCGATGGGGATCTCCCATCTCATTGCACCGATGGATATGATTACCATGACCTCCTTGGCGATGGTAGCCTCTACCTTGGTGATGTCTTGGCACCTGATACACTTCGGATACGTACGTCTTACATGCGACAGATACAAAGAGGTGAGCCTTTCCGTGTTGGGCATATCGGTAGTGTTCATCTTTGCTGCCATGTATGTGCTCAACCTGCTCATCGAGCAAGCAGGTATCCCCAATACGATGGAAGAGACCTTTCTTGCCATGAGCCGCAATCCGTTCGGCATACTTTCCATCGCCCTGCTGGCTCCAATATTGGAAGAACTGCTTTTCCGCGGAGCCATCCAAGGACAACTGCAAGCGTCTGGTATGCGTCCATGGACAGCTATCCTCGTTTCATCGCTTATCTTCGGTGTGGTGCACATGAATCCCGCACAGATACCCTTTGCTTTCCTCCTCGGCATGATGTTCGGCTGGCTCTACTACCGTACGGGAAGCCTCTTACCCGGTATCATAGGTCATGTACTCAACAACTCCGTAGCTACCGCGAACATGCTGCTCTATGGCGATGTTACCATTGAAGAGCAGATGCAAAGCCCTATGGAAATGTGGCTATGGGCTGTAGCAGCTACCGCCGTATGCTTTTTCACTGCTATATGGCTTAATAGAAATCTTGACAGATAATTATGGTGGACGTCTCTACTCATCCGCTCGCCTCATTCCGCTACTGTCCCAAATGCGGAGCACCATTTGTGGTACATAATACCAAGGCTTCACGATGTACGGAATGTGGATTTGTATACTACTTCAATCCCAGTGCGGCTACTGTGGCTGTTATCATCAACAATAAAAATGAACTGCTCGTATGTCGTAGAGCCAAAGACCCTGCGAAGGGGACATTAGACCTTCCTGGAGGATTCTGCGATATGTATGAGACTGCAGAAGAAGGTGTAGCACGCGAAGTCGCTGAGGAAACCGGAGCTAAGGTGACAAGTGCACACTTCCTCTTCTCTCTACCCAATACCTACCTCTACAGCGGATTCCTTGTACATACCATCGACAGTTTTTTCCGTTGCGAACTGGAGGACTATACTCACATACAGGCCCATGACGATGCTGCCGAATGCTTGTGGATTCCCCTCCAACAGCTCCGCCCCGAAGAGTTCGGCTTAGACTCCATACGCTTGGGAATTGAGCGTCTGTTCAACTTGTTATATTAACTCTATTATGAAAAAAGAAGCAGGCCCCCCGCTGCTTTAGGGCCTGCTTCGACGTAAGATGTGAGTTGTAAGATTAACTGCAGCGGTCTTTTCTTATTCCACTACCCAAGTGTCGTTGGTGAGCAACAGTTCCTCGAAGGTGTGGTAGGGTTTCTTGGCCTTGACCTCCTCGATTTGTGCTGCTACGCTCTCATCGTAGGTGGGAGCCTCCACATCGCGGATGACACCGAGTGCCACAGGGAAGTCGGGGCCCTCCATCATGGCGAGCTTGAGCTGCAAGGTGTTGTCCTCGCAGTGTGCGTCGTGCACGAGGATGTCGTCGATGGTCACGCCGTTCTCGCCGAGTTTCACCACCTTGATACCGAAGCCCTCCTGTACGAGGCCATATTCGTTGTTCTCACCGAACACCATGGGCTGGCCGTGGCGCAGGTAGATGGCGTTCTTGGCACGTCCCTCCTTGTTGTAGATGCTGTCGTGGGTACCGTCGTTGAAGATGACGCAGTTCTGCATGATTTCGCACACCGCAGCGCCCTTGTGAGCATGGGCAGCCTTGAGTATCTCCACGGTGCCGGCAGCGTCAGTGGCTACGGCACGGGCGAAGAAGCGCCCACGGGCACCGAAGCAGAGCTCGGCGGGGCGGAAGGGGTCCTCTACCGTACCATAGGGGCTCGACTTGCTGACGAAGCCGCGGGGGCTGGTGGGCGAGTACTGTCCCTTGGTGAGGCCGTAGATGCGGTTGTTGAGCAATATCATGTTGAGGTTGATATTGCGGCGGTTGGCATGAATGAAGTGGTTGCCACCGATGGCGAGGCCGTCACCGTCGCCGCTCACCTGCCACACCGACAGTTCGGGGTTGGCCACCTTACAGCCTGTAGCGATGGCGGCAGCACGTCCGTGGATGGTGTTCATGCCGTAGGTGTTCATGTAGTGGGGCAAGCGGCTCGAACAGCCGATACCTGAGATAACGGCTACGTTGTGCGGTGCTACGCCAATCTCGGCCATTGCCTTGTGCAATGAGGCGAGGAAGAAGTGGTCGCCACAGCCGGGGCACCAGCGCGGCTGACCTTTCTTATAGTCTTGTGCAGTATATTTTGTTTCCATTGTTTTACTCCTCCATCATTTTAGTGAAAGCATCTACCAATTTAGAAGAGACGAAGGGCTGACCCTTTACTTCGTTGTACTGATAAGGAACGAAGCCGTCGACCTTCATGCGCAGCCATGCGGCAAGTTGGCCTCCGTTCTGCTCGGCTACCACCACCTTGGGGTACTTGCGCAATACCTCGGCAGTGTTGGCGGGCAGGGGATTGATGTACTTGAAATGAGCGAGCGCCACCTTGCGGCCTGCACTGCGCATCTCGTCCATAGCGGCGTGGAGATGTCCGTAGGTGCCACCAAAGCCAACGATGAGCAGCTCGGCATCCTCCTTGTCGCCCTCAACCACGAGGTCGGGCACGGGGATAGCGTCTACCTTCTGCTGGCGCAGGCGGGTCATCAGGTCGTGGTTCTCGGGATCGGTAGAGATGGCACCGGTCTTGTTGTCCTTCTCCAGTCCGCCGAGGATATGCTGGAATCCCTCACGGCCCGGCACAGCCCAGTAGCGCACACCGTTCTCGGCCTGGCGCTGGTAGGGAGTCCAAGTACCCTTGAGTTCTTCGGGTACGTAAGGCGGATTGATGGGGGCATATTCTGCCAAGTTGGGCAAGCGGAAAGCACCCGAACCGTTGGCAATGAAGGCATCGGTGAGCAGTACCACGGGAGTCATGTGCTCGAGGGCAATCTTACTGGCCATATAGGCGGCATCGAAACAGTCGGTGGGCGATGTGGCAGCAATCACCGGCATGGGCGACTCACCGTTACGGCCAAAGAGCACTTGCAGCAGGTCGGTTTGCTCCGATTTGGTAGGAAGACCTGTCGCGGGGCCACCGCGCTGCACGTCAAGCACCACGAGAGGCAGCTCCATAATGACAGCGAGGTTCATGGCTTCGGACTTGAGGCAGATACCGGGGCCAGAGGTTGATGTTACCGCCAGGGCACCGGCAAATGAAGCACCGATTGCTGATGCGCAACCGGCAATCTCGTCCTCGCACTGCACGGTGGTAACACCCAATGACTTGTGCTTTGACAATTCGTGCAACACGTCTGTTGCGGGGGTGATGGGGTATGAACCCAGATAGAGCTTGAGGACCGCCTTCTCGGCAGCGGCGATGAAGCCGTATGCGGTAGCCTTGTTGCCCGTGATGTCCATGTAGCGACCGGGCACCTTGTGTTTGGTCTCTACACGGTATACGTTGGTAGCCGAGCTATGGGTGTTGTGACCATAGTCGTAACCCGCCTGAATAACCTTGATGTTGGCCTCAGCGATGGCGGGCTTCTTGGCAAACTTGTCGCGCAGGTAGTTGAACGCCACGTTCAGGTCACGGTCGAAGAGCCAGCACACGAGACCCAGGGCAAACATATTGCGGCACTTGAGTATGGCCTTAGGTTCCATACCACTGCCTGCGAGGCAGTCCTTCACCATCTGTGTGATGGGGCAGGCGATGACGCGGTCAGCGTCGATGCCCATTTCTGCCAGCGGGTCTTCGGTCTCAAAGGCAGCCTTCTTCAGGTCGCCGAGGCCGAACGAGTCGGTGTCTATGATGATGGTGGCATCGCTTTTTGCATAGCGGTACTGTGTCTTCAGTGCAGCAGCATTCATCGTCACCAGCACATCGCACAGGTCACCCGGCGTATACACACGCTCAGCACCAATGTGTACTTGGAATCCCGATACGCCCGTAAGCGATCCTTGCGGGGCACGTATATCGGCAGGGTAGTCGGGGAAGGTACAGATGTCGTTACCTACGGTAGCCGAGATGGTGGAGAAGATGTTTCCCGCCAACTGCATGCCGTCGCCCGAGTCGCCCGAGAAGCGCACGATAACCTCGTCACGCTCCTTAACAATCAGTTGTTCACTCATTTTAATTATTGCTTTTACAATCTAATACCAAATGTTTGTATTTATGGCGACAAATTTCGGCAAAAATACCGAATAATAAAAAACATTGGGCAGATTATTTTGCGCCAAGATTAAAATCGGAGATAGTTGTAAGGCTGCTCCATATCAGTGAGAGTGAAAAGTAGTCATGTGAGTTGATTCCTTTTGGTGTCATCATTCATATGTCGTGGAGCGTATGTTCGATGCAACCAATGCTTCTTCTTTCCTCATTATGAATAAAATTCAGTCTATTTCTTTCGGTTGATGACAGCATCCATGTAGGCTATAATAGCTTTCCGTATGCTTTCGTCATTGTTCTGAGGTAACAGGTCAAATGCTTTCTGACGGAAGTCCTGCATAACCTGTTCAGCATATTCAATGCCGCCGTGTAGCTTAGCGAACTCGATGAGTTCATCGATTTCAGTATCATTAAGTTCACCGTTTTTGAGACGGTCTATCATGGTACGTATATGCTCATCACCATGTGTTCGTACTGCATAGATGATGGGCAGGGTAAGTTTGCCTTCGCGCATATCGTTACCTGTGGGTTTACCTACATCATTACTATAATAGTCGAAGATGTCATCGCGAATTTGGAAACAAATTCCAATATATTCGCCTATCTGTCGGGCCCGGTCAATATCTTCTTGTGATGCTCCAGCCGAAAGGGCCCCAATTTCTGCACACGAAGAGAAGAGTGAGGCTGTCTTTTTGCGGATAATTTCAAGGTAAACCTCTTCTGAAACCAATTTCTCGTGGCTATGGAACATCTGGAAAATCTCTCCATCAGAGAGTGTCTGTCCTAAGGCCCCTATAATGTTAGTGATACGAGGGTCGCCACACCGTCCTGTAAAGACAAGTGCTGTAGAGAGCAGATAGTCGCCTACGAGTACGGCTAACTTGTTGTTGTAAATGGCGTTTACCGAGGCTTGTCCGCGTCGTTGCATACTATCATCTACCACATCATCGTGTACGAGGCTAGCGGTGTGTAGCAATTCAAGGGCAAGAGCTGCACTGTAAGTCGAGTTTGTAATCTCACCAAACATCTTGCCGAAAAGTAATACCATCATTGGACGCATTTGCTTGCCTCGTTGCTTGTTGACATGGAGAATAATCTCACGTAATAAGGGGTTAGGATTAACGGCCAAGTCGTCCTGCATCTTTCTGAAAGTGGAGAACTCGGTTCCGATAGGCTGTAGAATTGTTTGTAATGCGTCCATAGGGGTAGGATACTAAACTGAATTATTGCACAAATTTAGTAATAAAACTGCGGATATCGTACTTCTTTGTGCGTTAACATTGTATTTTAACAAATATATATTGTATGTATGATAATATTTATTCTTGTTATCTTTTTCTTAATAGCCCAAAACATTCTTTTAAGTTAGGATCTTTGTGCAATAGTAATAAATAGATACTGCAAGCAGATAATCCTCCGACGGCAAGAATTATTATGGGATTCCATGTCGTATAGGTTAGCAGGAAAGCAGGTGCTACGGAAATCAAAGAGTATAGTAGGTATTTAATAAAGTCGCGTACCTGTTCAAAGTAGCCCAAACCATAGAGCTTCCCTGTATAATAGGTGTTAATAATGATGGCAATCTGTGTGTATATAGCTCGTGAGACACATATAGCTAACACTCCAAATGGTATAGCAGCAATAATCATCGAGATCGAAATGGTCTTTTTTATAATTTCTAACCGAAGGACAAGATCAGAACGCCCTTTTACATAAAGTATATTTAAATTAAGGGCACACAGATGATCGAACATCCATGCAAAGCAGAAAACTTGCAAGTAAATGACCGAATTGATCCACTTGTCAGTCAGCAATGCCAAGATAAACGGTTTTGCCAATGCAGCCAAAAGGCACATGCCGAAAAATATGACCATAGAGGTAATGCTGATGTACTTGCGGTAAGCCTGTATCAAGCGTGCGTCATCATCCTGTATCTTTGCAAGAATGGGGTAGGTGACGCTTTGTAAAATACCGATAAGATTAGAGCTTGGGAACGTGGCCAAACTCTCACCACGAGAATAGTAGCCAAGGTCTTTTGCGGTATATACCTTACCGATGATGATTGTTGTCAGGTTTGCATATATCGTATGGAGCAGACTGGCTGTGAGTATCTTACTTCCAAACCCAAAGAGATATCTGAACGAATCACGGGCAAAGGTCAGCCGTGGGCGCCAGCGCCCAATCTGCCAAAGCAAGATAGCTCTTATCGTTGCGGAAGAAACAGACTGGAACACCAGACTCCATATGCCAAAACCGCTATATGCCATGGCCAAACCGATAATTCCAGATAACAGTGTACTTGTTAGGCTTATCTTTGCTTGTGATTTAAAATCTACTGCAGCGTTCAACTTCGCATGTTGTACGATGGTCAGTGAATTAATAAAGAGATTGATGCTTAGTACACGCGCCACATCCTTCAGTATAGGCGTATCAAAGAATCGGGCAATGTAGGGGGCTGATAAGAAGAGGATGAGGAAACTGATAATCCCAACTCCGAGATTGAAATAGAATGCGGTAGAATAATCGGCATCGGTACAGTCTTTCTTTCGGATAAGGGCAGAACTGAAGCCGCTATCAATAAATGTTTGAGCAATGGCAAAGAATATGCCAAGCATGCCCACTACACCATAGTCCGACGGAGACAATATGCGGGCGAGCAGTAAGCCTATAACAAAGTTTATGCCTTGCGTAGAGAATCGTCCTACGGCATTCCATTTGACTCCGGAGATTGTTTTTTCTTTTAGTTCACCCATAAACCTAGCAGAAGGTTTTTAACAATACATCCATAGTGTTCTCTGTCACTGTCTTTCCATAAGGAGGTATGAGGTATTGTTCAACGAATCTTCTTCGTGCATCTCTCATCGGATCATTGTCTTGCAATACTACCTCTTCAATGAAGCGGATGATGTCCTCTTTATTTCTTCCCACATAATGTTGGCGCATGGCTAATTGCCCAAACTCCCCCTTCTCTGCCACTTGCTCTTCAAAGTCCTTGGCAATGTACATGACAGGATTCCCAGAATAGTGGTATTCTACACAAAAAGATCCACTATCGTGTATCATGGCATCAGAGGTCATGAACAGATCGATGAATTCACCATCTTCCAACTGGGTATTTGCCGTTGACCTCCATTTGTCATAATACTGCTGTGCTTTCTTCTCTCCCCAATCTTTATGCTTGCAGAGTTCTGAAAATAGGAGTGGATGAGGCTTGAATACGAATTGTACTTCATCGGAATACTTCTCCGCAATGTTCAACATCAAATCTGCCATCCACAAGAAATTAGATTGAGAGACATAGCTGGGCTTTATCGTAAAGTGTGGTGCCCAGATGATACGTTTTTTTACTTTATCTTGTGGTTTCCATACATCATGGTGTTTGCCAGATAGGAAATTATCAGCATTTGGATAACCTACAACCTCAATGTTACGTCCACGGTTCAATGCATACGTTTGTGCATCCTTGCGATGTAATTCAGTTGAATAGAATAGTTTCCAAGCATAATTGTGCAATGGACGATCATATGACCATGTTCCTTTACTCATCCAAAATGCGTAGGGATAGTAACACAACAACTTGGTTCGGAAAGCGATGTGCTCATACTTCTTATCAAAGCATTTAAGGTATGGTTGTGGATAGAAAAGGATGTCTGGGTGTAATTCTTTTATAATATTCCCTTTGTTCGATTCATTATCTATAACGAACTGGCATCTCTTCTCGGTGAAATAATTTATCAGTTTTTCCTTATCTGATTGCTGCTGCTCTTGGGTGTATTGTTTGCCAGGGAGGATGACGATGGTCGCCTTGAAGCGCGGATGCTTGCTGATGGCTTCATATAAATTCTGATAGCGCCACATGGATACAGACATGGCGACAAACACGACATTAATCTGTTTCTTATGACGTACTCTCCATACTACTCCTTTTTGATATAAGGGGAAAAGGAATCTGTATAATATGTATCTTAGAGCTCTTCGTATGGTCATTGTCATGCATGTTTATCCTGTCACTTCCATCCCCCAACTATACACCTTGTCAATCATCGGAGTCTCTACTCCCAAGCGATGAGCTTCTTGGTAAATATATCGAAGTCCGTGCATGAAATCTTCGCGGAAATAACGGCTGCTAAGGTCAGGTTGCCATCCTTTCTCGGTGGATATCATAGGGGTAGTGATTCCCTTGAAGCCATTGATAGAGCGAATCTTGCGGGTAAGACTCTCGGCATCGGTACTTTCATAATAAGGGAGTATTGGCATCAGGAAGTCTGAAGCTACAGGCAACTTGGCCAAGATGCTGAAAAGTTCTTTGTCCAATGCGATTAACAACTCGGAGGCTTCATCGGTCCATTCTTCGTAGAATAGGAACTGATGGTCGTAATATACTTCTTCGTTCCAGTCCCTGAACAGGGTGTACAGGCGTGACGGATGCAGTATGGGATTGCTGTTGGTGAAGCTCGCTTCGTAATAGTTGTTAAGCAGATGTACGGGAGCGTCAAACAGCTCTTCTATCTTTTTGCGGAAGTCCTCTTTGACATTGCTGTGTTCTATGGCAATGTTGTGAGAGTTCTTGTAGCCTAATAGGTGGGCACTTTCTCCATACACGTTGGTACGGGCGATGAAGGGTACTCGCTGGAATCCCCACAAAGGGATATTCTTGTCAAGCAGTTCTAAAGCCTCAAAGAAAAAACCAGTAGAAGAAAATACCGTGCCTACATAAGTGTGTTCGTTTACGTAAGGCTTTATTTTTAACAATTCACTCTTGATGGCATAGCCGGGGAGACATAACAATACGATGGAGGCTTCATGCAATGCTTCCTCGGGATAACTGCTGACAATGTTCAATTTCCCTGTCAGACAGTTCCCTTCAGGGGTGGATATGCAGAGTTCCCCCTTCCAGTTCTGGGGCTTTTGTGTTAAGATATTTACCTTGACATCCTTTTTGGCACTCAGGTAGCCGGCAATGACATGTCCCAGTGAGCCTCCTCCACATATGCAAATCGTGTCCATCACGCCAGTTCTTTAAGTGCTTCTACAAAGTAGGCATTGTCCACCCGGTCACGGATGGCAATGCGGATGTATTGCTTGCCTGCAAAAGCCGACTTGGTGCCGCAATCCTTGATGAGTATGTTGTAGCGCTGTAACAGCAGCTGGGTGAGCTCGGTGGCGGTGTACTTGTCGGTCATCTCGCACAGGAAGTAGTTGGCCTGTGAGGGAATCACGCGCAAGTAGGGCACAGCCTTCAGTTCTTCGAAGAAGATGCTGCGCTCCTTGATGAAGCGGTGGCATGCCACGGTATAGTCCTTCTCGTACTTGCCGAATATCTGCATATAGAACTCGGCGAAGGAGTTGATGTTCCATATCGCCACCTCCTTCTTCATGCGTGCTATCAGCTCCTTGTCGCTCGAGGCCAGGATGCCGAGACGGAGGCCAGGCACGCCATACGACTTGCTGATGGACTTGACGACTACCAGATGAGGATATGCCGATAATACATTGTTATGGAGCAGCGAATTGTTCTCGAATCCATCGGTGAAATCGACGAAACTCTCGTCTACAATCATCGTGATGCTACGCTCCTGTGCCCATGCTATCAAGCCCTGCAGGTCGCCCATGGGGATGAAGTTGCCCGAGGGATTGTCGGGGTTGATGAGCAGGAGGGCAGATATTTCCTTATTATTATAGAAGGATTGTATGTCTTGTGCCGTGTAGGCAAAGTCGGCATTGTCGGGAATGTACTTGACGATGCGGTCAGCAAGGGTGCGGTTGGGATACTCCTCAAAGGTGGGGAATATGATACCGATGTTGCCTTCCACATGGTTCTCTACATAGCCCTTGATGAGTTCGGCTGCGCCGTTGCCCACCACGACATACTCCTGGCGGATACCGAAGTACTTACCGGCAAGCAGTGAGTTGACTGCCATGCCCGAGGGATATTCGGTGAGCAGCACATCGAAGTTGGCCCGCATCTCCTCCTTCATCCGCTGGCTCGGGTAGTAGGGATTGACAAGATAGCAGTAGTCCTTCAGCTGCGGGAAACGCCAGTAGCCACCATAGCGACGGTAATACTTGCCCAGACGTTCGTCTTCGGGCGAGAACATGGCTTCGGCAATGTCGAGGTCCTGCACGTCGTCAATCTCGTACCATTTCTCATTGGTGATGGGCAGCGCCTTCAAGTCAGAGCGGTCGAGAGCGGTGAGCACACGCAGCACCTGCTCGTAGTATTCGTTGTTGCCCATCGCCTTGCTGTAGGCTTCGAGGAAGGGCACATATTGTGTGGCCGAGAACTCACGGCTGAACTTATAGATGTTGCATGTCTTGTAGTAGTGCTCAATGTCGGAGTACTTGAATGCCTTCTTCGGGATAAAGCTCATGATGTCGTTATCCTCGGAGATGCGCACCATGGTGCCGTCCATCCACGTCTCATATTTGGCCACAAGCGCAAGGTTGGGATAGGAGTCGTTGATGATGAGGTCGAGCATGCTGTCATCGAAGATGAGGTCCGACTCCAGCAGCAGCGTGTCCTCTTTGAGCATATACTGCTTGGCCAAGGCGAGCGAGTAGATGTTGTTCGTCTTGTCGTAGATGTCGTTGTGTACATACTCTATCTTGATGCGGTCATCGTATCGGTTGCCGATGTGCTTGATGAGTTCATTCTTCTTGTATCCAACAACAATGACCACACGCGAGAGGTTGCGTGCGGCCAGTTGTGTCAGCATGCGGTCGATGAGGCGTACGCCATTTACCTCCACCATGCATTTGGTGTTGTCTTTGGTGTGTTCGCCGAGGCGTTTGCCCATGCCCGCGGCCAATATGATTGCTTGCATAGCTGTGATATTTAGTTTACCCTACCTGACTTCCCGGCTTCACCTCGCGGAGCAGCGAGGTCACGGCGAGTGAGCCGTCGTAGTCTACGGCGCTGAGGATCATGCCTTCGCTCACGAGGCCGTTCTTGAACTGGCGGGGAGCAAAGTTGGCGATGAAGAGCACCTGTTTGCCTACGAGTTCCTCGGGGGCGTAGTGCTCAGCGATACCGCTCACGATGGTGCGGTCACCCAGGCCGTCGGCAATCTTGAACTTGAGGAGTTTCTTCATCTTGGGCACACGCTCACACTCGAGCACGGTGCCTACGCGGATGTCGAGCTTCTCCCAATCCTCAAACGATACGAGGGGCTTCACAGGCTCGGCCTTGTAGTTGGCAGCCTCGTTAGCTTTCTTGATATCCTCGAGACGCTGCATCTGTGCGTCGATAGCGCTATCCTCAATCTTTTCGAAGAGGAGCTCTGCCTTGCCCAACTGGTGGCCTGCGGTGAGGAGGTCGGTGTGACCGAGCTGCTCCCACTCGAAGCTCTCCATGCCGAGCATGCCGCGCAGCTTCTCACTGCTGAAGGGGAGGAAAGGCTCGAAGGCGATGGCGAGGTTGGCCGCCAATTGGAGTGAGAGGTTGAGGATAGTACCCACGCGCTCCATGTCGGTCTTGGCAAGCTTCCAAGGCTCGGTGTCGGCGAGGTACTTGTTTCCGATGCGGGCGAGGTTCATGGCCTCCTTCTGTGCTTCGCGGAACTTGAATCCGTCGAGCAGTTTCTCCACCTCGGCCTTCACGTCTATGAACTCGGCGATGGTGGCCTTGTCATAGTCGGTGAGCTCGCCACAGGCGGGCACCTTGCCGTCGAAATACTTGTGGGTGAGCACGAGGGCGCGGTTCACGAAGTTGCCGTACACGGCCACGAGCTCATTGTTATTGCGTGCCTGGAAGTCGCGCCAGGTGAAGTTGTTGTCCTTGGTCTCGGGAGCATTGGCCGTGAGCACATAGCGCAATACGTCCTGCTTGCCGGGGAAGTCCACGAGGTATTCGTGCAACCATACAGCCCAGTTGCGCGAGGTCGAAATCTTGTCGTCCTCGAGGTTGAGGAACTCATTGCTGGGCACGTTGTCGGGCATGATGTACTGGCCGTGGGCCTTCATCATGGTGGGGAAGATGATGCAGTGGAACACGATGTTGTCCTTGCCGATGAAGTGCAGGAGGCGTGTATCCTCGTCCTGCCACCATTTCTCCCATGAGCCCCAGCGCTCGGGCTCCTTGTCACACAGCTCCTTGGTGTTGGAGATGTAGCCGATGGGCGCGTCGAACCATACGTAGAGCACCTTGCCGTCGGCACCCTCCACGGGCACGGGGATACCCCAGTCGAGGTCGCGCGTCATGGCACGGGGCTGCAGGTCCATGTCGAGCCACGACTTGCACTGGCCATATACGTTGGGACGCCACTCCTTGTGTCCCTCGAGGATCCACTCCTTGAGCCACTGCTGATAGTCGTTGAGGGGCAGGTACCAGTTCTTGGTCTCCTTCAATACTGGTGTCTCGCCCGTCTCCTTCGAGCGGGGGTTGATGAGCTCAGTGGGTTCGAGCGCACGGCCGCAGCCCTCCTCACACTGGTTGCCGTAGGCCTGCTTGTGGCAGTAGGGGCACTCGCCCACCACGTCGCGGTCAGTGAGGAACTTTTCTGTTTTCTCATCGTAGAACTGCTTGGTCGACTGCTCCACCAGCTTGCCCTCGTCGTAGAGCTTGCGGAAGAAGTCCGAGGCAAACTTGTGATGCACGTCCGAGGTCGTGCGGCTATATACGTCGAACGAGATGCCGAACTCCTTGAAGCTCTCCTTGATGATGCCGTGGTAGCGGTCCACCACATCCTGCGGAGTGATGCCCTCCTTGCGGGCACGCTGTGTCACGGGCACGCCGTGCTCGTCAGAGCCGCCCACGAAGAGCACCTCCTCGCCCTTGAGGCGGAGGTAACGCACGTAGATGTCGGCAGGCACGTATACGCCCGCCAGATGACCGATATGTACAGGACCGTTGGCGTAGGGAAGCGCCGAGGTGACGGTCGTTCTTTTGTATTTATTTTACAAATTCTAAGATGTTTGTTTCGTTATAAAAATCAAAAGTAAAAAAAACCTTGT
>JBGVOS010000172.1:0-44025 GCA_045126595.1 Bacteroidaceae bacterium | reverse complement strand
AAGAGTCAGTTGCAGACTAACGTCATTGACCCGACAAGCGGGCATAACCCAATAATCCCCACTGTGAGCATTGCTCTAGCCCTTATCGTCGGCTTATTTATAGCATACCGCATTATCAAGCGTAGCCTCCGAACCAAATCTATAGATTCTGCGAATCCTATTACCGAGAGCACACCCATCCTTACGAAGGCTGAACTGTTGAGCAATACGCTTATCCAAGGTTACAAAGCCTTCGTACAAACATCTATGTACAACGACATCGCTACCCTACAAGTTAACGAAAGAGACCTCCCCAATCTCTCCCTAGAAACAACCCGCAAAATAGAGAGCACCCTCCTCAATGCCTTCGGCGAGTCGTGTCGCTCCCTACTCGAAAACGGGGTCCTCAACGATCAAGAACTCGTCTGCGCCCTAGGCGTTTATCTCGGATACTCCAACACCCTCCTTGCCCACCTCGGGCACACAACCACTGCCGCCATCCGCAAACGTAAAGAACGAATCAAGAAGAAACTCCCCGCCGACTTCTGCGATGTTATATTCGGTGGAAAAGGATAAAATTCGCAAAAGCTAGAGGAGAATGCAAGATATTGCAAGTAAAGAGAAAGAAGAAATAAATTTCACTCAATATATCATTAAATAAACAATTATTATTACTTTTGCATATTATATGATATTTTGAGTATATGGCAAAGAATACAATGGGAACGAAACTTCCCCGCAAATTGGAACAGAAAATGCAAGTGGTGGGCGAGCAAATCAAACTGGCCCGCTTGCGTAGAAACTTGAGCATATCACAGGTGGCCGAGCGTGCCACATGTTCACCGCTTACCGTGACACGCATCGAGAAGGGCGCCCCCACGGTAGCCATCGGCATCTATCTGCGAGTGCTGTATGCCCTGCAGCTCGACGACGACATCCTATGGCTTGCCAAGGAGGACATCTTGGGCAAGTCGCTACAAGACTTGGGATTGAAACATAGGGAACGTGCTTCAAAAAAGGAGTAAGGCATGAACAAACTTTATGTATTTGCCGACTTTGATTGGCTGCGCGAGGCAGAGCTGGTAGGTGAACTTGGCTATGAGTCGTTGCGTGGTGCGGATAGTTACTCGTTCAAGTTTGACAACGGATGGCTACAAAAGCATAGTGACATTTCATTAAGTGAAGACCTGAACAACTATCCTGGGCAACAATATACGCTGCCAGGCAAGGACATCTTCGGCTGCTTTGCCGATGCCCTGCCCGACCGTTGGGGACGTACGTTGCTCAATAGACGAGAACAAATCTTGGCAAGTGAGGAACAGCGCCCCATCCGTCGCCTCTCATCATATGATTACCTGACAGGTATCGATGACCACTCACGCATGGGCGCATTTCGTTTCAAGGAGCGTGTCGATGGCGAGTTTATCAACACCGAAGCCATGCTCCGCATTCCTCCACTGACCGACATTCGCGAACTTATCGCAGCAAGTGAAGAAATAGAGCGGAGCGAAGAGGCCAACCTGCTGCCCGACAAAAGGTGGATTGCTCAGTTGCTACATCCGGGAACATCGCTCGGTGGTGCACGCCCCAAGGCAAGCGTCATAGATGAACAGCAACGGCTCTATGTTGCCAAGTTCCCCTCGCGCAAGGATGATTATGACGTCGGACTTTGGGAACATCTCTGCCACCTCTTGGCCACAAAGGCAGGTATTAATGCAGCCAAGACTATGGTGCTACGCAGCAGCGAGAAGTATCACACACTGCTCTCGCAACGTTTCGACCGCAGCGAAGAGGGCCGACGAGTTCATTTCGCTTCTGCCATGACGCTGTTGGGGCTTGCTGATGGAGACAATGCCACTACAGGACACGGCTATCTGGATATCGTGGATTTTATATTGCAGGGTTGCACGCGTGTGGAGGAGAACTTACGTGAGTTGTATCGCCGCGTAGCATTCAATATTTGCGTAGGCAACACCGACGACCATTTCCGCAATCACGGATTCCTCCTTACAGCCAAGGGATGGACACTCTCGCCAGCCTATGACATGAACCCCACAATGAATGACTATCAGAGCTTGCTCATCAACTCCTCTACCAACCAATCGGACTTAAATGTTCTGCTCGACTCCTGTGAAGAGTATATGCTGACGACTCCTGTCGCCGAGAAGATTATCGCAGAAGTAACCACTGCTGTCGGGCAATGGCGACAAATGGCAACAAGATTAGGTATTCCCAAGCATGAGATTGAGCGTATGAGCAGATGCTTCAAAAAATAAATTTCACACGCCTTGTAACTTTTCAACCTTTTCTGCGTCTTATAGGCAGAACAAATAACACAAATAGACACAATGAAAAACGTAAAACTATTCCTCTTCCTTGCCGTGGCGATGCTGCTGGGGGCGTGTGCTACAAAGGAAGCACAGAACAATCGAGTGTGGAACGGGGTAGCAATGGGCTACAACAATAGTAACGATGCGATGAAAGTGACGGGCGTGAAGATGCTCGATGAACACACGGAGCTGGCAATGCACATCACCTATCCGGCTGGTTATTGGATAAAGATGGCCTCGAACATCTATCTGCAAGCAGAGGGTAAGCAGTACAAGATAAAAGCCATAGTGCCCGACTCCACGAAAGCCGTGCCCGAGTTCGACAAGGAATTCTGGATGCCATCTACTGGTGAAGTGGATTTCGTGATGACTTTCGACCCCTTGCCCGAGGGTACTGAACGGTTCGACCTTATTGAGCCCAACGGATGGCAGGTACTGAATGTGCGCAGCACCAGTCTCCTGCCTCAAGACATTACCGACACCTATTGGCGAAACCCGAAGACAGGCGACTGGGTCATCGGCTTCACCGAGAGCCATGTGATATATGACAATGCTGTATGGGACATCATGGAGCAGACTGAGCAGGGCGGTGGCTACGTACTCACCATGAGTAAAGGAGCAGAGACGACCAACGTCACCGTAGGTCCGATGAAGAGAGGCAAACGCCATCTTCAGGTAGGCAATAGCAGAGGTATGGCAGTAATTCCCATCACTACAAACACCCTGCCCGACTATCCCAAGCACGACCGTCGCCAAGGCTTCAAGGACAATGGCTACCGAATGGGCGATAGCGTGACCATCGTGGGATGGCTGAAGGATATGCGAAAAACCGAATGGAGGAGAGGCGGAGCATCGTTCAGCGCAGACGTTCAGAATATTATCGCAGACGAGCAGCAGGCCTTCTCTGCCTCAATGGATAGCCTCGGACGCTTTACACTGAGAATACCCTTATTGAATAGTTCTCAAGCCTTCTTGGATTGGGGCAGATCAAACATCAGTACTGTGCTCGAGCCTGGTGAAACCTACTTCTACCTCTGCGACTACACCACAGGTCAGCGACTCTTTATGGGTACTGATGCTCGCTTGCAAAATGAGTTGTTGGCCTATCCGCACGAGTGGGCTAACGCACGAATGGAGAAACGTGGAGGAGAAGAAAAGGAGGCTATGGAGTTCTGGGAGCTCACCAATCGCGAACGAGAGAAACAACTTACCAAGTTGCACGAAACGGTGAGACTGCATCCCAGCCTGTCGCAACGATATATAGATTATCTTACAGGCTATTACCTCACAGGGCAAGGAGAGTCAATGATGCAGGCACGTTTCTATATGAAAGGTCGGAAGCTCCCCCAGGCCTATATGGAATATGTAGGCAAGGAAATTTGGAAGAATGTGGTGAGCCCCTATACACTCTACCGAGACTTTACCATCTTCAAGCGCGACTACATGGACCAATTGGAAAGCGAGCGAAAACCGGAGACGTGGCTTGCTATGGTAATGAGATTGGCCAAAGGCGGTGAGATATCTCTGGCGGATGAGGAATGGAAAGCGCTGGATACCTACGAGGTGCTTTTCAACAAACTGGAAGCTGACCTCTTGAATGTAGAAACACATGAGGAGCAGCAAGCTTTGCTTGATGCATTCAATGCCAATGCCGAAGTCGAGATTCTCGAAGCGGTTTATGAGCGCTATAGTGACCGCTTAGCGAGGGAAGGTGTTTTCACTAACTTCCGTGAGTCATTGGCGGCAATTGATTCCGCCGGTTGCGACCGCAACTTGCGCGATTTGCACCTCGCATCCATACTATACGCAAGGATAGACGCTACCCGAAAACCGCTCGACACCGACGTGATAGCTTGGATGGAACAGGAGATACAACTCCCCGCAGCCAAAGCCGCAGTGACGGAACTTAACGAAGTGTACCTTGCCGTGCAACGCCGCGAACTGGTGGGCAATAGCCTGAAGTCGTCAGACGATGTGGAGGGCATGAGCGATGGCGAGAAGATACTGCGCAAACTCATCGAGCCCTATAAGGGCAAGGTTATCCTCCTCGACGTCTGGGGCACATGGTGCAGCCCCTGCAAGGCAGCCTTGAAGAACAGTCAGGAGGAGTACGAGCATTTGAAGGACTATGACATCGTATACCTCTACCTTGCCAATCGCTCCAGTGAGGAGTCATGGAAGAACGTCATCAAGGAATACAACGTGACGGGAGACAACGTAGTGCACTACAACCTCCCTGCCGAGCAGCAGAGCGCCATCGAGCACTTCCTTGGCGTGAACAGCTACCCCACATACAAACTCATCGACCGCGACGGCAACATCCTCGATGTGAATGCCGATCCTCGCGACCTCGATGCATTGGAAAACCTGCTGAAGACGATGAATGGAACAAATAATTAATTCATGAAAATTTATGGCAATTCATGAGCATTGCCTTTGGCCCCTGCGGGCGGGTTCCCTTTTTTCAACATGAATTCCCGTAAATAGCCCATAAATTAGCCACAAATAAAATTCGTGCAACAACATAAACAACAAATACAATGAAGACAACCAAACTTTCAATTTTGAATTTTCAATTTTCAATTTCTTTCGCCCTTGCCGCGGCGGTGCTGCTGGGGGCGTGTACAAACCAAGAAAGATATTACACGTTGACGGGTGAACTGCCTGATTCGAGTTACAATGGAATGACCGTCTATCTCACCGACTTTGATAATGGCTGCAAGATTGATTCTACTACAGTCGATGGCAATAGGGTGACTTTTAGAGGCATTGCTCCCGATACTGCGCTTAATTGCCGCATTGACATTGCCCGTAGCCTCTTTTCAAACCCCATCCTGGAAAAGGGCGATATTGTGACAGACTTTGTGAATCACCGCACATCGGGTACGCCTCTCAATGACGAGATGGCACGCATCCTCACATACTTGGGCGACTGGCACGACAGAGCAAATAAAACACGCGAGGAGTTTGAGGGAACACAAGAGGAGTTTGTAGCCCGGTATATGGACGAATTCTATGCCGAACTAACCTCGCTGATGAAAGAAGAATTTCTGAAACACACCAATGATGCCGTAGGCTATTTGATAGTGCGAGAGGGTCTCGGTAGTGTGGAGTTAATGAAACACGTATGCGACAACAGTGGCCCTTGGCTCAACAACAAGGGGATGGTTAAACGTATGAGACAAAATACGCAAGGGCTTCTTGCTACAGCTGAGGGTATGACCTATACAGACATCAAAGGCACCGACATTGATGGCAACCCCTTAGCGCTATCGGACTTTGTAGGCAAAGGCAACTACGTGTTGGTGGACTTCTGGGCATCGTGGTGTGGTCCCTGCCGTGGTGAGATTCCCAACTTGCGCAAACTTTACGAGAAGTACAACGGTAAAGGCCTCACCATCCTTGGCATCTATGTATGGGACAATATAGAGAATATGAAAACCGCTGTCAAGGAGGAACAAATTACTTGGCCGCAACTCTTCGATTCTGAGGGAACTGCTACAGACATCTATGGCGTAAGCGGCACTGGCATTCCCCATCTTATCCTCTTCGGCCCCGACGGCACAATCCTTGAACGTGATATTGAACGTGGCCAAAACAAGCTCCGCGGCGAGAATATGATAAAGACTGTAGGGGAGTATTTGGAGGCTGAGCAACAATAATTCACGATAAATTCGTGGTTAATTCATGACAATTTGTGTGTTTTTTTCAACATAAATTCCCGTAAATTATCCATAAATAAAATTCGTGTAACGACATAAACAACCAAAATACAATGAAGACCAAACTATTCCTCTTCCTTGCCGTGGCAATGCTGCTGGGGGCGTGCAAATCAAAGACACAACAGCCCGAGGATGTCCTCAACGCTGCTTTGGAAAAGGTTGAACGAATCAAGGTTGCTGGGTACGAGATAGAAGAGAAGGTGAAGGCTCCTTACGAGAAGGAATGGGCTGACATCCGGCATTGTAGATACATAGAGCAAGACAATCCACAAGATACGGCCATCGGGGCTTCGGTCTTGCATTACATGGAGGATGGCAGTCTCCTCAGTGCATACGATGGGACGAACTCTGTAACGTTCCACCACGAGGAGAAGCGTACCGTAGTCAAGGACTTCTTGGACACGAAGAGCCTTTCATTGCCATTTCGTCCGTATACCCCGCCCTTCTACAACTACGTGAAGAGCCTCATCCGATATATGCAGAACACCTCGGACAGCATCCATGTGGATGTGGAGGAGACAGAAGAGGACTACATCTACAAACTCTCCATCTATGAAGACAGGCAGGTGGAGTTCTTCGGTCGTGCCTACAAGATGCCCCACAACCCCTATGACCTCAGCGAGGAGGATGCTTACTCTTATTATACGCTGTGGATTCGCAAGGCCGATACGATGCCTTATCGATATCTGCGCGAGATGAGCCATAACATCAATGAAGTGACTTGCTACAATACGGAATGGAGCGAGGACGCATCGGCCAGCAACCCCATCGTAGCTATGGACTTTGTTCGCTTGCATGGAGGGTACAAGGTTCATTATGTAGGCAAGAGAGATACCGAGAAGGAGACGAGTGACTATGAACTGCTTCTTGGCAAGGCTGCTCCCGAATGGACATTGAAAGATATAGACGGCAAGGCCGTGACACTGGAGAGTCTGCGAGGCAAGCCTACCATCATCAATCTCACAGGCCTCGGCTGTGGCCCTTGCATCCAATCCTATCCCGAACTGGTGGAGATGAGCAAGCGGTTCAACGTCGTTTCCATAGAATCGTGGGGGAAGAGTGCGCAAAGCCTGCGCGACTATGCCGCCCATCACAAGATAACCTACCCGATGCTACTTGGTGAAGATACTGTGCTGAATGCCTACATTGGCACTAGCCGCGGTGTCCCCGTGTTCTTCTATCTCGACGAAAACCATATTGTACGCAAAGTAGATAGAGGGTACGCTAAAGGGATGATTAGCCGAAGTTCCGAAGGATTGGGATGGGAGTAAAACAATAATCCCTTAAAATTGCTTTAGCCCCTGCGGGCGGCAAACTCGTTTCGTGTTCCCTTTTTTCAACATAAATTCCCGTAAATTGCCCATGAATTAACCACGAATAGAATGAACTAACGAGACAATCAAGCCAAGAAAGTGTACCTTTTTTCTGTACGATAGGTGTACAAATTTGTGTACAATTTCTTGGCTTAGTTTCTATGAGAGTCAGCGGGTTATGCTGCTAAAAGTGTACAATCCCTTTTCCATCGCTCCCTTTCAGTTTTCGAGCTCTTCACGAACACGCCTTGGCGCACCTTGACGATGTAGTGCTCCTTGACAAGACGGGAGATCTTCTTGGCAATGCCATTCTGCTTGAGGCCCAGTTCTTCGCCCAGGCGCACTGCCTCGGCGGTGGTGAACTGCTTGGGTAGCATCTGCAGGAAGGCCAAGGCACTCAGGTATACACGCTTGGGCTCCTCCTTCTCCTCACGGCGCAGGCGGTCGTAGATGGCTGAGGTCTGCATCGTGCAATAGAAGATATACGCGAGGCCCCACTTCAGGTCGGCTTCCGCGATTGTGAAGCGCTTCTCGGTAAACATGCCCTCCACCGTGCCCAGCTCCTCGTAGCGGCGCAGCACGGCAATGATCATCAGCATACGGTAGAGGTTGAGGCGCGAGCGCAGGATGGGAGCACGCAAGTCCCTGTCGGGCAGAGTCAACGCCACGAACGACACCAGCTGGCGGTAATACTCGTCGACATACTCGCGCTGGGCATCCGAGATGACGAGGCGAGGAAGTTCCTCATCCGTCTTGCCCTCAAACTGGCGCAACTCCTTCCATATCTCCGTAAGCACACCGCGATGATGGCTATACACGTCGCGGAATGCCTCGGCTGTAGCCTCATCCATCTCGCCACGTACAGTATCTTTGGCTGGTAGGTTGTGGTAGAGGAAGCGGGTGGAGAGGCCGTCCTCGAGGTTGGGGATAAACTCGCGCACCGAAGATAGGGTGCCCGTAGCGGCCAAGGCCAGGCGGGTGTGCTCGATGGGATAGTCCTCATCATCGGTCTTGCGTGCGGTGTGGAGCTGTTCCTCGTTCTGCGCGGCAAGGAGGATGTACATGAAGTCGCCGAACGCTCCACGATTGGCGGCCGTCATCTCGGCCAGCTCGGGGATATGCAGGTAGGAGATGTTCTCTCCGTTGGCATAGATGAGGCGGTAGTAATTAGCCGCGGTGGTCTTCGAGGGCAGCTTGTGCATACGGCGCAAGGGGGCTTGTGGCTCGTCCACCTCACTGGCAATGTCGTTGATGTCGACGAGTTGTGACACGTCGCCCTTGGCGGCAAAGTTGAGCTGACTGGTGAGTCGGTTGTAACGCTTGTGTCGCTTGCGGTAGTCGACCATGGCCTGCTGGCTCTCCTCGCAGATGATCTTGTTGATGTCATCGATGAGGCTCGCCACTTCGCCCACGCTTCCCTTGCCCGAGGCCGAGGGACCTACGCAGATGTTCATCATGCCGAGCGAGTAGAGACGCTGACCGTGGCGTACACGCACATGGCTCATCGCCGAGCCTATGGTGGGCATCATAGCCATGAGAAGCATCGTTCTGATGTCGGCATCGTCGTAGAGCGAGAGTGTTTCGCTCATCATCTGGGGCAGGAACTGCATCATCGCATCGGGTAGGGCGCAGGGCACTACCACACCGTCGTCGTCGGTGTGAGCGTTCATCAGAGTTAAAGGGTCTTCTAAGACCCCTTGGGTCACTTCGCTGAGCAGGGGGAACTCCTCTTGCTGGGTCTCGCGTAGGGTGTCGGCGTAGGATGTTTGAGGTTGGTTTACATTAGATTCTTGCATAGCTAGATTCGTTAAGTTGTTTTTTTGGTTCATGTTGGTTATTGTTTAAGGGTTATTTATATTAAGTTGGCAGTTTACAAACTGTTCCTCTATAAACAGAGGGGGAACTGGAGGCCGTTTTCTCTGTTCCTGTCGCAAAGATAATACACGAAAACAAACCACGCAACACCCTATGAGTCAGTGCTATTGCAATTATTTTCACGCTGTCTATTGCATATTTCGGAGCTATCCATTACCTTTGTTCTACGAAGAGAAAAATATTTATCCCTGCAGGTAGAAATATTTATCCCTGCAAGGATAAAATCTTCTCCTTGCAAGTAGAAAAGATTCTCCTTGCAGGTAGAAAGCGAGTTGAACAAAGTAAAAAGACCAACAAGTAATATGATGAAAGTAAAGAGATCAAAGCACGTCGTGCACCATCGTGATGGGTACACTCCCGTCGTGCGCTGCACGCTGAATCGCCGTCACAAAGTGTCGGGCTCCCGAAGGGAGGAGTCGTGGTGTACGGGAGTATCGGTAGCCTTCCCGCAGAAGGTGGACATCGAGCAGATGGCACACGACATCAGCCATGCTACCACCGCCACGCCCACCGATGTGAAACTCGTGTGGGATGCCCTACGCACGGCCATCACCGACGCCCTGTGCGAGGGACACCGCGTGCAGCTCGACGGATTGGGCTCGCTCACGATGGAGCTGAGCAACCATACCGGTCCCACACCGCCCACAGGCAAGGATATACAGATCAGCGGCATCCGCTTCCGCCCCGACAAGCATCTGCTCGACCGCCTAGCCGATGTCAAGTTCAAGGTCGAAGGCAAGGTGAAGGAGCCCCTTGCAGCGCCCGAGCTAGCCGATGCGCTCTACGAGTACTTCGAGACACACGACGATATCAGCGTTCGCGAGTTTGCCCGCATCAGCCACTATGCCCCGAGCACCGCATACAAGAAGTTGGGCGAATATGTGGCCTATGGAGAGATGGAGCGCGCACCCCGCATCAGAGGCTGCTTCCGCCCCACACCGGGCCACTTCGGACGGGAAGAATAGCGAGAATGATGTAAAAATCGGTATCCGACAGTCATTGTACACAAACAAGGACATAATCCGCTGACCCACACACTAGTTAGCTCGAAGAATTGTACATAAATTTGTACATAAAAAGGCAAGTCTCGACCACCTTCCTTGGTCACACATTTGTCACAGATTTGTCACGCCTTTTTGGGGGGTATATCGCCTCGGTCATACTATCTTTGCCATTGGAAAACCGAAAATTGACCTCAACTATTCATAATGTAAAAAATTATCACTATCTTCGCACGATATTATGGGCAAGTATATACAAACACTTAACACTATTAATAACAATCCTATCATGAAAAGATTCTTTTCCCTGATCGCAGCAGGTGCAGCCTGCATGCACATGGCAGCACAAGCGCCTGCCCTCGAAGGTTTCCTTTATGGTAATCAAGCCGCGCCCACCGGCAAGGAGTGGGAGTCAGTAGAGGAGTTGTCGCTCAACAAGGAGCAGCCGCACGCCTACTTCTTCTCGTTCGAGAACGTGGAGAGCGCCCGTAAGTTCCTCCCCGAGAACAGCCAGTACTGGCAGTCATTGAACGGCACATGGAAGTTCCACTGGGCACCCAACCCCGACGAGCGTCCTGCCGACTTCTTCACCCCCGGCTATGATGCTTCGGCTTGGGACGACCTCGCCGTGCCCTCATCATGGAACATTGCCGGTATCCAGAAGGATGGCACACAGAAGTATGGTACCCCCATCTATGTGAACCAGCCCGTAATCTTCCAGCACCGCGTAGCAGTGGGCGACTGGAAGGGTGGTGTGATGCGTACACCTCCCACACACTGGACCACCTATAACCACCGCAACGAGGTGGGCTCATACCTCCGTACGTTCGAGGTGCCCGCATCGTGGGATGGCCGCGAGGTGTTCATCACCTTCGACGGTGTGGATTCATTCTTCTACCTTTGGATCAATGGCCACTACGTAGGTTTCTCAAAGAACTCACGTAACGCGGCTGAGTTCAACATCACCCAATACCTCCAGGAGGGTGAGAACACCGTAGCTGTAGAGGTATACCGCTCATCAGACGGTTCGTTCCTCGAGGCACAGGATATGTTCCGCCTCCCCGGTATCTTCCGCACCGTGGCACTCCACAGCCGTCCTCAGGTACGCATCCGCGACCTCGTGGTGAAGCCTGACCTCGACGAGAACTACCGTGATGGTATGCTTAACATTACCGCAGAGCTTACCAATGCTTCAAAGAAGAACGTGAAAGGCTTGCAGATGCGTTACTCGCTCTATCGTCACGAACTTTACGACGACAACAATACTTTGGCTGCAACATATAGCATCAACCGCACTGCCGATTTGGCAAAATTGGGCGGTAAGGGCGTACTCTCTGCTTCATTCTCAGTGAGCGAGCCCAACTTGTGGACCGCTGAGGCTCCCTACCGATACACTCTCGTAGCTGAGTTGCTCAACAAGAAGGGTAAGGTACTCGAGACCGTATCAACCATCGTAGGCTTCCGCGAGGTAGAGATCAAGGACACCAAAGCCGAGGACGATGAGTTTGGCCTCGCTGGTCGCTACTACTTCATCAACGGCAAGAACGTGAAGTTGAAAGGTGTGAACCGTCACGAGAGCCACCCCGCAGTGGGTCACGCCATCACTCGCGAGATGCAGGAGGAAGAGGTGATGCTGATGAAGCGCGCCAACATCAACCACGTGCGCAACTCACACTATCCCTGCGATCCCTACTGGTACTTCCTCTGCGACAAGTATGGTATCTACCTCGAGGATGAGGCCAACATCGAGAGCCACGAGTACTACTACGGTGAGGCATCTATCTCTCACCCCGTAGAGTGGAAGAAGGCTCACGTAGCCCGCGTGATGGAGATGGCTCACGCTACCGTGAACAACGCTTGCGTAGTGATCTGGTCATTGGGTAATGAGGCTGGCCCCGGTAACAACTTCGTAGAGGCTTACAAGGCGCTCAAGGCATTCGACGCTACACGCCCCGTGCAGTATGAGCGCAACAACGATATCGTAGATATGGGTTCAAACCAGTACC
The DNA here is from genome assembly GCA_045126595.1 of Bacteroidaceae bacterium. GTDB lineage: Bacteria > Bacteroidota > Bacteroidia > Bacteroidales > Bacteroidaceae > UBA1189. The sequence continues at coordinate 31,799 of JBGVOS010000172.1, read as the reverse complement.
CCTCAATCGGTTGGACACAGGGTGCCGTGACCGGTAAGTATGGTATCAAGTACCCCTTCCACATCTCTGAATATGCTCACTCTATGGGTAATGCCGTAGGTAACCTCATCGACTACTGGGAGGCTATCGAGAGCACCAACTTCTTCTGCGGTGGCGCTATCTGGGACTGGGTAGACCAATCGATGTACAACTACGAGAAGGATGGCACACGCTACCTTGCCTATGGTGGTAACTTCGGTGACACCCCCAACGATGGCCAGTTCGTGATGAACGGCATCATCTTCGGTGACCGCGAGCCCAAGCCCCAATACTATGAGGTGAAGAAGGTATACCAGTACGTAGGTGTGAAGATGCTCGATGCTCAGCAGGGCCTCGTAGAGATCTTCAACAAGAACTACTACACTCCCCTCAACGACTACGAGATCGTATGGTCACTCTGGAAGGATGGTAAGCAGGTGACAGAGAACCAGCCCGTGCAGGGTCCCCGCATGGCATTGCCCGCACGTCAGAAGGCTACCTACCGCCTCCCCTACGACTTCGCTTCGCTCGATGCCAATGGCGAGTACTTCGTGAAGGTGCAGTTCCTCCTCGGCCACGACATGCCTTGGGCTAAGCAGGGCTATCCTCAGTTTGAGGAGCAGCTTGCCGTGAAGGCTGCTGGCGTGAAGCCTGCTATCAGCACAGTGGCCACTGGCGACAAGTTGCAGGGCGAAATGAACGAGAACAACATCAGAACCATCAAGGGCAACGGCTTCGAGGTTCAATTTGACATGGCTCAGGGTACCATCCACCAGCTCACCTATGGTGACGAGGTAGTCATCGCTGCAGGTGGCGGTCCTCGCCTCAATGCCTTCCGCGCCTTCGTGAGCAACGACAACTGGTGCTACCAGCCCTGGTTCCAGAACGGTCTCCACAACCTCCAGCACAAGGCCGTCGATGCCAACACCATTCTTAATAAGGACGGATCCGTAGTGCTCACCTTCACCGTAGTGTCACAGGCTCCCAACGGTGCCCGCCTCAACAGCCAGAATGGCCGTTACGACAGCGGTATCCACGAACTCGTGGAGCAGACTCAACTCCCCTTCGGTGAGAACGACTTCAAGTTCACCACCAACCAGGTGTGGACCGTATACCCCGACGGCTCTATCGAGTTGCAGTCGGCCATCACATCAAACAACTCGTCACTCGTGCTTGCACGCCTCGGTTACGAGATGCAGGTGCCTGCCGAGTATGAGCAGTTCCGCTACTATGGCCGCGGCCCCGTAGACAACTACAACGACCGTAAGACAGGTGCCTTCATCGAGCAGTTCGGTTCTACCGTAGCCGAGCAGTTTGACAACTGGCCTAAGCCCATGCAGATGGGTAACCACGAGGAGACCCGCTGGGCATCGCTCACCAACGCTGCCGGCAAGGGTATGCTCGTAGTGAACGAGGCTCCCTACGCCGTATCGGCTCTCGCCCACAGCGCTATGGACCTCACCATGGCTACACATCCCCACAAGTTGCCCAAGCGCGACGTGACCTACCTCACCGTCGACGCTGTAGTGACTGGTCTTGGTGGTAACTCATGCGGTCAGGGTGGTCCGCTCGTGCACGATCGTGCCTTCGGTGCTCCCACACGCATGGCCTTCATCATTCGTCCTGCCGATGCCAAGGGTGGCGTAGATGTGGCTACCGCAGGTGACAAGCCCCTCCTCATGACCCAGCAGAAGAATGGCGACATCGCCATTGAGAGCGGCATCGAGGGTGCTACCGTGATGTACAAGATCGGCACTGGCCGCAAGGCTAAGGCCGTGAAGTATACCGAGCCCATCCCCTTCCGCGATGGTGGTACCATCACCGCTTATTATAAGGAGAAGCCCGAGCTCAAGGTGACCATGACCTACGCCAAGATCGAGAAGATCAACACCGAGGTCATCTTCACCAGTAGCGAGGAGTCAGGCAGCGGCAACGCCAGCCACCTCGTGGACAACGACGTGAACACGATCTGGCACACCATGTACTCTGTTACCGTGGCCAAGTATCCCCACTGGGTAGATCTCGACGCTGGCGAGGTGAAGACCATCACCGGCTTCACCTACCTGCCCCGTCAGGATGGCACCAACGGTAACATCAAGGACTACCGTCTCCAGGTATCTAACGACGGAAAGAACTGGAGCGACCCCGTAGCCGAGGGTGCCTTCGCCAACGATAGCAAACTGAAGCGCGTGATGCTCGACAAGCCCGTGAAGGCACGTTACATCCGCTTCACCGCCCTCAGCTCACAGGCTGGCAACGACTTCGCCTCAGGTGCCGAGCTCGGCATCTTGGCTGAGTAAACTCTGAGTGAAGAGTTAAGAGTTTCTCTTAACACTCAATAAGATAGCCGCCTCCCGAAAGGGAAGCGGCTATCTTTCTTGCCATGGGGAGTAGACCCGTAACGCACATAGGGTTCCATGCCACGCTTTTGCCACGCATTTGCCACGCCCATTCTTTGCGCCACAGTGATGAAAAGCGTATATTTGCATCAAAAAAGAGACGAAGACATGAAACGATTCCATTACATAGTATGCTCGCTATGCCTTGCCGCTATCGTTAGTTGCGGCAAAGGCGATGAAGAGGCAGAAGCCGTGAAGCAAGGCGAAAGTTCCCTTACCCCCTATCAGGAGTTACAACTGGCAGTGAACAGACACGATCAGTTCACCAAGACCAAAGACAAGACTGCACTCTACGAGGCCGAATATCATTTTGCCAACGTAGCCATCCGTGGTGATGTGCACGATTCATTGCGTGTGAAAGCCTTGTACAACCTACACAATATTGAATATCACGGAACCTATGGTCGCACCAACTACGCCAAGGCACTGATGTATATCAACCGTTGTATCGAGTATGCCAAGACTGGAGCAACCGACAGCATCAACTTGGCACTATTCTATGCACACAAGGGGGATGACCTATGGCACTATGGTGAGGTGGACTCGGCCATACACTATTGTCACAAAGCGACAAGTTTTCCCGTACGCCTGAACAGTACAGACTATATCGTATCCTACGTATTGAAACACATATACAGGGAACGCAATATGCCCGACTCTGCCGCCTACTACGAACAGCGTTTCAGCCATGCGAGCAAACTGCCAGGCTACCAACTCAACCGTCACAACATACACGAACCTCTATCGGCCAGTGAGTTTGAAGCCGAGATGAAGCGTACGATGGAAGAGTCCCTACTTCTGAAGGCGACAACTCCGAAGGAATCAACAGAAGAAGAGGAGGCATCTTCAGACGATACCATCGACCTTACCCTTCCGCTATGCATCGTTCTGCTTGCCTCGCTCGCTCTATACCTATATAATAAGCATCGCAAGATATCAACCAAGACTGAGCCGCAAACGACCTCGGAGGAGGAGTTGCAGCCATCAGTCACCGAGGAGGAACGCGGAGAGACCTTCGCTCTACCCGAGACACTCGTATTGCGGCGCTCACTTGCCGATGGCAAACGAGCCTTTGAGCATACGGAAAGTTTCGACGACCTCAACACGATGCAGATAAAGGAAAAGGAGCTCTACGATATGGCCTTCGAGGCTACACGCGATGTGGAGGGCACGCTGTTCGCCTCATTCAAGGAGGCTTGCGCCACACTTATCGAGAGTGCCGAACTCAACGATCAGGAACTCATCTGCTGCTTCTGCACCTACCTTGGCTATACAAACAATGTCATCGCCTACATCGGGCACACCACTCCCGCCACCATCCGCAAACGCAAAGACCGCATCAAGAAGAAACTCCCCGCCGACTTCTGCGATGTGATATTCGGTGGAAAAGGATAATCATTAATAGGATAAACTTGCCACATAAGCGGAGATTAAAAAAATATTTTCACCTCGCTGTAACTTTTCGGCCTTTTCTTCGTCTTATAGGCAGAACAAATAACACAAATAGGCACAATGAAAAACGTAAAACTATTCTTTGCTCTTGCCGTGGCGATGCTGCTGGGGGCGTGCGCGAACAAGAGCGACAAGATGCATTGCCGCATTAAAGGTACAGTGCCCGACTCTACCTATACGATGATGCTTCTCGCCCCATCGGGAAGTGACTTCCGTGTAGTGGATGCAGATAGCATTCCTGTGATAGACGGTAAGTTTGCTTTTGACCTCTACGTGGATGAGGTAATGCCCTATGATATCATCTCAATGGAAGAGCACAAAAGTGGCTGTTGGTATACTTGTGAATTCTTTGCAGAGGAGGGAACGATAAATGCCACCTTCTACCATTATGAAAGAGATGCTAAGCCGCCTACCGTGAAGTGTGACGGTCCTATCAATATGAAATTCAGAGAATATGACGCAGAGCTGAACCGCAGGCTTGCTCCATTGCTGCAAGAAATCGACTCCTTGATCAACATTGAGCAATGGGATTCTCCACGTATGGAGGAGCTGAACACGATGTTCCGTGCTACGATGAACAAATGTTCCGAAGAGTACATACGCAACGATCGTTCTATCGTAGGTCTGTATTTGCTGATGCGCCAAGCATTGTGGATGAGCCGTTCGGAAGCGGATGAGTCTCTTTATATCTCATTGTACAATGAAATATACCAACCACTCTTCCCCAACCATCCGCTGAGCAAGCAGATAGAGGAGTGGATTCAGAGCCTCGGTATCAAGGTGGGTAACCGCTACATCGACTTCACTGCTCCTGCCCTCGACGGCACACCACATACGCTGAGCAAGGAGATTGACGGTAAGATTGCCCTCATCGACCTGTGGGCTTCGTGGTGCGGCTCCTGCCGACGCACATCGAAGAGCATGATTCCCCTCTACGAGAAATATAAGGAGCGTGGCTTCACGGTCGTAGGCGTAGCCCGCGAAAGCAAACGTGAGGATATGGAGCGTGCTCTTGCACAAGATGGTTACCCATGGCTCAACCTGCTTGAGCTACGCGACGAGAACAAGATATGGAGCAAATACGGTGTGGATAATGCAGGTGGCATCACCGTGCTTGTTGACCGTGACGGTACTATCCTTGCCATTCACCCCACAACTGAAGAGGTAGAGCGGATATTGAAAGAGAAGTTGTAATTCACGATAAATAGCCTTTAGCCCCTACGGGCAGCGAACTTTGTTTCGTATTCTTTCTTCTCAACATAAATTCCAGTAAATTGACCATAAATTAGCCATAAATAAAATTAGTGTACATAAGGCCCCCCCAATATAATGAAACTTCCTATTTCAGACACAGAGCAAAGCGTATATTTGGGAATCAGAGCCGTCCGTCAAGAAAATCGGACGGCTCTGATTTTTCTATCGGACGGCTCTGGCAAATTTATCAGACGGCTCTGATAATCTTGTTGAAAGGCTTTGACTTGTTGGTCTGTTCCTGATTTCGGTTGTCAATTCTGCTGAAAGGATCTAGTTGGCGAGAAAGGAATAGTGCGTACACCTGTACACCCTGTACAGTGGTTTCTGAAAGTTATATGGAATAAAATAAATAATTATATTTTTTTTATTTTTTAATTAATTATTTAAATCTATACAGGGTTTGAAAAAGGGTGTACAAAGGTGTACAGGTGTACGCATGTTTTAGGTTCTTTCCCCACCCACCCCATCGTGTAGAGCACTAAAATGGCCGACAGAGCACTCTGCCACGCATTTGCCACGCCTTTGTCACATATTTGTCACGCAGAATCTTTGCTGCTGCACTTCTGATAGTCTTTCTTTGCAATAAAATTCATCAACGAAAAGATAGGCTATGAAACGACGAATGAGACTATGGGTCGCCATGATGCTATTGATGCTGCCATTGGAGACACTGTATGCACAGACCTTGATCTGTGGAAATGTGAAAGATATCGCTACCCGACGTCGCATAGAGGGAGCTACTATAGAGGTATTGCGAATGGACAGTACTCTTATTGCACGCAGCACGACACGTCCCGAGAGCAATATGGCACGTGTAAGGGATGAGCAACAGAATGCGTATGTGAGGATGGAGGAAAAGTTGAGCAACGAACGCGTGTTGCTCAGACTGACTCATCCCGAATATGCGACACTATACCATGAGATGAAACTGATAGGTAGTCGGAATTGGATTTTCAGTTTTGGTGACATTCTCCTGCGTCGTGATAATTTCCAACTGGACGAGGTGACCATCGAAGCCACAAAGGTGCGCATGGTAATGGGCAAGGACACTGTGACGTTCAACGCCTCGGAGTTTCAATTGGCACAAGGAAGTATGCTTGACGGACTTATCCGTCAGCTGCCTGGAGTATTACTCGAAGGCAATCGCATTGTAGTAAACGGACGCTTCGTGAGCAGTTTACTTGTAAATGGTGAGGATTTCTTCAAGGGCGACCCTAGCGTGGCTTTGCAGAATCTGCCTGCCTATATGGTAAACAAGGTAAAAGTCTATGAACGCACGCCCGAATATGCCTATATCACGGGCATCGACTCTCTGAAGGAGTATCCTCTGGTGATGGACGTGCGCTTGAAACGTGAATATACAACTGGCTGGGTAGCCAATGCCGAGGCAGCCTACGGCACGAATGAGCGGTATATGGGGCGTATGTTCGGACTACGCTTCTCCGATGTGTCGCGCTTGGCTTTGTTCGGCAACTTCAACAATACAAACGACACACGTTCACCGGGCACTTCGGGCAATTGGAACCCCGAGTGGCAAGCGTCGGGATTGACCGACATGCAGTATGGCGGTGCCGAGCTATTGCTCAAAGACCTTGATGAGGAGTGGAAATTGACGAGCAATGTGAAGTTGATACACGAAGAAATAGACAACACATCTATCGGAGCAGGCAGTTATTTCTTGGGAGCGGACAATGTTTACATGCGCAACAAAAGCAAAAACCGCACCGACCGTTTCAAGCTTATCACCAACCACACGCTGCAACTGAAACAGAAAGAATGGTATGCTACCATCAATCCCTTCGTAGAATACAGCGATGGGAGCAACCGTGTGGAGCAGCTATCAGCATCGTTCTCGGCTAACCCTACAGACAGCTATCGCGGTGCCACACTTGATAGTCTATTTGCCGCAATAGGAAGCGAGCAACTGAAAGAGTCGTTGATAAACCGCGCTTGCAACCTTGGCGAAGGATGTAACAAGAGCCTATTGGCTTCGTTCAAAGGCAATGCAGTGATAGATATCCCCCATACGCCTGACTACGTGAATGTAAATGTAAGTGGAAGAATCAATAGGGCCAATGGTGAGCAGTTTGCCGATATAGACTTGCAGCATGGTAAAAACACAATAGGAAGCAACATCTTTCAGAATCGTTACAACCCTTCTACATCACTGGGCTATGAATATGGAGCATCGGCAAGTTACCATTACAAGAACAGGAAGGATAATCCGCTATGGATGCATGCAGAGTATAGTTACCACAAACACCACTCTTCGGGCAACTATAGGCAGTATCGTCTCGACCGATTCGCGGAGTGGAGCGACGAGAGCCATATGCTCGGAGTATTGCCCTCCTCACGAGATTCGTTGCAGCAATGTCTCGACTATCAAAATAGCTACAACTCGGTGACCAGCAGTGACATCCATAAGGCAGAAGTAGAGATTGTCAAGTTTTTCAAGTTATGGGGCCAGCGACGAAACTTTATGCTCAGGCCAACACTCCGTATACAAACCGACCGATTGGACTACGAGCGAGGCGCATTGGATACCACAACTCGGCGTCGCACCATCGTGATTGAGCCCTATGTTCGTTTTGCATTTGACAATTTCCAACTCTCCTACCAAATGAGTTACAGCGAGCCCTCGCTTGTGCGCTTGCTCGACATGGTAGATGACAACAATCCACTTGTCATTCGCTATGGTAACCCTAACCTGAAGCAGGCACGCAGACACAGCGTGAACCTCAGTCGCAGTTGGTATAAAAGGGAACTGTCGCGCAGTGTACACTTGACAGCACGATACAACCTCACCGAGAATGCTGTGGCCGAAGCCATGGTCTATGATCCGCAGACAGGTATACGTACCTACCGCCCCGAGAATATCAACGGGAACTGGGATGCAGGGGCAGCATTTAACTTCACCCAAGCACTTGATAAGAAGCAACGCCTGTTCTTCACCACCAACACCGATGCCTCGTTTGTCAATAGCGTGGATTATCTGTCACGGGCAGGAGCTGCCGTGAGCACCCGCAGCGAAGTGCGCAACCTTGCCCTCAGCGAAAATCTGTCTCTTAACTACAAGTGGAAGAGCCACAGCATAGGCTTCCGTGGCGATGCACGCTGGACACATGCCACAAGTCCGCGCACCGACTTCACCACCATCAACGTGACTGACTTCAATTACGGTCTCAATGCACAACTCATTCTACCGTGGAACTGTTCGCTGAGTACGGACCTTACCATGTACAGTCGCCGTGGCTACGAGGGTCGTGCAATGAACACTGATGACCTGGTGTGGAATGCCCGCCTTACCAATGCCTCGCTCATGCACGGAAACCTCATCTTCATGCTTGATGGCTTCGACATACTCGGCCAGCTCTCTACCGTGCGCCGCACACTCAATGCCCAAGGCCGCACCGAGACATGGTACAACACCGTACCGCGTTATGCTATGTTGCATGTGGTGTACCGACTGAACCGTGAACCAAAGAAGAAATAATGTTTGAGAGACTTTTAATAAAAAGTAAAAACCGATGATACAATCATTGGTTCTTGAAGAATTCTTTAAAAAGGATGGAGGTCGCCCGTGAGGGTCGCCTCCATTCGTTTTCCTTACCCCAGCAACTGCTCAGCGTGGGTAGAGGTCTTGATTTGCTTGGGCAGGAAGATCTGCTCGATGATGCCGTTCTCGTCAATCACGAAGGTGGTGCGGAAGGTGCCCATGTACTTGCGGCCATACATGCTCTTCTCGCCCCATACACCCATGGCCTGCACGAGTTGCTTGTCGGTGTCGGCAATGAGCGTGAAGGGGAGTTCGTACTTGTCGATAAACTTGCGGTGCGAGGCGGCACTGTCGACGCTCACCCCGATTACCTCATAGCCACGGGCACGAAACTCGCTGTAGTGGTCGCGCAGGCTACAGGCCTCGGCAGTGCAACCCGAGGTGTTGTCCTTCGGATAAAAGTAAAGCACAACCTTCTTTCCACGATAGTTGCTAAGCAGGATCTCTTCGCCATTCTCATTCACTCCCAAGCGCTCGGGAGCCTTATCGCCAATATTCATACGTTTAGAGTTTTTAGTTTATAAGTTTTTTCGTACTTTCGCAGTTGGAACGCGAAGATAGTGGATTCTTTTGAATCGAAAAACACTTATCTACGATTTTGTATCATATAACACAAACATATCAACACAAGAGACAATGAAGAAGACACTCGCCCTCATCATCGTGACCTTATGCACCACCTTGGTGCTCAACGCACAGAGTAACCTATCGGCACTGATGCCCATGCCCAACCATGTGGAGCAGGTGAAGGGTAAGCCCTACCGCTTCGTCGAGGGGCGCACCGCCATCACCTACACCGACAAAGAGCAACAGTTTGCAGCCGAGAGCCTGGCCAGCATCATCGAGCAACGAACAGGAGTGGTTGTACCTGTTGCCATCAGCAACAAGAAGGCCGACATCACCCTCGCTCTCGACCCGACCCTACAGGGCGATGAGCACTACCGCATCGAAGTATCGCGCAAGGGCATCGCCCTCACTGGAAGCACCACAGCAGCCCTCTACCGTGCCGTGATGACCATCGACCAGCTTCTCCTGGGCGATCTCTTGGCTACTGCCAACGACGAGATGAGTCCCATCATCATCGACGATGCACCCCGCTTTGCGCGCCGCGCCCTCATGCTCGACCCTGCACGACACTTCCTGCCTGTAAAGGATGTGAAGTTCTTCATCGACCAGATGGCCAAGTACAAGTACAATGTACTGCAACTGCATCTTACCGATGACCAGGGTTGGCGCGTGGCTATCCATAGCCATCCCCGTCTGGCCAGCCAGCAGCACTACACGCAGGATGAGCTACGCGACATCATCCACTATGCCGCCCAGCGCCACATCGAGGTGGTACCCGAGGTCGACATCCCCGGACACACCGTTGCCATACTGGCCGCATACCCAGAGCTGAGCTGTTCACATCTGAAGGAGGACACCGTAGTCGTGGGACACACGACCAACCGTATGGTGTGTGCCGCCAACGGGCAGAGCTATCAGGTGCTTACAGACGTAATCAATGAGTTGGCATCCCTCTTCCCCTCACCCTATATCCACCTTGGTGGCGACGAGGCTGCCGTGCCCGCCAACTGGGCACAGTGTGCCGACTGCCAAGCTATGATGCAAGAAGCAGGCTACACCAAGGCCACACAGCTCATGATACCCTTCTTTGACCGCATACTTAGCGCAGTGAGAGGCAATGGCAAGAAGCCCATCCTATGGTGCGAGCTCAACAACATTTACCCCCCTGCTGATGACTACCTCTTCCCCTACCCCGAAGATGTGACACTCGTCACCTGGAGATATGGACTCACGCCCACTTGTCTCACACTGACCAGACAACACGGACACCCCATCATCATGGCACCGGGAGAATATGCCTACCTCGACTATCCACAATGGAAGAATGATTTTCCCGAGTTCAACAATTGGGGCATGCCACTCTCCACGCTCGAGAACTGCTATAAGTTGGATCCCGGATATGGCCGCCCAGCCGAAGAACAAAACCACGTGATGGGCGTGATGGGCACTCTATGGGCCGAAGCCATCCCCGACATTAACCGTGCCACCTACATGGCCTTCCCCCGTGCCTTGGCACTGGCCGAAGCGGGATGGACAGAAATGCCCAAGCGCAGTTGGGAATCATTCAAGGAGCGCATATACCCCAACCTCACTGATTTGATGAAGCGCGGAGTGTCGGTACGTGTGCCGTTCGAGATAGTGAAACAAAGATAACAAGACATATAAATATACCTCATCATGAAGACAAGAAAATTGCTGAGCATAGGCTTTGCTTTCATTTGCCTGTCTGTCCACAGTCAATCACCATCGGCAGACATAGTAGAACATTTCTCAGCCCATCTGCAGGGCGACCATGCCATTTATGCCCAAAGCCACAAATTGCAGTGGAGCGATGTGGAAACATTCCGCTCCCAAGTATGGCAGGCATGGTGCGAGGCAAACCTCTCCTTTGAGGAGGATAAACTGCCCGCGCTACGCCCCCTCAACACCGACACCCTGCTGTGGCCCTTACCCCAAGAATTGGAACCCAATGCCGTGATGCCCTACTACTACGGCACCAAGGGCAACAAGCCCGCCGAGGGTTGGCCACTATACCTATATATACATGGCTCGGGTCCCAAGGCACAAGAATGGCGCACAGGTTACATCCTCTGCTCATGGTTCAATGACGCTCCGTCACTCTACTTCATCCCCCAGATACCCAACGAAGGCAGCTATTACCGCTGGTGGCAACGTGCCAAACTGTTTGCTTGGGAACGGCTGCTGCGCCAGTCATTCGTAAGCGGTGAGGTAAATGCACGCAGAGTATACCTCTTCGGTATCTCCGAAGGTGGCTACGGCGGCCAGCGCCTGGCCTCATACTATGCCGACTACCTTGCAGCAGCAGGCCCCATGGCGGGCGGTGAGATACCCTCGAATGCTCCTGCAGAGAACTGCGGCCACATCGGATTCTCCCTACGCACAGGAGTCTACGACTACGGCTTCGCCCGCGACCGCCTCACGGCACGTACCCATGAACTATTCGACAGCCTCCACCGCTGCTACCCTACCGAGTACCGCCACCACATAGAACTCGTCCCCGGACGCGGTCACGGCATCGACTACTCGCACACTACACCGTGGCTCAGCCACTTCACCCGCGTCGTCCATCCCCGCCACTTCATTTGGGAAGACTTCCCCTTGGACGGCATCTACCGCCGCGGCTTCTACAACATTGCCGTACATGAGCGCGACACCACCGGCGGCAACGAACGCACCCGCTACGAGATGAGCATCGAAGGCAACACCATCCGCCTCACCGTAGATCGCGTAGCCTATGAGGCCACCGAGCGCGAACCCATCTGGAACATCCCCACCAAGCAAGACAAGCAGTATGTTCCTGCCACCAAAGGCCACTTCACCCTCTATCTCGCCGATGACATGATAGACTTCACCCAGAAGGTAACACTCATCGTCAACGGTAAGCAAGTATACCACGGAAAGGTGAAACCCAACGTACGCCACATGGTGAACAGCTGTACCACCTTCTTCGACCCCGAACGGGTCTATGCTGCAGGCATAGAGGTAAAGATTTCCGATTGACAACTTATCATCAATCGTCTTTGGGGATAAACGACAAAAAACTCTACAGTAAAAAGATTCTGACAGCACACAATTGTGCTTTATCAAGACAAAACTATCGCAAACTGAATAGAGGGTCCTATCACAACGGAAGCTATAAACAGCAACATCAGGAAGCAAGTCAGCACAATATAATAATGGCAGCAAACCGAGAGTTTACTGCCATTATTATATAGGTAAAAAAATGTGACGACCCTTCTTATCGCACCTGAATCACCATATAGCGCGACACGCTCCAAAAGGCCTCGAAGTCGATGATGTGGAGCGTCAGTTGCTTCTCCTCGTTCTTGACAAACTCATACGAGCCTTCAGGGTGCACGGTGAGCAGTTGGGCACGCTTGGCATAGAGGGGGAAGGTGCGGTCCACACGAATATCGATTTCCGTGAAGTAATCTCTATTAAAGTCAGCTGAGGAGAGCACATCACCACCACGCAAGATATTCTGTTCTTTGAGTTCCTTGGCTGTACCATATACATACCATGCGGTATTGAGTTGCACCACCTGCTGCTCTATCACCTCTTGTTGCACGTCGGAGATTTGTTGCAAATCATTTACATCACCCGTAAGTGTCGCTACGGCCTTGTCAAGTTCGGCAATACGGATGTTCTTCTCGGCCAATTCATCTTGCAATGCCGCTATGCTCGCCACCTTGGCTTCGAGTTCCTTTTGCAGATTAGCTAGCACCTTGCGCAAACTGGCCGTCTCACTACCGCTGGCCTTGAGTTTTTTCTCCAAACGCTCTATCTGCTTGCGGTTATCCTCCATCTTCTGTTGAATAAAGAGAATATCCTCTTTCATTCGCTCGGCATCGGTAATACCCTCACCGCCTTGCGCACTGATACTCACACGCCCTTCGGCTTCATTGATGGCACGGAATCCCTCTTGAATATCAGCAATAGCCTGCATGGCTCCTTCAAGGGCAGCATTCTTCTCGGCCAGTTCGGTTGTCAACGTTTCATTCTGAGCTGTCAACTCCTTTTCACGTTTGGTATAAAACTCGCAACCAGCGAGCATCGTGGCACAGAGTGCCAAACAAAGGATCTTTTTCATACGTTTTGTTTTTAAATATGATTATTCGAAACTTTTCAGCAACTGTATCTCTTCGGTCCAACGCGCCTCATCGGGTGTCTCAAGGATGAGGGGAATATTGTCAAAGCGCGGGTCCTTCATAAAGCGTTTAAAGAAGTCAATACCCAACAATCCCAGTCCAATGCTCTCGTGACGGTCCACGCGTGCCCCCAAAGCCTTCTTCGTATCATTGAGGTGTATAGCCTTCAAATAATCAAGCCCTACCACCTCGCCAAACTCAGTCCAAACGGCATCATAATTATCGCGGATGTCATAGCCCGCCGAGTAGGTGTGACAAGTGTCGAGACATACACCCACGCGACTTTTATCCTCTACTTGGTCGATAATCTGCGCCAAGTGATAGAACGAGAAGCCCATGTTGCTCCCCTGCCCTGCCGTGTTCTCAATCACAGCCGTCACACCCTGCGTCTTATCAAGGGCGATATTGATGCTCTCGGCAATACGTGCCAGACAAGCATCGGTAGGCATCTCGTTCAGATGACTACCTGGATGGAAGTTGAGCATCGTGAGTCCCAATTGCTCGCAGCGGTGCATCTCGTCATAGAATGCAGCGCGCGACTTCTCCAACCCTTCAGCCTGCGGGTGACCCAAGTTGATGAGATAACTATCGTGGGGCAGTATGTAACGTGCGTCGTAGCCATATTCTGCACAACGTTCCTTGAACAACGCGATGCTCGCATCAGCCAGTGGTTTTGACACCCACTGACGTTGGTTGCGCGTAAACAGGGCAAATGCCGTAGCACCTACCTCCTTGGCATTCACGGGGGCAAACTCCACGCCTCCCGATGCCGATACATGAGGGCCGATATATTTCATACTTTAGGACTATTTACATTGTCAATAGGGCTATTCAAACTTTCAATGCTCAAAGATACGAAAATTATTTGCACAAATCTCATTTAATACCTACTTTTGCAGCAACATACTTTAATTAATAACTAAAATTAAGATTGCTTATGAAAAAAATTACACTATTTTTCATGTCGTTGTTCCTTGTGTTCGGAACAGCATTGGCGAAAGATGAGGTGAAGGATTTCAACTCTCCCGAAGTCTATCCAGCCAATGGAGAACTTGCAACTACGGTATATAACATCCGCATGAAGTTCCCCAAGCACATTGAAGTAGCCAACTCAGAGGTAAGCATTGACGTGCTAAACACCAAGACAGACGAAGTAGTAAAAATTACTAGTTGTACTGTAGATGAATGGGACCCCTATTGGGCTGTTTTCGCATTTGAAAAGATTGAGGTTGACGGTAAGGATGGTAAGGAGTATCGTGACCAGTACATCGAGAAGGCCGGCACCTACACTTACACTATCCCTGCAGGCCTCATTAAAAGTGTTGATGGCGATGAATTTGCAGGAGGCACCTACACCTTCTCTATCGTGAGCACCTTTGAAGTTGTAGATTGGTCACCGAAAGAAGCTACAGAAGTAAGCGAGATTGTAGTTACTTTCGACAAAGAGATTACCGAAACAAAATTGCCCGAAAAAGGTTTAGAGATTCTTGACGATTGGTATTACTCTCCTGTCACAAAAGTCAACGAGATAGTCATCGGTGATGACAAAAAGAGTGCAATCCTGAAGTTTGAGACTCCCGTAAACGCTGCTGGAGGTTATCTTTTGAACCTTAGCCAAGGAACTATTATTAGTGGAGAAGACATCAATGCAGGCAAGTCATTGTGGTTTACGGTTGTTGATGCTGCTCCCTCATTCTCTACCAACTACAACGACGGAGACCGAGTAAAGGAACTTGGCAACCTTGAAATCACCTTTAAGAATGTGACTGAGTTTGAAATGGCAGAAGGCGCAGCTATCGTAGCCGTTCTTCCCAGTGAGGCTGAGGTAGAAGGAACAGTAGAGAAGCAAGACAATAAGTTTGTAGTAACCTTCGATGAAGACTTCACCGAAGAGGGTACATACACCTTCATTATCCCCGCAGGAACCTTCACCATGGATGGCGTAGAAAACGAAGGCCGAGAAATCAAAGTAGAGCTCTACACCTTCGAACTTATTCCTTTGGAGGTGGTAAGCGTAACACCGGTTGTTGGGGACGTCGAAAACATTTCCCAGATTGTCGTAAAGTTCAATCAGTATGTAAAACTTTATTACGACAATGATGGAGTAACTCCTTCACAAGATATATACTTGACATGCGGTGATGAAATGTATAAACTTACTTGTACTGGTGGTAGTCCATTTATAAGTGACGAACTCGTCTATTCAAGAGCAGAGTGGGACGGATTTCAATACGTATATGACCCGATTACTGCTCCTGGAACTTATACATTGAATTTGGAAGACATTATCGTATTTCATGGAGCCGATGACATCATTGAGTCAGAATATTATAGTTACGCAGAGACATGGCACGTAGGAAATGCATCTTGCAAAGGCACATATTCTTGGACTATCAAGGAAAAGGCTGAAGAAGATGATGCAGTAGACTTCATTAAGGCAGAGACAGGTGAGCAGGTTATCTACGACCTCCTCGGCCGTCGCGTAGAGCGCATCAACGGTGCTGGCATCTACATCGTGAATGGCAGGAAGGTTATCGTGAAGTAAACCTCTATCCATACAAAGAGAAAAGGAGAGCGCTTGCTCTCCTTTTTTTATGTACAATCTCATTTCACCCGAAACGACGAATAGTCGAATGTGCACATTCAGCTATCCCCACATCGGGAAGCTTATTAAACAGTCTAACGGCTTTTGTATATTCCACCCTCTGCCAAGGTCACATAAGCACGAGAAATACAACACCTTAATGGCGGACGGTGAGTACAATTTTCAATATCCGCCCATCTTCCGTATATTCTTACCTGAAGACCAAATGTTCAATTCCACACCCTCGCGAAATCCGCGGAGTGAGAATCAGAGACAGGGCCACAGAGAAAACTCATTATAAAATTTCACAAGATTCTTAGTGGCTAATCATTGATTATTTACGCTTTGCAAACTCCCCCTCTGTTTATAGAGGGGGTGCCCGGAGGGCGGGGGCGTTACAAGCGTAGCGCGTAGTATGTCAAATTGCAGTTTTTCTCCGCACTTCGTTTGGAAACGTGTTCGCCGCCCGAAGGGGCTAAAGGCAACTCCCTCCGCTCCACTACGTTTCGCTCGTCCCTCTATAAACAGAGGGACAGTTAGTTAGACGTTTTCATTAAGATGTTTTTATAATGCGTATTCCCTAGACAGAACCATCAAAGTTATTTACCGCTGCACAGCGGTAGGGTTGCTGTTGCGCAAGGGTAACCTTACTGTTGGGCAACAGCAGGGTTACTGCTGCGCAGCGGTAAATAGAACGGCTATAAAAAATGAGGTAGTAAAAACGTTCGTAAGGACCTGGAGAGAGATTGAAACTACCCGCCCCTATACCATAGCATACATGAGCACACTTGGATTATCATACGCAGTGTCCGCCAACAAAGGCGTGGTTTACAACCACATACCCCTTATTGGCGGACACTGGCAGATGAAAAAGCTTTTCCGTATTACTTCACCTCATCCAGATAGTAGAGATCACCCGAGAGTATCTGTTCTATACGCAGGGCAAGTTCATCGATTTCCATATCGAGCGATACGGCATGCCCTTCGGGTTCGATGAGGATGATGCGGGGAGTCTTCTCTATGCCATAGCGCTTGGCAGCGGGCGAATTGATGCCAGCGCCATCGCAAGCGTGTAGCCATCCTTCACGGTCGATGCCAAGGCTCTTGACGGCCTCTCTCCACGCTGCGGCATCAGACGCCAGAGAGATGCTGAGGATGACAAAGCCGTCGCGCTGCTCGCGGGTCAGGTCATATACACTCTGCAACTCGGTCATCATCTCGGCAGCCTGCGCTGCATCGGACCAGAAGTTGAGGATTACGTGCTTGCCGCGATAGTCGGCCAGGTGCTTGGTCTCTCCACTCAGCAGAGGCAAGGTGATGTCCGGAGCCTCGGTGCCCGCCTTCAGGGTGCTGGCGAGCATCGTATTGCGGAGCGAATGGTAGTAGGGATGCTGCTGGAGCGACACGGCAATGGTCTTGGTCATCTGCTCGCCATAGGCTGCACTGAGTTTCGGAAACTGCGACTGCTCGATGACCATGGGCGTCATGGGCGATGCGTTGTGGTCGATGAGGAAGCGCAGTTCCTCGGCCTCGATCTTGATGGCCTCCTGAGCCTTGATGCGCTTTACCTCCAGCTTGCCTTCGGCACTCTCGAGCCATGCAGCGCCATGGAGGGCTTCCAGCGCAGCCACCTGCTGCGCTACCCTACCCTGCCCCTCGGCAGCGATAGCCTGATAGGCTGCATAGGTGTCATTGGTAGGAGTACCCGCTACGGTGCTCTGCTCGGGCTGCGCGGCTGTAGAGGTGTTCACCGCCACTTCACCAGGCTCGACGAAGAGCGCAATGCTCTTTCCCTCACCAAAACCGGTGATAGCATACTGCAACACGGGTTCACCCGGTGCTAACGTATACTTGAAGGTGTATGCACCTTTCTTCACCTTGGCGGTAGCCACCGTCGAGGTTTGGCCAAACTCATTGGTACGGGTCAACTGCACCACTTTTACCTTCTTGCCATCGGCCAATTGGTTGTCGCCGATGCGACCATTGATGACGCAAGTCTCTTGTGCGCTCACAGCCATACAGCCTGCGAGGGCTATGATTGAAAATATCTTGTTACGCATATATGTATATCGATTAGGATTATTTCGCTTCGTCTACTATCGCCTTCAATCTCTTCACCATCTCTTCGCCACGGAGGCCAAAGGCTACGACATTACCGTCGGGGCCTATGAGTGCCGTATAGGGAACACCTTTGACACTGAAGAGTTTGGCACCTTCACTGTTCCATCCCTTCAGCGTAGAGATGTGCACCCAGTTCTTATGGATGAGTTGGTTCTTCTCGATGCAATTGACCCAATCGGGGCGCTTGCTATCAATCGAGTAACTCAGTACCACGAGATTCTCGCTATTCTCGGAGTAGGCAAGCGCCTCCTTCAAGTAAGGGATCTCACGACGGCAGGGAGCACACCAGCTGGCCCAGAAGTCAATAAATACGTATTTGCCACGGAAGTCTGACAAAGTGATCTCCTCACCCTCGGGAGTGAAGCCACTGATGTCGGGAGCCTCGGAGCCTACCTTGAGGTTGGCCGCACGCACCTCGTTGACCAGTTCCTTGTAGATGGGCAACGTGCGCAAATGTTGTGGTACGGCATCAAGGAAGGTCTGGATGACATCGGTCGTAAAGGTGGGCACCATGGAGAACTTGATGATATAGAGCGTCACGGGCGAATCGAGGTGACTGTAGATGAAGTCCATGAACGCCACCTTGAAGTGGATATTGTTGACGTAGAATGTGGGCGAGATATACTCCATCTCGGCTCTCGGATCACTCTTAATCTCCTCGGGAAGATTGGCCTGCACAGCCTTCATGCGTGCCTTGGCTTCCAGGACACACTGATCATTGAGGTCGAGGTAGGCTTGATAGACATCGTTACTGGGCGTTCCACACACATCGGCCCCCACAGGATAAGCGGCATCAAAGGGGCCAACCTTAATCTCTCCCTCTTCGATGAAGACCTGTATACTACCATTATCGAAGCCCGTAATGTTACAGAGTTCCAAGGTCTCAGGGGCAACACCCTCAATGACGAACTTGTTGTCTACTACGGGAGCCGTGGCTACGACTACGGGCTGACCATCGACAAGGCGTGTGAGACGCACCTCCTTGACCATATCCTTGCTGTAGCAGAGTACAGGACTGCTCATCTCACCACGGATAACGAACTTGCGTTCTTGCGCTGTACCCCAAAAGGCGACGCACAGCAGCATCAAAGTGAATAATTTTCTCATAAAATATGCTTATTATAAATTTTCTAACAGGAATTGTCTCAGTGCATCTCCCTTCAAACCGGTTGCGATGATGTGGTTGTTCTCGTCGAGGATGAAGATGGAGGGTACTCCCGTGACATTGTATTGACGCACGAGATCACACTTCCAGCCCTTGAGCGACGACACATTGATCCAGTTGAGACCATCCTTCTCTATGGCCTTCTCCCAAGCGGCCTTGTTCGTGTCGAGCGACACACCGATAATCTCCAAGCCCTTATCGTGGAACTCATCGTAGAGTTTGCGCAATGCGGGGTTGTTGAGGCGGCAGGGACCACACCAGCTGGCCCAAAAATCGACAATCTTAATCTTTGCCTTCACCACGCTCATCGTCACCATATTGCCCTGCGTATCAGGCAAGGTGAAGTCGGGAGCCTTGGCACCGCCCTCGGTCTTGGCCAGACGAGCGATACGCTCCTTGATGATGCGGCCATACTGTGAAGCCTTGGCCGTCTCGCTCAATGCGCCATAGAGGCTACGTGTCTCGCGGAGATTGGCATCGCGCATCTCGATATTGGAGTAGAAGGTATATGCCTTGATGAGGTTGTCGTTATTGTCAAGGAAAGCCGTTGTAAGCATTCTCTGGTTATTCTGCTCGCGACGCAAGGTGTCGTTAATCTGGCTTGCGCTACGGAACTTCTTGGCCGTACGCATCGCATCGTAACGCTCCTGCAAGCCCGCGATGACTACGCTCAACGAGTCTGACTCCTTCATATGGGCCGTGTAGGTCTCATTGAGTTGGCCGCCACGGATATAGAAGTCCTCCGTCTCGCTCAGGAGTGCCTCGTAAGATGCTCCAGGCTCCGCAAAGAACGTAAACCCGCCCGAAAAGCCCTCGACCACGAGTCGGGTCATCAAGGGTTCGGTGGCCGTAGCCTTGAGGCTAAACTTGCCTCGCTTGAAATCACAGAAACCTAAGGTGTCGGTAGCCGTCTCCGAAGAGCGAGCCAACAAGTAGAGACGTCCCTTCTTGATGCCATCAATCTTTCCTTTTACAAGGATGTCACCCGCCTGAGCGGTAGAGCCTATTGCACTGAGTGCAATGAGCATAGCAAATAATAGAGTCTTCTTCATAATATTATTCGGTCGATTGGTCAGGTTTCTTATACTCATAATCATAAACCAACTGAATATCCTTAATCTCTCCCCACCTTTCTTCATTTCCACTTTGTGTATCCTTCTCGTAAAGGAGGGCAGGATAATCGGTATCGACATCTGATGCGTTCGTAAACTTTATCTCGGCAATGGCACCGTTCGTTCCATTGAACAAGACTATATCAAGATACAGGCCGAGGTCGCCATTCTGATTTGAACTATCTTCGGCGCGGAACTTTATCTTTGTCACATGATACCCTTCCGGTGCTTCGTATACTGCATGCTTATCACCATTTCCTACATTGTAGCGATACACCGTACTACCTTCTGCAAAGAAAAGGGTAGAGGTCGTGAACCACGAATTGTAAGTAATGGTCGACATGTCGGTAGGAGTAAGCCCTGTAAGTCTCTTTTCGCTCACGATAGAATACATGGCGAGATTCTCCTCCTCTTCATTTGCACGATTGGCATTACGGCGAGCTCTTGCCTTGCTGTCATCAAGTTTCTGCAACTCGTAGCGATAATAGCTACCCGCATCATCCTTAAAAATAAAGTAGGCATTCTGCTGGTCGTAGTTATCACGATAATTGACGTAGCCCAATACGGCGGTCATTGTAGCCGGAGACTTTTGCAGGCGATCAAACTCAACATAGGCATCAAGCATTGCTTGTTGGGAGACAAGGCTTGCATCCGTAGAACCTACTTCATCAATAACAAAGGCACCATCAGCCTTAGCCGCATAGAGGAAACGCCCATGCTTGGCATCCCACATCAAGTATCGGTTGCTGGTAATCGCGGCAGCAGTAATATTGTAGTCAGACTGATGGGGAATGTCGGGATTGTTTACACAACCCGCTCCCAAACTATAAAGTACATATACATGGTTACCTGCATACACCTCTCCATTCTCCGTAAGTACAAGTTTATACATATTGGGAATATCGGAAGAACCCGTCTGCATAGTCCTGCGATAGATAAACTCATCGTTCTGAGATTTGAGCATATTCTCCGCACTATACATCTGGATCATTCCATGAGGATTATAGACCTTTGACACATCATTATCACCATACGCCACCAATCTATTGGCAAAGGCATAAGAACCGCCTTCAGGGACATAGGCGTAAGTCGTATACCAAAGTCCTGTAACATCCTCGTAGTGATTCTCATCGCGAGTTACTGCCTTTACATCGGTATACACCTTCGTTTCGCTACCAATGACCTCGATATTACCCAGTTTGCGTTCACCTTCACTGCCATGTAGCACGAAAAGACTATTCTTGAACAAAGGACGCGTAGAGATTTTAAATTTGGAGTAATGCGAAAGGTCGGTGCTTGTGTCATAGATCTCCAAGAAGATGTCATACGACATAGACTTTCCGACGGGGAGTTTAACCTCCAAGGAGTCCCTCGTGCGTATTGTATCCTTCACGGCCTTACCTTGTTCGTTAACATAAGAACGACACCAGTAGAACTCAAGATTGTCAAGATTCTTGGCCAACGACTGCTCCACAAAGGCCTTAACAACACGTATTGTGTCATCCTCGGTCAAAGCCTGCTGCACCTCGATAACCTTGTTCTCAACTGCGGGATAGAAGTTCACCGACAGAATCTCATTCATGGTGTCCAAGGTATACTCGTAGTTGCCCTTATCTTTGTAGCACCCCGTGAGAGCAAGAGCCAACAAAAGGAATGATGCTATCTTTTTCATACGATTATCTTATTTATAGTTCTACTTTCGGCATATCAAACGGTTTAGCTCGTTTGTCATTTGCGACCTTGATGATGCGATAACACTCTTTGATGCGTTCCTCACCAATCAATCCATTGGGCCCTACAGGAGTTGGATCCCAATTACAAGTATCTCCATTGAGGACGAAGGGGAATATGGATGCTGCTATAAAAGGTTCTGTATTCTCCACTTTCTCCATCTCTCTTACCATGAACAGATACTTGTTGAGTGCGTACTCTCCAAAATATTTTTTTACGACAGCCGCAGAGCCCAAACTATCGGGTGCCGACCACCAGAAGGGCTGGCTTGCTTTTGAATAGGTTCCCGATGCCCTTAACTTTACAACGCTGAGCGTATCATAATCGGCGAGTGTCAAACCATTCTGGGCGTTACGATTATACTCGTCGAGCATCTCTGGCACAAGTTCATCATTGAGTTTCTGCAAAGCCGTCTTCAACTCTCCCTTACCTCCACTATAGTCACCACATAATTCGATCAGCTCTTGGACATAGGTTCCGCCCAGTCGAGCGCCCAATCGGGTCAGTTTTTCCGCTTTGAAATATCCAAGGTCTTCCTTCAAATTGTTCCAGAAATAGGGCTCTGTATAGTTGGGGTTATCCGCTTGTTTTAGAATGGGGAAATCCACTGCAAGTGCTATCGAGTCCTTTAACTCACCCTCGATATATTCCTTTTCGGTCAACAACGCATTTACTGCACTCACATTGAGGTTCAAAATTAAGTCATACGGATGACTTCCTAGATTAGCGTCATAGAGTTTCTCGTAGAAGCGGTTGTCGCCCGTGTGTCTGGCCAGGAAGATCTGCTTCTCCCTACTCCAGGCTCCCAAGAGGTCCTGCATATTGCCGTACCATACAGACGGTTTCTCGTACGACTCGGTCACGAAGAGTTGCACCTCTTCCCTTCCGCTAAT
The DNA here is from genome assembly GCA_045126595.1 of Bacteroidaceae bacterium. Taxonomy (GTDB): domain Bacteria; phylum Bacteroidota; class Bacteroidia; order Bacteroidales; family Bacteroidaceae; genus UBA1189. Next base: position 8,778 of record JBGVOS010000172.1, on the reverse strand, counting down.
ACCGGGGCCGATATCCCCGCTACCATCGAGGTAGATGGATATACCATAAACAGAGTCCTCTACCTCGGGACGCACAACCTTCACCTCTATATCCTTCTCGTACTCTCTATTGGAGAACACGACCTCATCCATAATGATATTAGCCAAGCCATAGCCTTCTATAGGTTTGGTTTTCACGGCCAAGGTGCGTCCCTCCTCCATGAGATAACCGAGGAGTTTTACTTTCAGCATCAACGATACTGTATCGGGATATCCTACGATATGGTCACTGAAGTTGAGCGTCTTTTTATATTCAGCCGCTGTGCCATAGTCAAAGTAAGCGCCATCGGCTCCTTCATCATAAAATTCCGGGTCGCGCTTTTCGCAAGACGACCATACGAGTACAAAGCACAGCAGGGTTACTGCAAGTTGTATGTTCTTTTTCATAATTCTACACGTATTTGATTCCCTTTATTCATTAGGAGTTACATTATCCTCTTCACCATCCCCTGTCTGGTCGTTTTCCTCGGTCCATCCATACTGTACCTCAGCATCGGGCAGGGGGAATACGAAGTTCTCCGCTACGAGTTCTACATTGTCAGGACAATAGGTCAAAGGTCCAATACGGCCATGTGTCTTGAGGAACCAATAATATTGGCCTTCACCATAAAACTCCTTGCGATACTCCTTGTCGAGTGCATTGATACGTTTTTCGTCGGTGTCGCATGCTACATCCTTAGCCTTGGATAGACCTCGCTTGTTGCGAACGGTGTTGATGTAGGTACCAGCCACCTTGGTATCTTCAGAGGCTTCGCAAGCGATGTAATACATCTCGGGAAGACGGATGAGCGGGATCACCTCGTGGTCATTGTCCACATATTTCAGTGACATGGCACTCTGCAACTCGTTGTTACGGTGCATGGCTGTACCTTGCGCTCGGAAATCCTCACTCTCGGAACCTACCGATTCGAAGAGAGCGTTAAGGGTAGAGATTTTCAGGTAATACTTCGTATTGAGTTTATCACCCACCGCAAAGTAGTCAGAGAGATTGTCTACCAACTCGTGCTTACTGAGTCCGCAGATAAGTTCATTAGAAAGTATAGGGTCGTTGTAGTTGCTCGTCTGCAGCGTGAGACCAGACTCCTCGATAACTTGGCTGGCATACATTGCTGCACTATCCTTGATGCCGGCATAGTTGTATACACGCGCCAGCGTCGCATTGACAGCATGATAGTTGAAACGAAATTTCCGACTGTTTCTGACATCGCTTAGGTCGAGGTCCTTCTCATAGTCCAGACATTGGCGTGCCTCCAACAGGTCGTTGATGATGTGGCGCAATACCGTCTCTGCGGGGAGCAAAGGTTGTTTGGAATGGTCGGCTACCGTGCGATAGGGCATACACTTCATGGCTCTGGACTTCGCATCTCCTGCATAGTTCATGGGACCCCAACCGCGCAACAAGTCAAAGTGGAGGAAGGCACGCAATGCCAACGCCTCACCTCGCACCATACGACGAGTAGTTTCGTCGACGAGTACAGTCTCGGCATTTTGGTCCCACCATTTCAACAAGTTATTTGCATTAGCAATGGTATGGTATTGCTGCTGCCACACATTGGCGAGCACACCTTTCGTATTGTAGGTACTGGTCTCACTGTTGTATACATAGATACTCGTGCGGTCTGTGGTTCCGTCGGGGAGTTTGTCATAAAACTGCACCAATTGGTCCATGAGACCGAAGGTCAGATTCTTTCCGTAAGTATCCTCTTCGGTCATCACGATATAGAGTCCTGCTAAAGAACTCATAAAGCCATTCTCTGTCGTAAAGAGTTCCTTGGCGGGGAGATCAGTATTGGGAGCCACATCGAGCCAGTCTTCACATGAAGTGAGGGCAAGTGCTCCGATGAGTATATATAGGATCTTCTTCATATATTCTTTGTTTTAGGTGTAAGATATTAGCGGAACATGAGTGACATAGAGAGCGTGTAAGAACGCGCGAAGGGATAGTCGAGACCGCGCTCCATACGGATAGGCGAAATGCGAGCAATGTCATTGGTCGTGAAGTTCAATGCAAGCACGTCAATATTGGCCTTGCGTAACGCCTTGAAGTCTTGTCCTGACAGACGATAACCGAGACTAAGCGTAGCAAGTCGAATCTCATTGTCATTCATGATGAAGCGTGTGCTGGCAGGCGTTTGGGCTCCAGTAGGGCTGAAACCTACGAATGAGGTCACATCGCCGGGCTTTTCCCAACGTCCTTGTCCGGCACGGTTGTCGAGGTTGTAGGCCACATTCTGGTTCTCTATCTTGTCGACAAGCGTCTGATTATACACCACTCCACCATACTTGTAGGTGAAGCCGAGCGTGCAAGAGAGATCCTTCCAGTTGATGCTGGATGAGAGCGTACCACTTACCTTAGGATTAGTATCACCGACGGGCACCTTATCGTTAGAGTTCCAATCGAAGGTCTTGGTGCCGTCGCGCTTGAGATATACTTCTTTACCTGTCACGGGGTCTACGCCCAATGATTGTACCACGTAGAGTGTTGTGGTAGACTGTCCCTCACGATATTGCGGAAGAGGTGCCGATGCCGACTTTTGCTGCTCTTCGTTGGCTTTTTTCAGGTACTCTGATAGTTTAAGAATCTCGTTCTTGTTGCGGTTAGCATTGGCACTGACGGTCCAGAAGAATTCCTTGCGGAGATTCTGCATCGCGATGACATTCACCGAAGCGTCGAAACCACGGTTTTGCAACTCACCAGCATTCATCACCATGGTGGGATAACCCGTCGAAGGAGCCAAGTCATAGTTGGTGAGCAACTCCTTGGTGATGTTGTTGTAATAGTTGAAGGTTACGTTTACACGATTCTTCCAGAAACCGAAATCCACCGAAGCACTCTTGTTGTATGTCTTGGCCCAGCCCAGTGAAGTGTTGTTGAGTCCGCTGAGCAGAGCACCCAAAACGGGGAATGACTGATAGGGGTTCATGGTCTCAGCGAAACTATAGTACTCGATTGCGTCAGAGGGGCTGAAGTTCTGTTCTCCAGTGACACCATAACTGGCACGGAACACGAGGTTGGAGAGGTAGCCACGCAACCACTTTTCATTATGGGCATTCCATCGGCCTCCCACAGACCAGAAGGGGACGAGATCGTGCTTAGCATAGCGCGACGATGCCTCACCGCTCAAGTTGAAGTCGGCCGAGTAGCGATTGTCGTAACTATAGGAGAACTGACCGATGAGACCTATCGAGCGTGAGATATTCTCATTACCGATACCTGCCATATTGGTCTCCATCTTGTTACCGAAGATGAAGTCGTCCATGTGCGGATCGGGATAACCCGTGGCCGCGAGGTTCACGTAGTTGTTACGGTCCTGACTGATGGTCCAGTTTCCGAACACGCTGAAGAGATGCTTGTCTTGCACGAGGTTGTAGTTGATACCCATATTGCTCGACCATGAGGACATCTCACCGGTGCTCATGGAGTAACTACCCTTACGAGTGAGGTCATCTTCCAACTCGAAACTGGTGTGTGCAGCTGGGAGGAAGCGGTCTGTACCAGCCATACCTCTCATATAGGTGAGTTGCTCGGTGATACGCAGATTCTTCAGAATCATGTACTCCAAGCTGAGGTTGGTGGTCACACTCAGGTTGCTACTGAGGTCCTTGATACCAACGGTTGCATCGTAGAGCGGATTGGTAATGATCGTACCCTGTCCGCTGACGGTATTGTTGTCGAGAATCTTCAACTGATTTCCATTGGCATCTTCAGGGATGTAATAGGCATTGAGTCGAGTATATTGCGAGAAGGAACCATAGGGTGAGTTCGAACTATTCGACTCGCTGACACTCACATTAGCACGCATGGTAAACTTCTCCTTCATGTAACTCATATTGAAGTTGGTACCCAACACCTGGTTCGACGAGCCCTTCATCACACCAGGTTGCATAGCCGCATTCAGATCAAGGCTATAACGGAACACCTCGGTACCACCGGCTACGCTTGCCGAGTGGCGGTGCTGGAGGGCTGTGCGCAGAGGTTTGGAGAGCCAATAGGTGTCGACACCACCCAACACATTGCGACGATACCTATTATATAGGTTCATACGGTCCGCATTGGTGGGGTCATACAGACCCGCTCTCCACTCAGTGTCGAGTTTGGTGGCGGCATCCATCATGTTATAGTCGGTAAGGTCCGGTGTCTGCATGGTCATGGTACCATTGTACGACACGGTGAGTGCGCCATCGGGAGCCACCTTCGTCTCTACAACAACCACACCATTGGCTGCACGTGAACCATAGACTGAAGTAGCCGCAGCATCTTTGAGGACGGTGATGGTCTCCACGCGCTCCGGATCGAGGTCAAGGATACGGCTCATTGGGACGATGAAGCCATCAAGCACGAAGAGCGGAGTATTGGGACGACTCGACACGTTGTCAAGCATGAGGTCCATGCTGTTCATCGACTTTGAGCCCAGCGACTGATCGCCACGAATCTGGAAGTCGGGTTCCGCATTGGGGTCCGAACCAGTCTTATTGTTTTCGATAATCTTGAAACTCGGGTCAAAGAACTGCAATCCTTTGAGAATGTTCGTGGGGTTCATCTGGCGCAGTTGCTCACCCTTTACCTCCACGTAGTTACCCGTAAAACTGTTCTTGTTACGACGGCTGATACCTGTCACCACCACGTCATCGAGTTCGATGCTGGGCTTCAGTTCCACCACGAGGTTGTGTTCGTGCTTCAAGATTTGCTTCGATACGCTCTCGTATCCGATATAAGAGATGCTGAGCGACTCGCGCTTCTTGAGGTGTATGCTAAACTTACCGTCAAAATCTGTGATGCATCCTCTTGTGCCGCTATCCTTGCCCGTACCATCGGTGATGAGTATGGTGGCTCCGATAAGCGGCTCCTTGGTCACCTTGTCGTAGACGGTACCGGTGACATTCAGTTCCGTCTCTGCAGACTGGCTCTGAGCATCAGGCTCTACAACGATATTGTTGTCGCCTTCGTAGCGTATCTTGACATTCTGGTCGCCGATGAGTTCACCCAGCACCTTGTCGAGCGGTTTGTCTTTCACGGCAAGGGTCGTGGGGCGGTTGATGTTCCATAGCGACACGTCTTGAAGAGTCAACTTGGCACCGGCAGCCTTCGCCACCATCTCAAGCACTTTGCCCAGAGGTTGGTTGCTGACTCTCAAGGTCACGGGCTTATCCTTCCAATCACTGGAGGTCTGGGCTTGTACGATGGACGTACTACACACGAGCGCCAAGGCAAGAAGCACTGTCTTGCAGAGAGTTCTGGCGTTATTCGTCGTCGTTCTCATGGTTTGTATATTATGAGTTTATACTATTACTGCAGCAGCATCTCAAGTATGTTCTTGTGGAAAGCGCTGGTATTATACTTCTCCAAATACTCCTTATAAAGTACGTCGGCACGCTCTATCTCCTGACCATTCATGATAAAATTGCGCAATATCACGTAGAGCACATAATCACGCTGGTCACCCTCATAAAAGGCTGCCAACTGGCTGTACATCTCCTCCAATATACCGGGCATGGTATAGGCCTCACCCTTCTCCTGGGCAGCCTTGGCATTCATGTAGAAGCAGTAGCGCATCAAGAGGCTCGCATACTCGGGGCAGCGCAACGACTGGGCATCGCTGCGGGGTGTATACCCTTCGGTGATGTTCCAGTAGTCACCAATCTCCTGCTCGGCCACAGCCAATCCTCTGACGCTCTCGTACATCACAGGATACTCGATGAACGACATGTACACGTCATAGTCTATCAAGGCCGTCACATAGTTCTTGGCCTCTGCGCTGGCTGCACTCTTCTCGATGAGTGCGGTAGCCTTCGCGAGCAGTGTGCGTGAGTCGTCGATGCGAGTCTTCGGTTTCATGTCCAGCGCCACGCAGCCGAGAAGCTGGTTCTTATAGCGCAAGGTACGCTTCAAGGTCTCGATGCTCTTCATCAACTTATTGTTTGCCACGGCACACTCCGAACCACTATACTCAACCATCGCATTCTTTCCCTCGTATGTGATATCCACATGGAGGCTGTCGCCAGGCTGCAAGAGCACAACGGTGCGTCCATTGATAGTGATGCTTACCAGGTCGTCGCACTCGAAACTATAGAGATGCTCCTCTCCGGGATTGGTATAGAACTCTGCCGCAATGAACGGTGACTGCATACAGTCGAAGTAGACCATATCCCTCTCGTAGCCATAAATCTGAGCGCTAAGAACGGTCTTCTCCTGCGCTTTCAATGTACCGAAAGCCGTAGCAACAGCCATCAGAACCAGTAACATACATCTCTTCATTTGTACAAAGTTTATATTCATGATACTTCTGTAATTTATGTTTACCGCGACAAATTTACAAAAAAAGCATAGAATTTCAAGTTTCTTGTCTAAAAATGCACTCATAAACGAGCACTATCGGTTTATAGCCTCTATCAATAGTCATCGAGGACTAAGAAAGAAACTGAAAAGTACCATGCCGAAAAATCTACTGAAGCCCGAAGAAAACTAAAATAAAGTACTATATTTTAATAAATACAACACTTTACCCCATAAAATAAAGTATTATATTTTATAACGCAAAGTACTTTACGTAAACTATTTCCTAAATCTTCCGTAAAAATTAGGACATTACACCAACATTATTGCCCCTAGAGAAAAAGAAAAAGGAGAGAGCCTGCGCCCCCTCGCCCTGAGAGGTAAAAACGGGCGATACTTACTTATGAATCAAATATATTTGCAAGATTTCCTTTTTAGATGTATTTTTGCAGAAAATTTATATAAATGACTATGAAATTATTGACCAAAAGAATGAGCGCATTGCTCTCGCTGCTGTATGTGGCAGTGATGGCAATGGCACAGATCCATGAGCCTATCCAGTGCGAGACCTCATGGCAGATGGTAGGCGACAACGTAGCAGAGTTGCGTATCGCCGCCAAGATCGAGGCCGGATGGCACGTGTATTCTACCGAGTTGGAGGGTGGCCCCACAGCCGCTGTACTCGAAGTGGAGACTCTCGACGGTGCCCGCCTCGACGGCAAACTCACCTTCGAAGGCAAGGAGATTGCCAAGTACGATGACATGTTCGGCATGGACGTACGTTACTTTGAGGACAAAGTGACCTTCGTGCAGCGCTTCATCATCGAGAAGGAGAACAGCAAGGTGCAGGGTTACTTCCAGTACGGTGCCTGCAACGACGAGAACTGCTTGCCTCCGACCAATGTGGAGTTCAGTTACACCGCAAGCCCTGCCGTAAAGGCACAGCCTGCCGCTCCCGTTGCCAAGCCTGCTGCCAAGCCCGCAGCCAAGGCCGAGGCTCCTGCGGTGAAGACGGTAGAGGCTGCGAAGATTGAGCCTGTCGCCATCAGCGAAACAGCCGAGGAGACTGCGGAGGCCGAAGCCCCTGCAGTGACCGAGGAAGAGAAGTCCGCATCGCCCTTCGGTGCACTTTGGGAGCCCGTCATCGACGAGTTGGGACAGCCCAAGGGTACTGCCGATACAGAGAACCAGTCACTCTGGACCATCCTCCTGCTCGGCTTGGCCGGTGGAGTGGTAGCCCTCGTGACTCCCTGCGTATGGCCCATCATCCCGATGACCGTGAGCTTCTTCCTCAAGCGCAGCGGTGACAAGAAGAAAGGCCGTCGCGATGCCTATATCTATGGAGTATCTATCGTAGTCATCTACGTATTGGTGGGCTTGCTCGTAACACTCATCTTCGGTGCCTCAGCCCTCAATGCTCTCTCTACGGCGGCTATCCCCAACCTCTTCTTCTTCCTCCTCTTGGTGGTATTTGCCATGTCGTTCATGGGTGCGTTCGAACTCACCCTGCCCGAGAAGTGGACTACCGCTGTGGACGGTAAGGCCGAGAAGACCGGCGGCTTGCTCGGTATCTTCCTCATGGCTTTCACCTTGACCCTCGTGTCATTCTCATGCACAGGTCCCATCATCGGATTCCTCCTCGTAGAGGTATCTACCACAGGTAACATCCTCGCTCCCACAGTGGGTATGCTCGGCTTCTCCATTGCCTTGGCATTGCCCTTCACCCTCTTCGCCATCTTCCCTGCATGGCTCAAGGCTGCTCCTAAGAGCGGTGGCTGGATGAACACCGTGAAGGTGGTACTCGCCTTCGTGGAGTTGGCCTTTGCGCTCAAGTTCCTTTCTGTTGCCGACCTCGCTTACGGCTGGCATATCCTCGACCGCGAAACCTTCCTTGCCCTCTGGATTGCTCTCTTCGCCCTCCTCGGTGCATACTTGATGAAGTGGATTCAATTCCCCCACGATGACGATGACGACCGCAAGGTAGCAGTACCCCGCTTCATGCTCGGACTCATCTCATTCGCCTTCGCCATCTACATGGTTCCCGGCTTGTGGGGTGCTCCCTGTAAGGCTATCAGCGCCTTCTCACCCCCTATGAGCACACAGGACTTCAACCTCTATGAGCAGGAACTTCACCCCGACGTGATGGACTATGACCAGGGTATGGCCATGGCACGCCAGCAGAAGAAGCCCGTGATGCTCGACTTCAGCGGCTATGGTTGCGTAAACTGCCGTGAGATGGAACAGTCAGTGCTCGCCGACGAGAAGGTCATTAACCTCATCGAGAAGGACTATGTACTCGTATCGCTCTACGTGGACGACAAGACCCCGCTTGCCGAGCCCATCCGCCTCGTCGAGAATGGCAAGGATGTCGTGCTGCGTACCATAGGCGACAAGTGGAGTTACCTGCAGCGCGTCAAGTTCGGTGCCAACGCACAGCCCTTCTACGTATTGCTCGACAATGAGGG
>JBGVOS010000171.1:0-2846 GCA_045126595.1 Bacteroidaceae bacterium | reverse complement strand
CGTCAAGTGCATCATGGGCGAGATTCCCTTTGATGGCAAACTCACCATCGGACACAACGTCGAGATAGGCTACTTTGCACAGAATCAGGCACAGCTCCTCGACGAGAACCTTACCGTATTTGAAACCATCGACCGCGTTGCCGTAGGTGACATACGCCTCAAGATACGCGACATCCTGGGTGCCTTTATGTTTGGCGGCGAGGCCTCCGATAAGAAGGTGAAGGTGCTCTCGGGCGGTGAGCGCAGCCGACTGGCGATGATCAAGCTCCTGCTTGAACAGGTCAATCTGCTTATCCTCGACGAGCCCACCAACCACCTCGATATGCGCTCCAAGGACGTGTTGAAGGAGGCCATTCGCGAGTTCGACGGCACGGTCATCATCGTGAGCCACGACCGCGAGTTCCTCGACGGTCTCGTCACCAAGGTTTACGAGTTCGGTGGTGGCAAGGTGAAGGAACATCTGGGAGGCATTTATGATTTCTTGCAGAGCAAGAGAGGGGCCGCCTCTAACTCTTCCGAGTGGGGGAGGACCCTTGATTCTGTGATGACAGCATCTGCTAAACCTGCTGCATCTACAGTCCCGACTTCTCAGAGTGGCAATGGAGGCGCCGAGGCCTACGCTGCCCGCAAGGAGCAGGCCAAGCAACAGCGCAAGTTGCAGAAGCGCGTCGAGGAGTGCGAGAAGCGTGTGGCACAGATTGAAACCGAACTCAAGGAACTGGAGGAGTGGATGGCCACTCCCTCGGGTGCTGCCAACCAGGCTCTCTTCGAGCAATATGCCAAATTGAAAGAAACGCTCGCCCAAGCCGAAGCCGAGTGGGAAGAGGCGATGATGGCACTTGAGGAGTGATTCCTCGGTAGTTAGTGGCCCATACCTCAATAGCTACCGCGTTGTACCTCGTTAGTTACCGCGCCACACATCGTTAGTTAGCGATGCGTGGCGCGATTGTCGTAAATATTGCCGAGATACTGTCTTTGTCTCGTAAAGCGAGAATTTAGGCTTTTTTTTTCGTTGTTTGCCAAAATGTTAGTATCTTCGCGAGGTATTGTGAATAATTCTATATAGCTATATGAACAAACACAGAAATCTTTTCAGTATCCGCCCGCTGATGTTTGTGGCGATGCTTTTCGTGACAGGTGCTCTCATGGCACAGACAGCTTTCCGTAAGGGGGCGTTGTACAACCTTTTCCCGGCAACTGACGGGCGTCTGGCACTCCAGCTTGACGGCAACAAGGCTAAGTTCCAAAAGTTGGATGCTGCTACCGAAGGACAGTACTGGACCGTAACTGACCTTTCGGGTAGTGTGCGTATCATCAACCCCTTCAGCAATCAGGCGCTTCGTGCCGATGGTGATAAGGTTGCTGTAGGTGAGAACAACGGTTCGGACGAGGCGCAGCTGTGGAAGGTGGAGACCTTCCAGGGTAAGATGCGCGGTGCCGTACTGCTCATCCCGGCCAATCGCCCCGAGGTGGCCATGTGTCGCGAGACTAATGGTACACTCTCGTTGATCCCCGTGGAGCAGGCTCGCACGAAGAATGCGGCTGCATTCCGCATTGACGAAGGCGCGGAGTATGGCTTCGATGCCGATGCTACCTACCGTATCTATCCCTTCGGTCAGGAGGGGCTCTCTATCGGTAACGGTGACGACGGACAGAACAATGCCCGTATCATTGTCGAGTCTACAGAAGAACTCAACCGCGGTCAGTATTGGGCGATGACGATGATCAGCCTCACTGAGCGTGCCGTGCAAGGAGCCTTCTATCCTCAAAACTTCGACGATGGCGGTGGTAACCCTGCCGTAGACTATCTGTTGCAGTGGCCCGCTACACCCGGTGTGTGGAACAATGCCCGCTTCCGCTTCGAACCCGTAGAGGGTGAGCGTGCCTATCGTATCCTCTCTGCTTCAAAGCAGAAGGCTGGCAAGATGTATGCTTTGCGCGAGGGCCGTATGATGCTTGTTGACTACAATGCCGATGACCGCTCGGGATGGTTCACCTTTGCTGAGGTGGAGAAACCCAAGATTCAGTCGCCCAAGTGGGAGGACGAGACCATCTTTGAGGAGAACAAGGAGCGTGCCGTGGCTACCTATATGCCCTATGAGACCGAGGCGGCCATGCTTGCCGATGCCAAGTATTACGCCACACCATGGACAGTGCCTGTAAATAGCCGCTTCCAGTCGCTCAATGGCACCTGGAAGTTCAACCTCGTGAGCGAGCCTTCGCAGCGTCCGCTCACCTTCTTCGAAGAGGGCTTTGACGATTCTGCATGGGATGAGATTCCCGTGCCCTCAAACTGGGAAATGCACGGCTACGACAAGCCCATCTACTGTAACGTAGAGTATCCGCACTCCAACACACCGCCCTTCATCAAGGCGCGCCCCTACTACAATGACAATGGCAAGAACTACGGCATCAACCCCGTAGGCTCATATACCCGCACCTTCTCTGTTTCCGAGGATTGGGACGGCCGTCGTACCTTCATCCACTTTGGCGGTATCTACTCGGCTGCTTTCGTATGGGTCAACGGTCAGTACGTAGGATATACTCAGGGAGCCAACAATGTGGCCGAGTTTGACCTCACTCCTTATATATATAAAGGTAAGGAAAACCGCCTCGCTGTGCAGGTGTTCCGCTGGAGCGACGGTTCGTACCTCGAGTGCCAGGATATGTTCCGTATGAGCGGTATCTTCCGCGACGTATACCTCTACAATGTACCCAAGGTGAGTGTGCGCGACCATTACATCCATACAGAGTATGACGGTGCTGTGGGCAATATGCAGACAACCACCAATGTAGAGCTCACTCTCGATAATCGTGATGGCTTCACTGGCAAGAAACAGGTTGAA
>JBGVOS010000170.1:0-6046 GCA_045126595.1 Bacteroidaceae bacterium | reverse complement strand
CTCCACAGGTTCTCACACTCGTGCCCGAAGTGAGCATGGTGGCCTATGTAGAGATCCCCGAGGCGTTGACAGCTATAGCTACCGCAGACGATAAGGTTGCTGCCTTCATCGACGGAATCTGCTGTGGCGTGGGTGAGCTGCTCGACGGTGGAACTTACAAGATCATCGTCAAGGGCTATGAGGAACAGGAGGGCAAACTCACCTTCAAGTATTACAATGCACGATGCAAGTATATGTTTACCGCTGCTGATTGTGTAGACTTCGGGAATGGTTCTGAGGTGGGCAGCATAGCTGAACCCTACATTGTGCCGCTTGAGATAGAAGGCAAACATCCGCTCAAGATGACGGCTACATTCTGCATGAGTGACGAATTTGCCCGTGGCGTAGCCGAGGACGACCTCGTGGCAGCCTTCGTAGGCGATGAGTGTCGTGGCGTGGCTACATCACTAGTGACTGCCGATGGTACACGTGTGTACTGTATGGAAATTAACGGTGCTGTGTCGGGCGATGAGAGAGTGAAAATCAAGTACTACTCGGCACGTAAATCGTACCTTTACGAGACGGAGGGCACATTCCGATTTGCTGCCGACACGGCCTATGGTACCGAGGAGGCTCCCAAGCAGTTAGTATTGGTACATGTAATGTAAGAATCTGATTAAAGAAAGAACATCATTATGAAAGCAAAAGTTATAACTACTCTGCTGCTCGCCATGGCGGGCAGCCTCGGCATGCCTGCTATAGCACAGACCGACGTTGCGAGTGGTGCTTCCGTAGAGCAGAAGGAGGACCGCACCGTAAACTATTGGTATGTGGAGGGGGCTGCCGGTGTGCAGACTATCTTCTCCAGTGATGCCTGCAAACTGGATTTCGGCAAGAGACTCACATCTGCCTATTCGCTGACCTTCGGTAAGTGGGTGAGCCCCTACATCGGATTCCGTCTGCAGACACAGGGTTGTGCCCTCAACGGATTTAGTACACCCGACGGACTCTACTTGGGTGCCCCCCTCAGCAATGGAGGCATCTACGGCTCCAAGGATCCTGTCATGGATGAAGTCAACGTGAATCCCGATGGGACCTATCGCCATTACCTCAGATACGTGGCGGCACATGTAGATGTGCAGTTCAGCCTATTGAACATTATTGCCGGTGTCAACGCCGACCGCCGTTGGGATGTGATACCCGCCATAGGACTGGGCTATGCTCATGCCTTCCCTTACCGTGGCACGGTACATACCAACTCGGTAGTGTCAAGCTTTGCGCTCATGGGCAAGTTCCGCATCATCAATTGCCTCGACCTGAACATGGAGGTGCAGTCGGCTCTCATGCCCGACCACTTTGACAGCCGCATCACAGGACGCTCATGCGAGCCTACCTTAGGACTTACGATGGGCCTCACCTACCGCTTCCGTACAAAGCACGTCCCTGCCCCTGCTGTGGTATATGTTCCCAATGAGGTGGTGCGCGTAGAGTACGACACGCTCGTGATGACACGCGACGTGGAGCGCATTGTTGAGAAGAGTCCCATAGAGAATGTCTTCACCATAGGATCGGTACATTTCAAGATAGGCAAGGTGTCGCCCGTCGAGGGACAGGAACCGCAGTTTGTCAACGTGGTGAAGTTCCTCAAGGAGAACCCCAAAGCACGCATTCGTCTCGATGGCTATGCCGACAAGGCAACTGGTACCGACGAGGTCAATATGGAACTCTCCGTATCGCGTTCGACCGCTGTACGCAGCATCCTCATCAACGACTATGGAATAGATCCCTCGCGCATTGAGGCACAAGCGATGGGTGCTATCGCACAACCTTACGATGTTAACGAATATAACCGCGTAGTACTGATACAGGCTATTGTGGAATAATCCTACAGAGTGGAGACATTTACGGGTGTCTTCCTATGTACTATGCTAAAGAGGGTGTATCGTTCTGATACACCTTCTTGCTTTTTGTTTGTGATGATTTACCTGCAGCCGTAGACCTCGCGGTGGAGGGTGCGGCTCACTTGGTCGAGCATGATGTCTTGTGTGTCGAGGGTACCCATGAGGCAGAGGGGGACGGGCTGGCTGTCGGCGGTGTAGGCGGGCTGCACGTAGGGATAGTCGTAGAGGGTGAAGCCACTGCGCTCATAGAAGCCGATGCGGCGGCGGGTGAGCTCGTCGGTGGGGGGCTCGGCCTCGAGGATGAGGGGTTGCTCTGTCCGGGCGATGAGCATCGCCAAGGCTTCGCTGCCATAGCCACGGCCGCGCACCTCGGGCGAGAGGGCGAAGTGCTCGATGTAGGTGAAGCTGTCGAAGGTCCAGGTGGTGAGGAGGCCTATTGGTTTTGTGTTTAGTGTGTAGTGTTTTGTGTTTAGTGTGTAGTGTTTAGTGTTTAGTGCGGTCTTTGGATGGCAGTCTTCGTTACCTTTTTCCTCATCACCTTTACCCCTTACTTCTTCATCATTATCTTTCATGATTGCATACATCGTGTAGCGTGGGTCTTCGGCGATGAGGCGGGCGATGTCGGCAACAGGGCGCTGCTCGTCGATGGGGAAAGACTGGAGGTAGATACGGACAAGCGAGTCCCAGTAGGGGCTCGCTTGATTTGTTACTGGTTGAAGATGCATGGTTTCTTGCCAAATTCTTGCGCGGGATCCTTCATTTCATTCAGGATGACACTGTCGCGGAGTTTTTTGTCTTCTTAAATAGTTAAACCTTCTCATACTTTAACTTGTCCGTCTCGGCATCGTGGGTGACGCGGATGGCCTGTCCCTCCTCTACGGCATCTTCGATGAGCATCTCGGAGAGCTCGTCTTCGAGGTAGGTCTGCACGGCACGCTTCAGGGGGCGGGCACCATACTGTGGGTCGTAGCCTTTGCGGGCGATGTAGTCGCGTGAGGCCTCGTCGACGGTGACGGGGATGCCCAGGGCGCCGAGGCGCTGGATGAGCTTGTCCACCTCGAGGTCGGCGATGGTGCGCAGGGCAGCGGTGTCGAGGGTGTCGAAGGTGACGATCTCGTCGATACGGTTGAGGAACTCGGGCGAGAAGGTTTTGTTGAGGGCCTTCTGGATGACGCTGCGCGAGTGTTCCTTGTCGTCGAACTCCATCTGGGTGGAGAAACCTACGCCACGGCCGAAGTCCTTGAGCTGGCGAGAACCGACGTTCGAGGTCATGATGATGACCGTGTTGCGGAAGTCGATGAGGCGCCCGTTGCCATCGGTGAGGCGGCCCTCGTCGGTCACCTGCAGGAGGAGGTTGAAGACGTCGGCATGGGCCTTCTCAATCTCGTCGAGCAGGATGATGGAGTAGGGGCGGCGGCGTACACGCTCGGTGAGCTGTCCGCCCTCCTCATAGCCTACGTAGCCCGGAGGTGCTCCCACGAGGCGCGACACGGTGTGCTTCTCCATGAACTCGCTCATGTCGACGCGGATGAGGGCATCCGTTGAGCCGAACATGTGGCGGGCGAGCTCCTTAGCGAGGAGCGTCTTGCCCACACCCGTGGGGCCGAGGAACATGAAGGTGCCGATGGGTCGGTTGGGGTCCTTGAGACCGAGGCGGTTGCGTTGGATGGCCTTCACGAGTTTGCCGATGGCCTTCTCCTGTGCGATGACGCATCCGTTCAGTGCCTCGCGCATACCCTTGAGGCGTATGCCCTCGCTCTGTGCCATGCGTTGTACGGGGATGCCGGTGATCATCGACACCGTCTCGGCAATCTTCTCCTCGTCGACCGTTTGTCGGTGGTCCTTGAGGCTGGCCTCCCAGTGGCGCTTCATCTCGGTAAGCTCGTGCTCGAGGCGGCGCTCCTGGTCGCGGTAGTCGGCGGCCAGTTCATAGTCCTGGTTCTTGACGGCGAGGTTCTTCTGTGCCTGCGCATCGGCGATGCGTGCCTCCTGCTGCTCTATCTCCTCGGGTACTTGTATATTGGTCAAGTGTACGCGCGAGCCCGCCTCGTCCATCACGTCGATGGCCTTGTCGGGGAAGCAGCGGTCGGTGATATAGCGTGCCGAGAGGCTTACACAAGCCTTGATGGCCTCGTCGGTATAGTGTACGTTGTGATGGTCCTCATAGCGATCCTTGATGTTGCTCAGGATGTGGAGGGTCTCCTCGGCGTCGGGAGCCTCGACAACCACCTTCTGGAAGCGGCGCTCCAGGGCACCGTCCTTCTCGATGGTCTTGCGGTACTCGTCGAGTGTGGTGGCGCCGATGCACTGTATCTCGCCACGGGCGAGGGCAGGCTTGAGCATGTTGGCCGCGTCCATGGAGCCAGCGGCCGAGCCGGCACCCACGATGGTGTGTATCTCGTCGATGAAGAGGATGATCTCGGGATGCTTCTGCAACTCGTTGAGGATAGAGCGTATGCGCTCCTCGAACTGTCCGCGATACTTCGTGCCCGCCACCACGGAGGCCATGTCGAGCATCACCACGCGCTTGTCGAAGAGGATGCGCGACACCCTCTTCTGCACGATGCGCAGGGCCAATCCTTCGACGATGGCCGACTTACCCACGCCAGGCTCACCGATGAGTACGGGGTTGTTCTTCTTGCGTCGGCTCAGAATCTGTGCTAGGCGTTCTATCTCCTTGTCGCGTCCGATGACGGGGTCCATCTTTCCCTCGGCGGCGGCACGTGTCATGTCGACGCTGAAGTTGTCGATCACGGGTGTGTCGCTCGATGACTTCTGCTGGGGCTTCGACGATACGGTCTGGGCATTCTTGCTTGAGCGCTCGGTGGGGAACTCGTCGTCCTCCTCGTCGTCCTCGAAGAAATCACCACCGCCCATCGAGGGGTTGCTGTCTGACTTGATGGAGAGGAGGTTGAACACTTTGTCATAGCTGACCTCATTTCGTGACAAAACGTCAGCCGCCATGTTGTGTCCGTCCTTGAGCAGGGCGAGCAGCAGGTGCTCGGCATCGGCCATGGTTTTCTTCAGCACGCGGGCTTCGAGCAGGGTGAGGCGCATCACCTTGTTGGCCGTAGCGTTGAGGTCGAGCGAGCGGGCCGTATCGTTGAAGGTATTGGAACGTTCAATGTCGCTCTCGATATCGGTCTTGATGTCCTGCAGGTCGGCATGTAGCTTGCTCAGTAGCGTGGTAGCCATGTTGTCGCCATCGCGCAGCAGTGCCAACAGCAGGTGCTCGGGACCGATAGAGTCGCAGCGGAGGCGGCCTGCCTCCTCGCGGCTATACTCGAGTATATCGGATAGTTTCTGTGAATATTGTCTGTTCATAGTCTGTCTTCTTTCTATCTGTTTTCACTTTTGCGGTACAAAGATAATGCATTGGAACGGTATCTTCTATACCTATTATACTATATTATCGACAAATAACATGCCATAACTTAATGAAGTGACAATTTAACGATACAGATTGTTCAGCATACTTAAATTATAACGAAAAAATATAGAATGCGTTATTTGCAATCCAGTTGCAAAAAGAAATTCGTATCTTTGTCCCATAATCTGATAAATATATGACAAAACGATTCTCTACTTTGGCTTGTCTGTGTGCAGCGGTGCTTTTTGCCGCTTGCGGGGGACGACAGAGCCACGATCACGACCACGATCACGACCACACGGTCCATGTACATGAAACGCATGCCGAGCAGGATCATGAAGAACATGAACACAATCATGCGGAACATTCGCACGAAGCGGATGCCCATGACCACGCGGAGCATTCTCAGGACTGCAATCACGAGCATGATGCTCATGCCCTGCATAATCAGGATGAAGAGCTCTCTCACGCTCACGAGCACGATCATGCACATGCGCATGGCGAGGGCATAGCCTTCACAAAGAAGCAGGCCGAGGCGGCAGGGCTCGTGGTGGAGGAGGTTGTGGAGGTCCCCTTCTATGGCGTCATCAAGACGGCCGGACACTTGCAAGCTCCTGTGGCCGATGAAGCTGTTGTGGTGGCTCCCTCGGCGGGTGTGCTCTACTACACGCAACCTTCGCTTGCTGAGGGGCAACCCATGGGCGAGGGTAGGGCGTTTGCCGGCGTGTCAGCAAAGAAACTGCAGGATGGTGACCCCTTGCTGAAGGCCAAGCTGGCCTACGAGACGGCTAAGGCC
>JBGVOS010000169.1:0-9913 GCA_045126595.1 Bacteroidaceae bacterium | reverse complement strand
GTATGCGCTATGCTTTGCTCAATATGCGTCGCATTGCAGAAGTAAAGCATATTGTATTGGAGATGTATTGAAAATAAACAGGCTTAATTGCAAGCGCAATCCCTAGGGGTTGCGCTTCTTGTTTATATTTATAATTGTTTTAATGGGGATGGCTCAGAACGGATACCCCACTCCGAAGTGGAAGCAGAGTCCGCGGAGAAAGTGAGGTACGTTGTAGTAGTTCCGTATCCCAGTGTCGTAAGGGATGTGGAGTGGTATGCCCATATCGCAGCGGAGGAGCAGTACGCGGAGGTTGTAACGTAAACCAAGTCCTGTACCGAGGGCGATGTCGTGGGCGAAGGTTTTCCAATGGATTTGTGCACCGGGTCGGGCGACGTCGTTACGCAGTGTCCACACGTTGCCTGCATCCATAAAGAGGGCACCGCTGAGTTGTCCCACAAGTGGGAAACGCCATTCTATATTGGCTTCCAGTTTGAGGTCGCCCGTATGGTCGATGTAGGCGTAGCGCCCCGTGGCATGGTAACTGCCGGGCCCGATGCCACGGAGGGGGAAGGCGCGAAGGTCGTTGGCTCCGCCTACGTGAAACTGCTCGCTGAAGGGAGGCACGGTGCTGTTGCCATAGGAATAGATGATGCTGGTGATGAGGCGTGTGGCAAGGGTGTGGTGATGCGCAAGCCGGTAGTAGCGGCAGGCTTCGGCATAACCCTTGATGAACTGGGCATAGGGAGTTCCTAATAATGACTTTCCCCGTTGGTTCAAACCACTCCCCGTGGCGGCATAGATCAAGGAGGTCAGGCCGCCAGCAGAGGCGAGGGTAAAGGTCACGCGTGAAGGATGTTGCCGGTTTTGTGCGGTGTTGTCAAAGGTAAAGGTGTAGGAGCCTGAGGGGATGAACTGGTCCCGGAAGGAGAGTCCGATGGCGGGGTTGGCCGTCATGATAGAGTCGAACCGTGCGGTCGTGTGTTCCAGGGTGTTGAAGGTTAGTATGAAAGGACTGACGCTGTGGGTTACCATCTCGGAGGTGGAAAAGGCGTAGGTGAGGTTGCCGCCAAAGGCGAGCTTGCGTAAAAAACCGCCGCGGTGGAGCCAGTCGGCATAGAGGCGTGCAGTAGTGGACACGGGGCGCTTGTAAGGGTAGTCATAGCCACCGGGGAAGAGCAGTTGGGGTACCGAGATGGAGAGGTCGGAGCCTACTTCGAAGGAGTTTACCACGCTGCCTTCACGGCGTAGGGTACGGTTGGTTTGCCATTCGTAGGAGCCTTTCAGACGGAATTGGATGACTTCGGCCATGCGCAGGAGGTTCCTGCGCGAGAGCGAGGCCACGATGCCGGGCCCCACCTGGTCGTTGCTTTTGGCCGTGAGGTTGGCTTCGAGCGATAGCTCGTAGGGTGGTTCCAATTGGGCGGTGATGTAGACGTCGAGCGTGTCGGTAGTGTAGGTGCTGTCGCGCGGCACGTAATTGATGCTGACGGCGTTCAATACGCCCAGGCGGTTGAGGTCGCGCTGTGTGGCATCTTGTGTGGTTGGCGAGTAGAGATCACCGTGGCGCCAGGCAATGCGCGAGGCAATCAGTGCCTGGCGTATAGGGATGCGTTTTGCTTGGTAGAGGTAGGTGGTGTGTCCGCTTGTCGAATTCTGGAGTTCGAATCTTGGGTTCCGTTTCCCATTGAATGTGAAGTAGGTGTGTCCCAAACGCCATGGTTGGGTGGCATAGGCAGGCAGGTCGGCATGGGGAGTGATGCGTAGTTGTGCTTTGTACTTTACGGCAGTGGTATCGGCAAGGATGGTGATCATCTCGGGACGGAAGTAGTAGTAGCCCTGTTCGCGGAACAGCTGGAAGAGGCGGTTGCGCTCACCGATGAGCGTGGCGTAGCTCAACTGATTGCCTTCGTGCAGCAAGCGATCGGCCCATGTGGCACGGACGAGACTGTCCATCGATGGGGCAAAGCCGAGATACTCTACCTTGCCGTAGTACCAAGGTGTGCCGAGATGTAGCGTATAGGATAGCTTGGCCTTACGTCCGCCGGCCAGTGTGTCTACTGTGTAGCCCACACGGCTGTCAAAGTAGCCGTAGTTGCGCAGGGTGTTCTCGGCCACATCGGCACGCAGGGCGGGGTTCACCGTAGAGATGTATATCGGTTGGGTGGCGAAGGTGCGGAACAGCCAACGCCGCAGTCCTGTGCTGTCGCCCACAAAAGCGTTGTATGCCCATAGCCCGACGGGGAAGGGTGTGCGGTAACGCGAACTGCCGAACAGTGCATTGTTGGGTGGCGAGACGAAGGCCACCTTGGCTTCGCCTATGGCTTGCTCGTGCAGAGGGGAGGGAGTGATCCCTTCTATTTCCACTGCCTTGGTGCCGGTGTAGAGCAGTTCGTCTTCGGGAAGATGTTTGGTGGTGGAGCAGGAGATTATCATCGTGCTGGCAAACACGATGAGGAGTTGAAAATTGAAAATAGAGAATTGAAAATTATTAGTGGGCATCATCTTGTTTGAAAATAATCTTTTTAGTTAAACTACATTAGTGTCATTCTGACCAACGCGAGGAATCTCGCAGAGTGTTTTGTTGGTATCCTCGAGTCTTTGCGCGAGATTCTTCGCGTTGCTCAGGATGACATGGGCTACTAATTCTTTCCTCTTCCCTCCTAAAACTGTCTTCTGTAGGCATAGCCCACGCCCGTTTCGCGTATTTCGCCTTCGAGGATACTCTCGTAGTTCTTGTCATAAAAGAAGCGCAGGTACTGGTTGCCCACGGGGTTGATGCGCCATTCGATGATGATGTTGTCGATGACTGCATCGTCTTCGATGCGCTCGTTGCTGGTCGTGACGCTTCCGCCTATGATGATGCGTATGCGGTCGTTCCAGAAACGCTTGGCGAGGCTGAACGAGTAGTCGGTGCGTGTACTGATGCCGCTCACGCCATCGGGCAGTGGCTCTATGCCTACGCTAACGTCCACTGTGCGGAAGGCGTCGCGTGAAATGTTGTCGAGTTGTGATTGCAGGATGCCCATGAGTGCGGTATTCATCAGGTTGCCTGTGCCGCCTTCGCCAAGATACAGGCCGGTGGTGAGCAGTGCCACGGCCAGTTTGCTGCGTTCCTCGGGCGAGAGGGCGGCAAGGGTGTTCTGCATCGAGGCGTTCTCGGGCGAGGAGAGGGTGAACTGTATGCCCAGCTTCTCGAGAGTGTCGCTGAGCGACAGTCCGGTGACAAACAGTACGGATTGGGGGCTTCCGTCGAGCGTGACTGATGCGCGGATGCGCTCCTCGGCCGTGATGTTCAGTTGTGGGTTCTGTGGACTGCCCGACCAGGTGACTGTGCTCCCCGGACGGATGGCCATGTGGTTGGCATGCAGCAGAGGAACATTCATGTTGAGCTCGCCACCTTCGATGGTGTACCTGCCCGACAGGCGCAGTCCGCCGGCGGGGATGTACTGCAGGTTCAGGATGCCGCCACCCTGTAGCGTAACGGTGTTCTGCTGGCCCCGTCCGAGCGAAACTTCCAGTTGTACGGTGGGGGCGATGGAGAGGTTGAGGTTCATGGAGAAGCCGTTGCCCGACAGCCGTCTTCTCGGGAGAGAGGCGGCAGTGGTGTCGGCTGCGAAGTCCACGAAGGTGACCACGTTATCCAACTGGTTGTTTGCCGTGAGTATGGCATCCTTATAGATATAATGGATGGATGAGCCGGGACGTAACTGCAGGTTTCCGCTGATGGCAAGGGCGTTGAAGGGGCCGCTCAAGGTGACGCTTCCGCTTACCAAGGCTTTGCCGTAGAGCTGGGTCTCGCGTGTGGCCCCCGTGCGCAATAGATTGGTCTCGCGTGCGGTAAGGCGCAGCTGTAGGGACGGTGTGCCCTGCAGTGCAACGTGCCCGTCGAGTAGCAGCGGCTGTTTGCCTGTGGTGTAGAGTGGGAGGGCAGTGAGGGTGAGTCCTCCGCGCTCCAGGGGGATGGACAGTGTATCCACGGTGTGTAGCTGCAGGTTGTATGCGGGCAGATTGTATTCTACGGCCGACAGGTGCAGCAGCCCCGAGAGGCTGTCGGGAGCGAAGTTGCCACCCCAGGCCAGTGTGCAGCTTGCGCTCCCTTGGAACTGCATCAGCGGATTGCTCCAGCTCAGTGCTTCGGTGTGCAGATGGGCGTGTAGTGTGCCTCCGGCATAGTGTGCCGCTACTGTGGCGCTGTCTGTCGCGATGCCTTTGGCGATGATGCCGCTGAGGGAGAGGCGTCCCGTGAGGCTGTCCGCGCGGTCATTTATCGTGGCGTGTAGGGTACGGAACTTTACTCCCAGCAGAGCCAGGTAGTTGCTCGCGGGATTGTCATCTCCGGCCGCCAGTGTAGCCTGCAGGGCTGTAAGTCCGTTCGGAAGCGTGCTTCCCAACAGGCCGACGGGCTGTTTCCATTGCCACGGCAACCCCTCGGCATGGGCGCTGGCCGTCAACGCGAGGTCGCCCGAACGGATACCCAACAGGGCTGTGTCGGGCGTCATTCTGGCATTCAGAACAAGGGCCTTTGGGCGTATGGTTTGGGTGGCAGTGCTCAGCATGATGTCGCTGAATCGGCTGTTCAACGTGTAGGTGGTGGCAGAGTCGATGCGCAGTGTGGCGTAACACCGGAAGGCGGGGTGTATGTCGGTGTCTTCAATCTGCAGAACCTTCATGTTCAGGTCGTTGAGTTGCGCATGCAGCTGTGCCTCAAGGGTGCCGGAGATGTGCTTCATCGCTGCTGTCAGGTTCCATTGCATCAGCGAATCGCTGTATGTGGCATTGGCATGGAGCTGCTTCCCGATGAGGGACGCATGTGCCGAGGCGTTGGAGAAGGTGTACTCCCTCCATTGCAGCGCGTGGAGTTGCAGTGCGCCATGGATAGTGGTACTCTCCTCCCTGTAATCAAAGTTTTTTCCTTCCAGAGAGAGCTGCATGCTCACTTGTCCCAACTCTCCTCCTGGCATGAATTGGCGCAGGTCGAGTGAGTCGGTTTGCACTTGCAGCGTATAGGCCTTGCGTGTCGGGCGGAAGCCGGCCTCCAGGGTCGCTGTACCTTTGTTGACGTTGAGGGCGCACAGTGCATGCAGTGTGTCAGGCGCATAGTGCAGGGCGCCCCGGCAGGTGATGCCGTGCGGGATGGCAAACCGTTTCCTTGCCGTGCTGTCGGCCAGGGCGGTGAGGAAATCGAGGTCGTAGGTGTGGACCTCTATCTGGCACCGTGCCTCGCGTTGCTTGGCCGCGGTGATGCCCTGCACCGTGCCGTGCATCTTGATGTCGAAGGCCGTGGGGAGCGATACGGAGCACTGTGTCAGCCGCAACTGTTCTATGGGGCCGTCCAGCGCGATGGTGACACTGAGTGTCTCGGTGGGGTAGAGCCGTGCGAAGTCCCTCGGTAGCTTGTCTGTCCGCTCGGCCAGAAACAGTGCATCGGCATATCCTATTGCCATGTCGGCATCGCCGTCGATGTGGATGCTCCCATTGCTGTAGCTCAAGGTACGCAGGTGGCCGTTGAGGCTTGAGTGCTCGGTTTGAAAGGCAAAGTGGGGTAGGGTGAGCATTCCCTCCTGCCATGCAAAGCTCATCGTCCCTTCGCGTAGGGCGATGCCGTGGCCCACCTCGAAAGACAGTTTCGTGAGTCGCCCGGCGATGCCCGTCGGGGTGTAGTGCAGCGACTCGGCCTGTGCTGTCAGTGCATCTACCTCCCAGGGCAGCTTGTCGCGTTGCACAAGTGTGAATGCTCCATCCTGTAGCGTGACACTCCCGAGCGAAACCACCGTTGCGGTATCTGCAACTATGCTCCGTAGCGTGATGTTGCCGGCCGTAGCGCCCATCTGCATCTGTTCATCGGCATAGTCGGCCGCCATACGCCGCAGCCGTACGCGCGAGACCGCCACGCCCAAGGGCAGCCGGAAGGGTACGGAGTCCTTGACCATGGAGTGACCGCCTCCCTGCACCGCGATGTCCCCTTCAGTGACGAGTATGTCCTGTATGCGGAGTTGGCGTTCGCTCCAGCGGTAGACGATGTCGTCTGCCCGGAGCCGCTGTGCATGGATGTTCGCTCGCGCCGTTGTGTCGCCCCGGAAGGAAATCCCTCTTGCGCTCACGAAGTCGGCATATATCGTGCCTTGCATGAGTGGCCCGAAGCGTATGTTGGTGGCAAACCTCTCTATGCTGAGGAGCTCACCCACCTCCAAGTTGCTCACCTCGAGGCGCAGGGGAAAGAGCAGGTGGACCGATCCTATCCGTATCTCCATCCCCGTCTGTTCGGTGAGCCACGCCGTGCTCCATCGCCTGGCGGCATCCTGTATGGGTGGTAGGTACAGCATGAACAGCACTGCTGCGGGTAGCAGCAGTGCAGTCAGGAGGAATATGCTCCCCCATCGTATCCGTCTTTTCATCTTTGCACCCATATCGTAGGATATGAGAACGCGCTGCGGATTGCGATTGTTCTAAAGAAAAAACATGAGGAGGGAAGATCGCGTGTGGACAAAGCGAATGGCAGCATCCGCTCTATCCTAAAAGTTTTGTCACCGCGGAGACAATCTTTTTCCACCGCGGTGACAATTCTTTTTCACCGCGATGGCAAATGTTTTTCACCGCGGTGACAAAAGAAATCGGGTATACCCGTTCTGCTTATCCGATGAAGCCGGCAACTTATTTTGGTCTTGACTCCGCAAGTTGATGGCCTTTGTTTTCGTGGTGTCGTTTTTTTGCACT
Source organism: Bacteroidaceae bacterium (assembly GCA_045126595.1). Taxonomy (GTDB): domain Bacteria; phylum Bacteroidota; class Bacteroidia; order Bacteroidales; family Bacteroidaceae; genus UBA1189. The sequence continues at coordinate 3,217 of JBGVOS010000169.1, read as the reverse complement.
AACTTTGTCGGGATATACGATATGGAACATCAGTACTCATCAGCATTGCTCGAACGGGCCGTCGGCGAGTTTGCCAAATTGCCGGGGATAGGGCGCAAGACGGCGCTCCGTCTCGTGCTGCACATGTTGCGCCGTCCGGTGGGCGAGGCCGAGGCGTTTGCCGAGGCCGTGAGCACGCTGTGCCGCGAGGTGAAGTACTGCACGGTGTGCCATAATATTTCGGACAGCGACGTGTGTGAAATCTGTGCCCAGCCCTCGCGCGACCATAGCCTGGTGTGTGTGGTGGAGACGGTGCGCGATGTGATTGCCGTGGAGAACACGTCGCTCTACCGCGGCCTGTACCATGTACTGGGCGGGGTTATCTCGCCGATGGACGGGGTGGGGCCTGCCGACCTCGAGATTGACAGCCTCGTGGAGCGCGTCAAGAGCGGGGAGGTGAAGGAGGTCATCTTTGCCCTCAGCCCCACGATGGAGGGCGACACGACTAACTTCTATATCTTCCGCAAGCTGGAGGCTTTGGGCGTGAAGATGTCGGTGCTCTCGCGCGGCATCTCGGTGGGCGACGAACTGGAGTATGCCGATGAGGCCACGCTGGGCCGCTCGATAGTGAACCGCATGCCGTTTACGGGTAAAACGTTTTAACTAAATACATAATAGAATATGACAGACTATAAGAAGATTAGTCGTAATATCCGCCTGATGTATGCAGCGATGATAGCTTTTTTGGTAACATTCGTTGTCCTTTGCGAGCTGGGCGTTGCGCCGTTGGAAGGGATGATGGTAGATGCCTTCGATGGAGCGCTGATGTATTACGTCCAGGTGTTTATGTTCTTCTTCACCGGGGCTTGTGTGCTGGCCGCGCTCAAAGGATTCAACTGGATACTGAAGAATAGGGTGCACACGGCCGAGAAAGCCGAGAGAGCAGGGTTGTATACTGAGTATTATTTCTGTCGGCTTACTTTGTTGGCGGCTGTCATGCTCATGGGTGTTCTCTTCTATTATGCGATGCTCGAGAACTGGGGCATGTATTATGCCTTGATTGCACTTGCGGCATCGTTCTTCTGTCTGCCTTCGCCCGAGGGAGTGGAGATTGAACTGCAGATGGGGGACTAAATAAATCAGTAATCAGAACTCAGATTTTTTTCCCGTGCTTTCTGTCATTATCGTCAACTACAACGTCAAGTACTACTTGGAGCAATGCCTCGAGTCGGTGCGCCGTGCATCCGAGGGACTGCGTGTGGAGGTCTTTGTGGTCGATAACCTTTCGACGGACGGTTCGGTGGCCTATCTCCGTGAGCGTTTCCCCGAGGTTACGTTTGTCGAGAATACAGAGAACGTGGGCTTTGCTCGTGCAAACAATCAGGCGATACGGCAGTCGACGGGTAAATATGTGCTCTTGCTCAACCCCGACACGATAGTGGGCGAAGATACCCTGCGACAGTTTGTGGAGTTCATGGAGGCTCACCCCGAGGCGGGAGGAGCCGGTGCCTATATGCTGCATGCCAATGGCACGTTTGCCCCCGAGAGCCGTCGCGGATTGCCTACCCCCTTTGTGGCCTTCTGTAAGATGTCGGGCCTCGCTGCGCTGTTCCCCAAGTCGCGTCTGTTCGGTCGGTACTACATGCGCTACCTTGACGAGAATGAGGTGGACGAGATAGAAATCATCTCTGGCGCGTTCATGATGCTCCGCCGCGAGGCGTTGGACAAGGTGGGGCTGCTCGATGAGGATTTCTTCATGTATGGCGAGGATATCGACCTGTCGTACCGTGTACTGCAGGGCGGGTACAAAAACTATTTCCTTCCCACGCGCATGCTTCACTACAAGGGCGAGAGCACGGTGAAGAGTTCGTACCGTTACGTATACACATTCTATCAGGCCATGCGTCTCTTCTTCCGCAAGCACTATGGCCATTATTCCTTTATTATAAGCCTTCCTATCAATGCCGCCATTTGGGCGCGCTCGTTCATGGCCTATGTCGGCAACCGTTTGCGCTACCGCAGGAGGCCTTCTGCCGTTTTGCCGGCGATGAAGGCCTTGGTGATCGGTGATGACCGGATGCTTTCGGAGGTGCGTTCACTGCTGTCGGTATATCAGCCGGATGGCCGGTTCCGTTTTGTCGAAGGCACCGAGACGACGCTTCCCCAAGGGCATCTCGCTCTTTCTGAGGACCTCGATGGGTACGACACGGTAATATATGATACGGATCACTATAGCTACCGCACCGTGCTCGACCTGCTGGAGCATACGCCGGGCAATACCTTGCATATAGCCACTTACTCGGCACGTACTGGAGTGTTGGTGACTGATAGAAAAATATATAAACCTCTGTAACCCCTTTGCTGTTGTTCTAATCTCATGTACCTTGCCTCTTCTACCCTCCGTCTTCGCGCACCCGAACTTGGCGACCTTGACTTTCTCTTCCATGTAGAGAACGATACCCGCCAGTGGATGGTCTCAGCATGCAAAGTGCCCTATTCGCGCTATCTGCTACAGCAATATATCGAGACCAACAGCCATGACCTCTATGTGGACAAGCAGGCGCGGCTGATGGTCGAGCGTTGCGATACGGGAGAATTGGTCGGTGCTGTCGACCTCTTTGACTTCAGTCCCTCGAATCGTCGGGCCGAGGTGGGCATTGTCATCGATGAAGCCAGTCGGGGCAAGGGTTATGGCCGCGAGGCTTTGGCTTTGCTGTGCGATTATGCCGAGCATGTGCTCGACCTCCATCAGCTCTATGCCTATGTGCTCGAAGACAATGCTCCGGCACATCGGCTCTTTGTTTCGTGCGGCTTCAAGCATACGGCAACACTCCCCGATTGGGTGTTCTCGGACAAGAAATTCAGAGCCGCCAGCCTCTATCAACGTTTGTTTGAAAAATAATTCCGAAAAAAACAATCAAACGTTTTGTAGTTCCGAAAAAAGTTTCTACCTTTGCACCCGCAATCGAGAGAGATTGCCCGAGAGTTTGACATTTCTGGTGCGTTAGTTCAGTTGGTTAGAATACATGCCTGTCACGCATGGGGTCACGGGTTCGAGTCCCGTACGCACCGCAAAGCCGCTCAGTACTGAGCGGCTTTGTTTTTTTATCCCTTTGTTGTCGGAAATAAAGAAAAATCCATTAAATTTGCACATGTCATCAATATAAATCGAATATCATGCAGCATCCCGAGAACGAAGATATCTACAAAGGACTTACGGTGAATGCCGGTATAGAGC
>JBGVOS010000168.1:0-11640 GCA_045126595.1 Bacteroidaceae bacterium | reverse complement strand
AATGCCGGGTATCTCGCCAAAGGTCTTGCGGTCGATACGGGTCAACTTACCTGTAAGGCCTTCTGCAGGAGTAGCAAGTACGCTAAAGTTGTGTTGGTAACGCTCTGAGAACTCGTTGGCACGGTCACGCATGTAGGTTATGATGCGCAAGCCAAGTGCTTGAGACTCGTCGCTCTCTCCATGGTGCTTTCCCGTAAGGGCAATAAGACACTCGGCCAAGCCGATAAAGCCGATACCAAGGGTGCCCTGATTGATGACACGACCGACGGTGTCGTTGGCTGTGAGCTCTTCGCAACCACTCCACAAGGCCGACATGAGCAAGGGGAATTGCTTGGCAAGGGCAGTCTTTTGGAAATCGTAACGGTCGCACAGCTGTCGTGCGGTAATCTCGAGCAGCTCGTCAAGTTTAGCAAAGAAGGTATCGATACGACGTTTCTGATCTTCAATCTCCATACACTCGATAGCGAGACGCACGATATTGATGGTCGAGAATGAGAGATTGCCACGAGCAATAGAGGTCTTCTCGCCATAGCGGTTCTCAAAGACGCGGGTACGGCAACCCATCGTGGCTATCTCGTAGCGATAGCGCTGGGGGTCGTCAGCACGCCATTTCTCGTGCTGATTGTAGGTTGCGTCGAGATTGACGAAGTTGGGAAAGAAGCGACGCGCTGCAACCTTACAAGCAAACTTGTAGAGGTCATAGTTGCGATCTTCGGGAAGATAGCTGACTCCGCGTTTTTTCTTCCATATCTGTATGGGGAAGATGGCGGTAGAGCCGTTGCCCACCCCCTCATAGGTCGACTGCAGAAGTTCACGAATGATGCAGCGACCCTCTGCTGAGGTATCGGTACCATAATTGATAGACGAGAATACTACCTGGTTTCCTCCACGTGAGTGAATGGTATTCATATTGTGGATAAAGGCCTCCATCGACTGGTGGACGCGGTTGACGGTACGGTTGATGGCATGCTGCTTGAACCGCTCGTCGCCTTGGAGAAAGAGAAGGTCTTGAACGAGGTAATCCTCGATTTCAACATCGTAAAGGTGCTTGAGATCCATGCCAGTGAGGTGCTCGATGTTCTTTACCTCCTCGACATAACTGCGACGCACATAGGGTGCGAGATAGAAGTCGAACGCAGGGATAGCCTGTCCGCCATGCATCTCGTTCTGCACTGTCTCCATCGAGATGCATGCCATGATTGAGGCTGTCTCGATGCGCTTGGTAGGGCGGCTTTCACCATGTCCGGCCTGTATGCCATGTTCGAGCACCTTATCCAAGGGATGTTGGATGCAGGTGAGCGACTTGGTGGGGTAGTAGTCTTTGTCGTGGATGTGCAGATAGTTGTTGCGCAGAGCCCAAAGGGTCTGTTCGGAGAGTAGGTAGTCGTCGACAAAGGGCTTTGTAGTCTCTGAAGCGAACTTCATCATCATGCCTGCTGGGGTATCAGCATTCATGTTGGCATTCTCGCGCGTTACGTCGTTCGACTTGGCATCGACAATTTCAAGGAACATCTCACGAGTCTTTGCCTTACGAGCAATGCTTCGTTTATTACGGTAGGCGATATAACTCTTGGCCACCTCCTTGCGGGGTGAGGCCATGAGCTGCAACTCTACCATGTCTTGAATTTCCTCCACGGTAGATTGCTCGTTGCCGCGAAATTCGATGCGGTCGACTATCTTTGAAACCAATGCTTCATCTTCACCACGTTCGGTGGTGAGCATCGCCTTGCGTATGGCGGCGGCAATCTTCTCACGATTGAAACCCACGATGCGTCCATCTCTCTTGATTACGGTTTGTATCATACCTCTATATCTATAGTTATTATTTCACCAGCCGTGCAGCATCGGGGGAGGGAATAGTGGCGACGATACAACCCTGACTCACATCATAAGAACCAAGCGCCTCTCCAATGCCTTATCTCCCGAAAGCATTGCATCATTGTAAGGATTAAGGCAGGTCTTCTGACTCGTCTCCTCCGTGCGGTCTTCCCACCTTGCAGCAGTGACCAATGCCAGATAGCACGGAGTTTTCTATTAAGACATACAGCTACGGGTATAGTCTCGGCCTTGCACCGAAGTTCCCTTTTCATCCGTCACGACAGCAATCGTCGTACGAACACCTTAAGCCTGTGCAAATGTAGCAATATATATTGAATTACAAAAGAGTTTTTGACGAATAATTTAGCCCTACCCATCCTTTGCAATTCTACCACCTTGTTCGATGTCGTGGGTGCGCTCGTGCAGCACGCGAGTGTTTCGTTTGTTAAACAAGATTAAAAGTTTCTCCTATTTATTGTTTTTCGATAAATCCAATGACCTGACACCTGAGGTCTGAGGGCACATAGGAGATATGAATCCACCTTCCGTTGCCTTCCCATATCAATTGGGTAAACTTGATGCGCTCCTCCCCGTGCATCTGCTGGATGAGTTTGAACAAACGGCGGTGGTCGGCCTTGTTACCGGCAATAATATCAGCAGCACAGCCAAGGATATGGTGACTATTCTTCACACCCCCGATGAGCGTGTTGAGTTCCTTGCAGCGATAGCCCGAGGACACCACGATGGGCTCTCCCCACGCTTCGCGGATGGGGTCAAGGAGTTGGTCTACGAGTACGTGCAACAGGTGGTAGGCACACTTCGATGGGCGATTGTCGATGCCCTCGCGCAGCGCGGTAGCGCTGCTTGTTAATTCTGATATACTGAAATGTTTCATGATGAAGACCCACCTAAATCCTCCCTGTGAGGGAGGACTTACCGACATCGCGGTAGCGTGGGCTATGTTTAATGGTTAGTATTCGATGGACTCCGAATCCCCTCCCTCACAGGGAGGGTTAGGGTGGGTCTCTTTATGCGATAAGCGTAAGTGCGCCGCTGATGAGCAGCAGCGCACGGAGTAGCGGTCTCATGGCTTAGACACAACTTGCCAAGCCCAGCGAGCCGGCCAAGGCGGTGAGGACAGCGATGAGGATTTTGAGGAGTTTGCCGAAATTGAATTGAGTTTTTGAGTTCATGTTTTTTTGAGTGTTAGAGGTTAGTAATCCCAGCGTTCATGTCATCCTGAACGGAGTGAACCTTTAGGTCGCTGGCCCGAAGGGGAAAAGCAAGGATCTCGCAAAGTGCCCTGGGAGAAGGAACTCCTCGGGGGAACTAAAGTTCCCTTCGTCGCAACCGACGCTTTCATACCGCGTCGGCCCTGCGCGGGATACTTCGCTTTGCTCAGCATGACACTATCGCGGAAGTTTAATTGTCACTTTGCCCCCTCGGCGCATCGAGCACCGAGGGGAGCAATTTACGCCATCGCCTCCGACGAGATGCGCTTCAACTTGAAGTCCTTGGCGACTTCCCTCTTCAGTGCCGCATCGGGGCGGAACACGATCTTGTGGCTCTTGATCATTGCTGAGGGTGAGAAGTCTTCGGCATTGATTACCTCCTTGGGGTAACACTTGCCTTGGAGCGTTATCTGGAAGCGGCCGAGGTCATCGAGCACCACCACTTGTCCTTCGGTGAGGGCCTCGATGATGTGGTCTTTCATACTCACGAGCACGGCGCGGCAGTCTGCCTGCGTCACGGTGGTGCTGTTGTTGATACGCTTGGCGAGTTTGTCTAAGGTGAGTTCACCAGTCTTGATGGCCTGACCGTGGAAGTAGTCCACATCGCGGTTTCTGGGGTTGCTTACTTTCTTTACTGCGTAGGTGATGGGCATGGTTTTTTCTTGTTTAGAGTTTAACGTTTAGTGTTTAGTGTAAGTGAGTTACCGGTTATCATTTACACTGCAAAGTTACTACCTTGCAGCAGGCTCCCTGTCCGCCACTGCGACCTATGGCACGCTACACAAACAATCTTTCCAAGAAATGCAGATTTTTTTGTTATCCGCTGATAATAAGCGTGTTTGCGCTTGCTTATATGACCGATTTTTCGTAATTTTATAGAGTGAAAGGAACGTAAACACTCGGCTTTGCCGTCAAACTCTCCCTCTATAAACAGAGGGACAGTTGTGCGGTTACACCGAATGTAACTTAACTACTATGGAAACAATGATTGAAATCCGTCCCTACACCAAAAGCGAGCTGGCCACGATGTATTTCCCCATCGGCTCAGCCTCGAACGCCCTACGTCGGCTCAACCGCTACATCAACCACGCCCACGGCCTGTTGCCCGCGCTGCTCGCTACAGGCTACCGTGTCAACGACCGCCACTTCACCCGTCGGCAAGTGCAACTGATCTTCGAGTATCTGGGTGAGCCGTAGGCTCTGAGTTTTTAAGTTCTTCCGTTGCTGAGTTTTTTTTGAGGGCTCACGGGAAAGATGAGATAAAATACCGGATGAAATGGCGTGTATTGAAATAATTTGCTTACATTTGCAACTGATATTGAGAACAAAGGGGTGCCTTTCCTTCGGGGATTGGCTGAGATTACACCCTCGAACCTGAAGCAGTTAGTACTGCCGTAGGAATTGTGGATAGTTGACAGTGCAGACGTGTGTCCACCCGACATACGTCTTTTTTTTCTTCCCTCGGGAGAGCATTCCTTTGTAGTTCATCACTTGCGGTGTTTTTTAGAAGACCAAAGATAACTATAAACGAATGAGCAATGACTATGGAAGAAAAGAAGTACTATGCACAGCGCGAGAAGGTGTATATGGAGGGGACGCTGTTCCCGTTCATCAAGGTCGGGATGCAGAAGGTGAACCTCACCCCGACGGTAGAGATTGTCGATGGCGACAAGGTAGTGACGCCCAATGCCCCCGTATATATCTATGACACAGGAGGCCCCTACACCGACCCGACCATCAAGACCGACCCCAGAGCGGGCATAGAGAGGATCAGGGAGCGATGGATTGCGATGCGCAGGGAGGAGGGCAAGCCCATGGGCCAGATGGCCTGTGCCCGTGCCGGAATCATCACCCCCGAGATGGAGTATGTAGCGATACGCGAGACGATGAACTGCTGCGAACTGGGCATCGACTCGCACATCACCCCCGAGTTTGTACGTCAGGAGATTGCCGAAGGGCGCGCCGTGTTGCCGGCCAACATCAACCATCCGGAGAGCGAACCGATGATTATCGGCCGCAACTTTCTGGTGAAGATCAACACCAACATCGGCAACTCTGCCACCACCTCGAGCATCGACGAGGAGGTCGAGAAGGCCGTATGGAGTTGCAGGCTGGGAGGCGACACCCTGATGGACCTTTCCACGGGGGCCAACATCCACGAGACACGCGAATGGATCATTCGCAACTGCCCCGTCCCCGTGGGCACGGTGCCCATATATCAGGCTCTCGAGAAGGTCGACGGCAAGGTCGAGGACCTCACGTGGGAGATCTACCGCGACACGCTGGTGGAGCAATGCGAGCAGGGCGTGGACTATTTTACCATCCACGCAGGCATCCTCATCCGCAATGTGCACCTGGCCGACAAGAGGCTGTGCGGCATCGTGAGCCGTGGCGGAAGCATCATGAGCAAGTGGTGCCTGCTGCACCAGCGAGAAAACTTCCTCTACGAACACTTCGATGAGATTTGCGACATCCTCGCCCGCTACGATGTGGCCGTGTCGCTGGGCGATGGCTTGCGCCCCGGCTCCATTGCCGATGCCAATGACGAGGCACAGTTTGCCGAGTTGGACACCTTGGGCGAACTCGTCCTCCGCGCTTGGGAGAAGAATGTGCAGGCCTTCGTCGAGGGTCCCGGGCATGTGCCGCTCCACAAGATACAGGAGAATATGGAGAGGCAGGTCAAGCACTGCCACAACGCCCCCTTCTACACCCTGGGGCCGCTGGTGACGGACATAGCGCCGGGCTATGACCACATCACCTCGGCCATCGGAGCCACACAGATCGGCTGGCTGGGCACCGCCATGCTCTGCTATGTCACCCCCAAGGAGCACCTCGGTCTGCCCAATAGGGACGATGTGCGCACCGGTGTCATCACCTACAAGATAGCCGCCCATGCTGCCGACCTGGCCAAGGGGCACCCCGGTGCCATCATACGGGACAATGCGTTGAGCAAGGCACGTTTCGAGTTCCGCTGGCGCGACCAGTTTCACCTCAGCCTCGACCCCGAGCGGGCACTCGAGTACTTCAACGAGGGCAGACACACCGACGGCGAATATTGCACCATGTGCGGCCCACACTTCTGTGCGATGCGCTTGAGCCGTGATCTGAGAACGCTAAAGTAACCTCCCCCTTCATTGTCCGCTACTCCCCCTGGGTGTAGCGGATTTTCTTTTTTTGAAATATTAAACACTTCAAAAAACTTATACGATATGAAACAGAATCAAATCATCAGAGAAATGCATCTTCGCATCGAAGCGCTCGAAAAAGAGGTGGTGCTGCTGCGTCATCAAGTGGAAAGACTAAGTATTGAAGATGAGAGTGACCGTGCTGCCAACTTTCATCTTTCATCTCTTTTCCTGCAAACCGCGATGTCGCCTCGGCGATATCACAGTTAATGGAGTACCGTGAGACCGACGGGCGTTACCTCGTCACGCGCAAGGTGCACTGGATAGCGATATTCCGCATATTGGTAGACCGTGGTATCTATCCCGATGGGACAGACTACCGCGGTTTCTGCTGTTATATGGAGGAGGTGTTTCCTACAGCGGAATGGCGCGTGCCGCTCAGCTACCAGTCGCTGAAGGGCATCTCGCGCACGATGTATGTGCGCCCCTTCACGGAGTGGCGCTACGATACCGTCTCTATGAACTGGTGGTCGAAGTCCAGGTCGTATGATTCTCCAGCTAAAGCTGGCCTGTGTTTATCAGAGTCTTGACGAGCAGGCTGTTCAGTTTGGGAGCGGTATTGAAATCATAGCTTTTGCCTGTGTCGGAAGTGTAGGACGTATTAGACGTAGCCAGTTCTGAAATACCTCTTAGGATTGTATCGGAACTGCATGTGCGCAGAGTGGGATGAAGCGAGAGATGGGGCATCAGGTGGCTTGTCACATCCTCCACGCAGTCTCCACCACAGAAGTAGACGCTTGACAGCGAACCAACGATCTCGCTGTACTGATAGCCGTACGACGCACATCGCAGCCCCAGCACTTTGTCGATAATCGGAGCCATATAACGGGAAAAAAGCTCTCTCACGTGAAATATTCCTCCAAAAGGAGTGACTTCCTCAGATTTTATTTGTACCTTCGCCACGTCATTGATGATTTTGCTTGTCTTGAATTGCAGCACTAAGGTAAGTGAAAAATCTGACATGGCAAAATCCTGGGCAATATTTTGTTGCCCAGGATTTTAAAAAGGAAGTTAAACTAAAGTGCTGAGGAATTTAGGAATATGATAAAACAATGTCTTATAATCTTTGGCAGTCTGGCCGTGGGTGAGCTGATTGTCTGGCTCACAGGCATCAGCATACCGAGCAGCATCATCGGAATGCTGCTCCTGACAGCCTTGCTGCAAATGAAAGTCGTCAAGCTGGAGTGGGTGAAGGGTATGTCGGATTTCCTCATCAGCAACCTTGGCTTCTTCTTCGTACCACCAGGCGTTGCGCTTATGCTCTATTTCGACATCATAAAGGCAGAACTGCTACCCATCGTGGTGGCAACGGTCATCAGCACCGTGCTGGTGATGATTACGACAGGATGGACGGATCAGTACCTGCGTAAGTTGAGCTATAAAAAGAAGGACGGACATGGAGATAATGAGTAACCCCATCATACTGCTTGCCATCACCTTCGGTATCTATTACGTGGCACGTCAGATACAGAAGTGGACGGGATGGATTGTGCTCAACCCCATCCTTATCACCATTGCTGCACTGATTGCCCTGCTGCAGCTGACTGGCATCAGCTACGAAACCTACGAGCAAGGCGGACAGTACATTGACTTCTGGCTCAAACCGGCCATCGTAGCACTGGGTGTGCCCCTCTATCAGCATCTTGGGCAGATCCGTCGTCAGCTGTTGCCTATCCTCATGTCGCAACTTGTCGGCTGCCTAGTGGGATTAGTCAGCGTCACCCTGATAGCATCAGCCATGGGAGCATCGCACGAGGTCATCGTATCGCTGGCGCCCAAATCCGTCACCACCCCCATAGCCATGGAGGTGTGCAGTACAGCAGGCGGCATACCCTCGCTGACGGCAGCCATCGTGGTGTGCGTAGGTCTCTTCGGAGCCATCTTCGGTTTCAAGATACTGGAGGTGTGGCACGTACGAAACCCCTTCTCGCAAGGTATCAGCATGGGCACGGCTTCACATGCCGTAGGCACATCACGCGCCATGGAGAAGGGTGAGACATACGGTGCGTACTCTTCGCTCGGACTTATCCTGAACGGTGTCCTAACAGCATTGTTCACTCCATTTGTTCTGAAGTTGCTGGGATTTTAGAATAGTTTAGCCTCAAATCCGCAACTACGCGCCTAAAATGATGCAGATTCTTTTCGCTTCTGTATCATTTTAGGCGCGTAGTTGCGGATTTGAGGATCAATTGAAAATTAAAAATTATTACCATCCGGCAGGGCGACATCGCGGAGCCTACCCTAAACATTCAACTCTAAACCCTAAACTATTTTCCCTCTTCCCTCAGAAGAATGTCCGCCAAGTCCCATCCCTCGCGGCGTGCTTCGTCGTGGTCCATCAGGTTGTAGTAGCCAGTGGGGATGTAGAGGCGGTGCCCCAGCTCGCGGTTGAGCTGGGCGATGCGCACGGCCCAGTCGTGCAGGGCGTCTGCATCGGGGTATACGGCCACCTCGTGCCCGAGTAGGGGCCACAGCATCTGCTCCTTGAAGTTTGCCTTGCCGCCTGTGGCAAGCCACACCTTGTCGGGGCAGACGAGGCTCATGATGAGGGCGGTCTTCTCGCTTTCGACAATAGCGGCCCCCTCTATCTCCCCCAAGGGGGAGTACTCAGGCATCGCGGTCTTCCCCCCTTGGGGGGATAAGAGGGGGGCCAGATGTTCTCCAAACAGGCATTGAGGCACAACCAGCTCGTCGAACCTGATGCCGTCAATCTTCATCGAATGTACCCAACAGACATTTCCCTTTCCGTCCTTTTTGCGGTGGCCGTCGAGGTCATACGCCATCACCTTGCCAGCACGCACCTGTCCATGCTCGTCGATCTGCCAGTAGATGATGCGGCCGTCACGTGTGCTGCCTGTGCGGTAGCGGGCAAGCACTTCGGCCACTTGCTCCTCGGGAAATTGGGTGCAGAGCCATCGGGCGAGGTTGTTTCGGTCGGAGCGGGACTGGTGGCAAAGGGTGGACATGTGGGACAGATAATCCCCAACTCCCCCTCTGTTTATAGAGGGGGTGTCCGTTAGGACGGGGGCGTTACAAGCGGAGCGCGTAGTGTCATTTTGCTCCGCACTTCGTTTAGAACTCCCTCCCGGCTCCGCCGTACTCCCTCTATAAACAGAGGGAGAGTTAGTAGGCTGCTTTCGTATTTCTGCCGCCTCCCTCCTCCTCTGCCGCATCAGTTCGATGTACTGCTCCTTCGGCAGCCACTCGCGTTTCTCGGTCGGGTGTTCCTTGAACCACTCGCTGGGTGTCATGTGATAGGCGCAGCTCTTCTCACGGCAGCAGCGGCCGCACTCCTTGGGCGCTATAGGCTCGTTGGTGACGGTGTCGATGTAGGGGGAGAACTTAGGTTGCTTGCAGATGGGACAAATCTTGTTCCATCGGTTTCTCTTGATTTCTTTTGAGTGGGCTAATCGGTAACGCATGATGAATAATTCTGAATTACGAATTCTGAATAATGAGTTTTTCCAAAGTGCCAAAGTTTTTCGTGTGGCACTTTCGTTTCTTTCAGTAGTTCAGCACGTTAAGGGGTCGAAAGTGCCATTTGGCACTTTCTATAGGTCTTTTTCCGTACGCTTCCCATACTTTCCATGACTTAATTGACTGATAAACTGAGCCTTCAGCCATCCGCTGACGCGGCGTTTCGTAGTACGGGCCGATATGGCGTGCTGCTTGCCCGTCTCTATGGCATCGGCCGTGGTGAAGGTGAGCGGCAGCAGGTCGAGGTGGCGCACGGCGGTGAGCCGCTCGGTGGTGTCGGCATCGGGCTGCTCGGGCTGTATGAAGGCAAAGGCGTTCACGCTGTGGCGCATGAGGTAGCCGATGAGCGTGAGCGTGGTCTCTATGTCGTCATCGTCGGCCTCGATGGCGGGCGTGGCCAGCACCTCGTCCCACGACTCGTGCCGGGCATAGCCGCGCAGCAGCGAGAGCAGCATGATGATGCGCTTGGCATCGATGATGCGGCGGCGCACGGCGGCCAGTATCTCCTCCGTTCCCGTGTAGCCCAGGTACCAGTCGTTCATGCGGCTGAAGGCGCGGTCGATATACTCCTCTTGTGTGGCGGTGAGCGTGAGCGTGGGGCGCGGTGTGTCGCGATGGCTGTTGTCGTAGCGCGTGAGTGCGCGGTGCAGACTGTCCACGACGGTAGCGGTGCGCCGTATGGTGGTGTTGAAGGCGCGGCTCTCGTCAGCCGTCATGGGTGTGCGCCAATCGGTCACCGAAGGGGTCTCATAGAAGAGGAAGCGCGAGGGCAGACCGTCGTCCACCGTGGGCATGAACAGGCGCAGCGAGGCGTAGGTGCCGCTGAGCAGTACGCCCAGGCGCACGTGCTCGAGGTAGATGCTCTCGTGCCCCGTCTTGATGGCATAGCTCATGGGCTCTTCGTGGAAGGCACGCAGCAGCAGGTCGCGCATGTTGCCGAAGTCGGTACGTGCCTGCTGCACGATGGTGAGCAGCTCGCTGGCCGTGAGCAGCAGGGCGTGGGGTTCGCTGCCCTTCATGTACTGCAGCATGGCGGGCACGGTGATGTTGTCCGCCATCATGTGGCAGCGCGGCAGGGGCACCTCGATCTCCTCTTCGCTCATCACGGCACGCTCTATGTCGCTGTCGGTGAGGTCGCGACTCTTGCTCATGCGCTGCCGCTTGATGCGCTGTGCCTCTATCTGCCGTTCGGTGCGCAGGCGCTCCTTGCGGCTTTCCTCGCGCACGCGGCGGTCGATGCTCTGGACGAGGGGCATCAGCTCCGTCATGCGTCCCTTGCCCGAGGCGGGCGAGCCGTAGATGAGCGTCATCAGTGCTGTGCCATACTGGCGGTTGTCGTGCGTCACGCGGCAGTGTATGGTGGCCGTACCCAGGAGGGTGAGCATGGCGAGGAGCTGCTGTGTGCGCAGGGCGCGGTCGGGATAATGGGCCAGCACATCGGTGAGCAGCGGAGGCAGCGCCTCGAAGAAGCTCTCGTCGAGTGGCAAGGGCAGGCGGTGGCCTGCATCGTCGGTGTAGGTACTCTGCTCTTCGAGCGGTTGGGGGATGTCGGCTGGGGAGCCGAGCAGGGCGGTGAGTTCGTCGTTGGTCATGTCCGTTGAATGTTGAATTATAAATTTTGAATTCTGAATGAAATACATTGTCAATCAGTTTATTGCTTCGTCGTGTACGGAAAAACAGTTAAAGAAAGTGCCAAATGGCACTTTCAGTGCCTTATCCGTCTGTGAATCATCGGATTGCAAAAGTGCCACGCCAAATGTTTTGGCACTTTCATAAATCCTCGGTTCCGCAAATCAGAGCCGTCCGATTTTTCTGCCGCAAGGCTCCGATAATTCTATCAAAAGGCTCTGATAAATCCATCGGACGGCTCTGATTTTTCTATGCGAAGTAAGCCAATCTGCCGCGCATGACCAAGAAAATCACCGACG
>JBGVOS010000167.1:0-9291 GCA_045126595.1 Bacteroidaceae bacterium | reverse complement strand
AAAGAGGAGGTGGTGCGCATACTCTCGCTCGTGAACCCCTCGTTCTCGTCGGAGTGGGAGGAGATGAAAAAGTAATATCCTTTAAAAATATAGGAAGATGGCAAGTTTGTTTAGACACTTTAGCGCGCTTCTACTCCTGTTGCTATGCACATGCTCGTCGTTGCACGCCCAGATATACAAGTATATAGGTTTGGAAGACGGCTTGAGCTCGCGCAATGCGTATGCCGTGCAGCAGTCTAATGGAGGCTTCATTTGGTGCCTTACTGACAAAGGTATCGATCGCTACGACGGTACAGAGATGAACCGCTACTCGATTACCATCGATGGAATCAAGTTTACCGAGTACTCCTCGTCACGCCTCATCTACGACAGCCTCGAGGACAACCTGTGGCTTGTCACTGGCGGTGGTAAGATTGTCCGTTACCTGCAGCGCTACAATAACTTCGAACCCGTCTATTCGCCCAAGACAAACAATTTACGTGCCGACATCATGCGGTGTGCCGTGTCGCCCATAGATGAAGAGGGCAACATTTGGATGCTTGTGGGCAATCAGGCCTTCCGCTACAATGTGCGAACCCTTGAGGGACGCGAGCAGACATTCCGCCACGAGGTGAGCAATATGACCTTCTCGGCAATAGTCTCCATCAACGATTCCACACTTTACGTCGGCACCAAGGGAGGCGTATATAGGGCCTTGGTGCGTGGTGATGAGATTGATATTGTTCCCCTCGAAGGCATGCAGCATGTATCCGTCAATGTGAACACCTTTCACTACAGCGCTTCCTACCGCACACTGCTCATCGGTACGGAGGATGCCGGCATCATGGCCTACCGCGAGTCGTCACAAGAGGTCATTCACCACAAGGACCTGCTCCCCGACGTACGCGTCACGAAGATCATCCCCTACACCGCCTCCGAGGTACTGTTCTCCACCAATGCCGCCTGCGTGTTCCGTATGTCGTTGGATGACTGCCTCCCACAATCCTTCCTCAGTGCCGACTACAACACCGACTATCGCATGAATACGGACAATGTGGCCGACATCTGTATTGATCAGGAGGGGCAGCTGTGGATGTGCTCGTTCCCCAAAGGGCTCACTGTGCGCAATGCACAATACCCCGCGCTCAACTGGATACGCCGCTCTAACCTCAACGTCAATACACTCGTTAATAATGGTGTCAACTACATCCTCGAGGATAGCGAGCATGACCTATGGTATGCTACCGACAATGGCGTGAGTATATACGTCATGCAGCGCAAGCGTTGGCAGACGTTGCTCTCCATGAGCGATGTCTCGCCCAACCCCAACCATGACTTCCTCACGATGTGCGAGGTGCGCCCAGGTAAGGTGTTGCTGGGAGGTTATGCCGCAGGTATCTATGTCATCGACAAGCCCACGTGGAAGGTCGACTTCGTAAAACCCGACCTCGTTATCCCCGAGAAGTATATCCAGACGATGTGTCTCGACCCCACCGACGGTACGGTGTGGGCAGGAGGCGAGAACCAGCTCTTCAACCTCAGCTACGACACCGCGCTACGGGTCAACTATTCCGAAATTTTCGGTGGCATTAACTGCATCACTCCCAAGAATGACAACCATCTGTGGATAGGAACGAAGAATGGCCTGTACAGCTTCGAGAAGAACACCCACACGAAACGTCGCATCGAACTGCCTGTGGAGCGGTTCAGAGTCAACTCCATCTATCAGGATACCGACGGCACGGTATATGTGGGTACCCACCACCACGGATTGATTGTCTTCAACGAAGAAGACGGATACTACTGCCACTACAACAAAGACAACAGCGCGCTTACCAACAACTGTATGATGAGCATCGTGGGGGCCGATAACCAATCGCTCTACATCAGTTCCGATGACGGTATCGTACGCTTCAATAAGATCACTGGCCGCATCACCACATGGAGCAACGACCAGGGGCTGCAGGGCGTGAGTTTCAACGTGCAATCCGGTGTGGCAACCCACCGACAGACCCTCATGTTTGGCAGCGATATGGGAGTCATCGAGATACCCGTGAGCGCTTCGCTACCTCATGTATACAAGGGCAAACTCGTTCTGTCGGATTTCTATATAGGCCACACGCGTATGCTGGCCGATGACGACGAGTCGCCCCTCACTGATGCCATCGACCGTATGAAGCATCTGTATCTGAACAGTAGTCAACACAATGCAGCCATCAAAATCAAGTGTGTCAACCATATATATCCCTCAGATTGTAAAATAGTATGGCAGCTCGACGGCAGGCGACCCGAAGCGTGGACCCCTCTTGGCGAAGAGCGCTTCATCCCATTGCGTGACCTCTCCTACGGTCGTCACCGGCTCACCGTGCGTGTCATGTCCAACGAGGCAGGAACCATACTCGACGAGCGCGAACTGCTCATCACCATGAAGCCTCCCTTCTATCTCTCCTTTGCAGGCATCTTGCTCGAACTTCTCATCTTGGGTGCTATCCTCTTCCAAGTGGGCAGGTTCCTCAAGACAAGAAGCTACATGCAGATCTCCGCGGAAAAGATAAACTTCCTCATCAATACCGCACACGATATACGTACCCCGCTGACTCTCATCAAGGCACCTTTGGAGGAACTCAGCCAAAGCAGCACACTCAATGTCGAGCAGCGTGATGCCGTAGGGCTGGCACTACGCAATGCCAATACGCTGACGCAGATGACCGATAAAGTGATGCAGTATGAACTCTCGAGCATCGAGCGTGGCGTGGCACGCATCGAACGTCACGAGGCCGTCGCACACTTCCAAAGCCAAATCGACAAACACTCGCTCCTGGCACGAGCCAAGCAGCAGGCCATCTGTTATGAGCACCCAGAAGAGCCGTTCGATATCTGGGTCGATGTGCGCAAACTCAACTCCATTATCCAGAACCTCATTTCTAATGCCGTCAAGTATAGCAACAATGGTGCCACCATCACCGTGCGCCTCTACCGCCATGCTGTGCGGTGGGGCTTCCATGTCGTCGACCACGGCATCGGCATTAGTGGCGGCGAGCAGCGCAAGCTCTTCAAACAGCTCTTCCGTGGGGCCAATGCCATCAATGCCAAGATTGCAGGCAGTGGGGTAGGGCTACTCTCCATTGGTCGCTACGTGAAGCAGATGAGTGGCCGCATAGAGGTGAAGAGCCTGCTCGATAAGGGCTCCGACTTCCACGTCTCCTTCCCATTGGGCAAGGCACACTACAAGCAGCAGGTGACCGAGTTTGTAGACGCCTCCACCGCTGGCACCGCCGTAGATGCTATCACTCCCTTCCCACAATACGAGGTGGAGCCCGTCGACGAGCAACGCCACCGCCTGCTCATCGTGGAGGACAACCCCGAGATGCTAGCCTACCTGAAGCACCTCTTCACCAAGGACTTCGCCGTCTATACCGCCACCAATGGCAAGGAGGCGCTCTCGAAGCTTCCTTATGTGCAACCCCTCATCGTACTCTCCGATGTGATGATGCCCGAGATGCGTGGCGACGACCTCTGCGTATCCATCAAGAGCAATATAGATACCTCGCATATCGCCGTAGTGCTCGTCTCGGCCCTGTCCGACCAGCAGAGCATCATCAACGGCCTTTCC
This sequence comes from Bacteroidaceae bacterium, assembly GCA_045126595.1. Taxonomy (GTDB): domain Bacteria; phylum Bacteroidota; class Bacteroidia; order Bacteroidales; family Bacteroidaceae; genus UBA1189. Next base: position 5,699 of record JBGVOS010000167.1, on the reverse strand, counting down.
GTCAAGGCCGATGCCTATGTCACCAAGCCGTTCGACACGAAAGTGCTACAGCTCACCATCAGCAATCTCGTCGAGAGCCGCCTCCAGTTGCGTAGTCAGTTGGCAACGCTCAATATGCCTCAGGAAAGTCTGCCCGATGCCGCCTCCGAGCTCGACCTTAAGCTTTTGGCCGAGATGAAGACCATTATAGAACGTAGCCTTGGCGACAACGACTTCACCGTAGACACCCTCGCCTACGACCTGCGCGTGAGCCGCACCACTCTATATAATAAGGTAAAAGTGCTCACAGGAAATACCCCTTCGGACTTCATCCGTATATATCGCATCAACAAAGCCAAAACGTTGCTTCGTGAACGGCGTTATGCTATAGTAGAAGTAGCAGAAATGGTTGGATTCGCCGACCAGAAATACTTTCGTGAAGTATTTAAAAAAACTGTAGGAATGACACCCAGCGAATATGCAAAAAGTAAGGATTAAGCCATCAATACCAATCGACATTGCCTCCAGCACTACTACGCTGGTCATACTTGAGTGCATCGGCGAGCATGGCCGAGTTGGCACGGATGCTGAAGTTGTATGAGCGGTAGGGCTTGAGCACAATGCCGCAGGACATGTTGAAGCAGTGGAGGTCGCGTGTGACGTTCATGGTAGTGGTGGTGAGTTCCTTGTCCATGAAGTCCCAACCCGAGGAGAAGTTGATGTTCCACTTGTTGGAGAGTTTCACGTTGCCCGAAAAGTTCATGTTCTGCGTCAATTTGTAGGGATAGCGCATATTCTTCACGTTGATTTGAGCTTGTGTGTTCTCTCTCATGGTCACGCCATAGGATATGGAGAACGACCAGGGTATGTTGAACGGCATATATCCGTCTTCGTCGAGTTTCACTTCTCCTTTCTTGCTTCCCGCGTCTTCCTTTTCGTCTCTCTTGTTCGGTGCGCTCTGTACGTTGGCTGCCGTGTCGGTGTTCTCCTCTTCGTCCTTAGGTCCGAAGAACTTTTCGAACTTTCCTTGCCACTTTTTCCATGTGCCGTTATTGAAGGTGTACGAGAAGTTCTGGCTCATGCCCTGGAAACGTCCGAAACGTCCGTATGACCATTCTGTGCGGTCTCCTACGACTACCCTTCCCTGCTCGTTGAACTCATAGGCATAGGTTGCCCATACGGAGTTGAGGCTGAAGGTGTAGTTCTTGGTGAGTTTCAGTCGGATTCGTGTAGAGAGGTTGCTCCACGGCTTGGTTTTGGCGGCCATGTTGTATGAGATGCTTCCTCCGAGTTCGTCGATGAGGCTTATCTTGCGTACTCCGGTAGAGTCGCGGTCGGAATTCACCTTCATTTCCACGTTGTTCGAGACATTGAGGTTGATGCTTCCCGAGCGTCCCTTACCCGGCACGCCGTAGAGTGAGCCAGCATAGGGCGAGTAATCCACGGTGCGCACCTCGCCCTGCGCATCGGTGTAGGTGTATGACTTGTAGTATCCGTAGCGCGAGTGTCCGAAGTCGGGGGTCAGCGTATAGCTCACCGAGGGGGTGAACACGTGGCGTATCATCTGCACTTTCTTTCCGATGAGGGGTTTGTAGAATCCGTAGAGCTTGGTGTTGGCACTGACGGAGAGGTTATAGTTGTACACTCGGTTGAAGCCGTAGGTGGTGTCGCGCACTTCCCTCATGCGCTCCTCGTCCCACGAGCGGTTCACCTTGTAGCTGTACCAGCGTTCGGTGTAGTTGAACGAGGGGGTGATGTTGATATACTTGAATGCGGTGAAGGTGGCGCTGACGGGTATGGAGTGCTTCACTCCGTTGCGCCAGTCCTTGATGAGGCTCTTCTCCAATATTTCGCTTTCCTTGGCTGTGATGCTGTTGCTGAGCGATCCGCTGTAGGTGAAGGAGATTTTCTCGTACCACTTTTCTTCGCCGCGTGCCTTCTTCTTCTTAAAGGGGTATATGCGGCTCACCGACCAGTTGAGCGAGGGCAATGTGAGCGAGAGGGTCGAGTCGCGCATGTTCTGCGAGATGTTGAACGAGCTGGAGAGGTTCAGCTTCTGGTTGGGGAAGCTCCGTGAGTAGCTGACGCTCGAGGTGCGTATGCTCTGCGAGGTGAGTGCGGGGTTGTACATGCTCGAGAGGTTGTTGCGCTCGTAGTTCGAGGTGGCATAGTTGACACTGGCCGAGAAGTTCTGGTTGGGGTTTGCCTTGGCGTCCTGCCGGTGGCTCCACACCACCTTGAAGTTTTTCGACACGGAGTAGTCGGGCATGTTCTTCTCTCCGGTCTTTGTCACCATGTAGCTGAGGTTCACGTTGCCCGAATACTTGTAGCGTTTGCGGTAGTTCGATATGGCGTTGGCCCCCCACGACCCCTTGGTGAAGATTTCTCCCGTGAGCTTGAGGTCCACCAGGTCACTGATGGCAAAGTAGTATCCTCCGTCGCGGAGATAGAAGCCGCGCTCCAGCTCGTCGCCATACGAGGGCATGATGAAACCCGACGAGTAGTCCTTGGTGAAGGGGAAGAATCCGAAGGGGAGCGCCAGAGGGAGGGGCACGTCGGCCACCACGAGGTAGGCAGGCCCGAACACCACGTCCTCGTCGGGGCGCATCTTGGCACGGGTGAGCGAGACGTAGAAGTGCGGGTGTTCGTGTTCCTCGCAGGTGGTGTAGCGTCCGTTGCGGATGTAGAACTCGTTGTCGGGTCCCTTCTTCACCGTGTTACTGGTCATGTATCCCTCGCCCTGCTGGGTGGTGACGTTGTTGATGAGTCCCTTGCGCGACTTGAAGTTGTAGCTCATGGTCTTCGACTCGTAGGGTGTGCTGCCGTCGGCAAACACCGGTCGTCCGGTTTCCGTGCCGGTAGAGTCAACGGTTCCCTGCGCATAGACGGTAGAGGTCTCCAGATCGATGGTTATCTCGTTGGCCTTGAGCTCTATTCGCTGGTAGTTCACCTGTCCCGCGCCATAGAGGTATGCATTGCCGTTCTTGTACCACACCATCGAGTCCTTCGACTGGTAGACGACGGGAGCCTCCAGCTCGTCGCGCCGTTGGGACACGGTATCCCCCGCCACCGAGTCGGCAGGGACCACGAGCGTGCTGTCCAGTGCCGCTTGTGCCACAGCCGCAGCGAGCGTGTCGGGCACAGCGGGAGCGCCGTTCCTTCTCGCCCGCTGGGCATACGAACTGAACGAGCACACCACTGCAACGACCAGTATGGTGACATATCTGCGCATCTCTGCCATCTACTCTTCTCTCTTCTTTTGAGGTCGCGAAGTTAATAAAAACGCACGAATAAACCCCTTCTTTTAACGTTTTATTTTTTCCTTCCGGGGCTTCGACTCGTTGTGCAGTCGGTCGAGGGCGGTCACCACGTAGGTACACTTCGTTCCCTCCTGCCAGTGTCCGTCGAGGGGGAAGAAGGTGTTCTGCGTGAAGCCCACTATCCTGGTGGCATCGTCGAGGTTCCTCTTCTCGCCCTTGGCAAAGCGGTACACCACGTACTTCACGGGGCGGTCCATCTCGTTCTTGCACTTCGGGGCTCCCCAACAGAGGACAGGTCCCTCGGCCGTCTCTATCACCGCCAGCCTCTTCACCTTCTTGGGCGCTTTCTTGTCCATGAAGGGATACTCGGGCTGCAGTGCGAGCCACCGGTGATACTCCTCGGTGAGTGCCGTGGCATACCCTCCCGCATTGTCGGCCACGGCGCTGGCGGGCCATTGGCAGCTTCCCCCTATGCTGCGGTAGCTGCGCTGCAGCTCCATCTTGCGTGCCTGCTGGTGACGTGTGGGGTCGTCGGCGTCGGCAGCCTTCACGGTGCGCATCACGTCCTGCCCGATGTAGAGGGGTCGGCCCGCCGCATGCTCGGCCCACCACCCGACGAGCGTCTCATAGTCGGCCGCCTTGTGCCCTATCTCCCAGTATATCTGCGGTATGGTATAGTCTACCCATCCCTTGTCAATCCACAGCAGGATGTCGGCGTAGAGGTCGTCATAGTTCTGTAGCCCGTTCGTGGCGCTGCCCTCGGGGTCGCTCTTCAGGTTGCGGTAGATGCCGAAGGGCGAGATGCCGAACTTCACCCACGGCTTCACGCTGCGTATCGTCTGGTGTAGCTGCTCGATGAGCAGGTTCACATTATCGCGTCGCCAGTCCCCTTTGTCGGCAAAGCCGCGAGGGTCAGCATGGAAAGCCTCTTCGTCACCAAACTCAAGCCCCTTCACGGGATAGGGATAGAAATAGTCGTCGATATGCAATCCATCCACGTCGTAGCGTTTCACGATGTCGGTCACGATGGTGCAGATGTAGTCGCGGTTCTCCTTCAAGGCGGGATTGAAGATGAGCATCCCGTCATAGTGTACAAAGCGCTCGGGATTCTTCTTGTAGGGATGTTTCAATCCAAGCATCTTTGTGCCCTTAGTCTTGGCGCGATAAGGGTTAATCCAAGCGTGCAGTTCCATGCCGCGACGATGACACTCGTCAATCATCCACTGCAAGGGGTCCCAATAGGGGTCGGGAGCCACCCCCTGCTCGCCCGTAAGGTAGCGGCTCCATGGTTCGTAGTAGCTCATATAGAGCGCGTCGGCCTCGGGGCGCACCTGGAAGATGATGGCGTTGATACCCGCCCGTTGCAGTGCATCGAGCTGGGTGGTCAAGGTCTGCTGCATCTCGCTGGTAGACATACCAATGAACTGTCCGTTCACGGCCTGTATCCACGCTCCGCGAAACTCGCGTTTGAGTGGTTCTGCAGCACGCAAAGGGGCGATATTTACGAGGAATAAAAGGAAGAGGATGAGGTAGTATCTTTTCATTGATTCATATTTTCGTGCAAAGGTACGAATAAGCGAGCGAAATACAAAGTTTGCTTTAGTATTTCACTGCGAGCGTGAGTACCTTCAATCTGCAAAGCAGATAAAATTACACATTATCGCACAATTATCCAAAGTTATAACACCTTGTACAACATGTTGTCACGCTTTTGTCACAGATTTGTCACGGCCATTTATTTGCCAGTAGAGAGAAAAGTCCTAATTTTGCGTTCAAACGGCAATAATACTATGAAATCAATTGGATACAATCTCTTGCTGACGATATGCTTTATCTTCTTCGCAGCATGCACTGCCCCATCGGACAAATACACTCCCATCGAAGAACAACGCCTGGCACACAACTATCTGGCCAAGGCCAACAATGTGAGCATAGATGAAAATGAGCAACGCTTAATGCTATTCGACAAGGCTACTTACCACTTTGCAAACATCGTGGTTCGCCCCGACGCCAACGACACCTTGCGTGCCGACGCATTGTTTACTTTGCGATGGATAGAGGCATACATAAAGCACAACTATGAGCAATCTTTGCAATATCTCAACCAATACCTTGAACTAGTGGGAGCCGAACACGAAAGTTACCCAACCTGTCTTGCTTACAAGGCAGATGACCTCTGGCACTTCGGCGCTCAGGACTCGGCACTACACTATGCCTACATGGCATTGGAAGCACCGCACACTCCGAACGATGGCATCGAATACATCTGCCATCACATCCTTTGGAATATCTACGATAGTCGAGCAATGCCCGACTCGGCCAATCGTCACAAGGCCTTGCACATGAAGATACGCGAGAGTCGTGTGTTTTAACCGCTGACCATGGTGCAACATAAGAGTCAGTTGCAGACTAACCTCATTGACCCCACAAGCGGGGATAAACCAAAAATACCCACAGTGA
>JBGVOS010000166.1:0-23909 GCA_045126595.1 Bacteroidaceae bacterium | reverse complement strand
AGAGATATTATAAACCATTATCTTTGCGGTAAACCCCGCTTAGATACTTGCGCTCGTTGCGAAATTTTCAAACAAGTTTGATATTATTTCACTCGCTTATTACTATCTTTGTTCTATGGTAACAAAAAAACCTTACCCTCGCGAAGAGAAACTATTACCCTCACGGGGATAAATTATTACTCTCGCAAGGATAATATATTCTCCTCGCGAGAAGAATATATACTGATTGGGTTAAAATACTGGGATTGAGTGCGGTATGAATAAAAACAACTATAGGAAGGAGAATTTAACGATATATAGATATGAAGACAAAGAAGTATAAGACAGCAGCGCACAAGCGTATGTATGGGATTGAGGTAGAATGCAAGGCTACGAGTCGTAAACTGATGTGTGGGGCTGGCACCGAAGCGGAGGGTATGGCACTCACCGTGTCGCACCCGATGAAGGTGGATGTGGCTTCCCTTGCCAAGGATATCTGCAATGCTACTACGGCTACCGAGACGGATGTGAAGTTGGTGTGGGATGCTATGAGCGAGCGCATTGTGGAGGCGCTTGCCCATGGCTATCGCGTGGACTTGGCTGGGCTGGGCACGCTGAATATGGAACTGAGCAGCCACAAGGGTACGACACCGCCCACGGGCAAGGAGGTGCGCATCAGCGGCATCCGCTTCCGCCCCGACAAGAATTTGGCCTCGCGCCTGGCCGATGTGAAGTTCCGCGTGGAGGGAGTGGAGCGCAAGCCACTCACCGAGGCTGAACTCGAGGAGGCGCTGCGCGAATATTTCACTACCCACGAGGATATCCATGTGCGCGAGTTGGCCCGTATCGGGCACTTTGCGGTGAGCACGGCCTATCGCAAACTCAAGGCCTACGTGGAGCAGGGTAAGTTGGAGCTGGTGCCCAAGAGCAGCCACTACTATCGCTGGGTGGGGGAAGTCGTAGAAGGTTGATTTGTACGAAAACGAAGTATAAGTTTGTAGTTGTCGAATAAAATCATTACCTTTACAAAGGTTTTAGGAAATACAACTATGACGCAGCACAATGCCATAAAACTATTCGAGGAGAAGCGAGTGCGCACCGTATGGGATGACAAGCAGGAGAAATGGTTTTTCTCTGTCGTGGATGTCGTGGCGGTATTGACCGATAGTGTCAATCCTACGGACTACCTGAAGAAGATGAGGAAGCGCGATCCCGAATTAGGCTCGTTCGTGGGGACAAATTGTCCCCAGGTAGCAATGCTTACAGAAACGGGGAAGAAGCGTTTAACATTGGCCGCTGATACCGAGGCCATGTTTCGCATCATCCAATCCATTCCCTCGCCCAAAGCGGAGCCTTTCAAGCTATGGATGGCGCGTGTGGCGGCTGAGAGACTCGACCAGATGCAAGATCCCGAGCTCTCTATCAACCAGGCATTGATGGACTATAAGCGATTGGGGTATTCGGACAACTGGATAAACCAACGACTGAAATCTATCGAGATACGCAAGGAACTCACCGATGAATGGAAACGGCATGGGCTGCAGGAGGGCATACAGTTTGCTACGCTCACCGACATCATCTATCAGACATGGTCGGACATGACGGCTCGCGAATATAAGCAGTTCAAGGGGCTGAAGAAGGAGAATCTACGGGATAATATGACCAACAAGGAACTGGTGCTTAATATGTTGGCCGAACTATCGACCAAAGAAATCTCGGAGAGCCGCAACCCCGAGACCTTCAGCGAACACCAGCAGATTGCTCGCCAAGGTGGTGAGATTGCTCGCAATGCGCGTATGGAGTTGGAGGAGAAGACGGGCAAAGAGGTGATTTCGCCCATGAATGCAAAAGATGGATTGCTCCTTAATAAGACTGAATCGTAGAGTTATGGAGACATTGACAAGACATAAGGGATCTCGGCACCTCGGAGGCGTCTGCATGGTGGGCGCGGTGGTGGCTTTGTCTTTCCTTGTTGAGGTGTGCTGGGGGAGCTTCCCGGTGGGCCTGTTCCGTTTCCCGCTCAACATCTTGGTGATGGCGTTGTGGATGGTGCTGCTGACGATGATGTATCGTGGCAGGGCGGGTAGTGCCTGTGCCCGGTTCATGCTCTCGCGCGAGGCTACATGGCTGTCGCTCGGCATGGTGGTGGCGATAGGTATCACCCTCGGTCTGCAACTCAAGCCTTCGTCAACGGCATGGCCTACGGTAGTGTCGCTCCTGTTCGTGCAGAGTCATCTGCTGCTGGTCATCTTGCGTGGCTGGCGCACTAAGCGAGGCATACGATGGCGTTTCTGCCTGACACATATAGGTTTGCTCCTGGCATTGGGTGCAGGGTTCTGGGGAGCACCCGACCGTGAGCAGTTGCGTGCGCCTGTGCAGCGTTATCCCTCGAACGATGCCTATACCATGGAGGGCGAGGAGAGGCGCTTGCCCTATACCCTCGAACTGAAGGACTTCAGCATCGAAGAGGCTGAGAACGGTACGCCCACACACTACGAGGCGCAGGTCATGGTGGATGGCACGATGGTGACACTGCGAGTCAACCACCCCTATGCACGGACGATAAGCGAGAAGATATACCTTATCAGTTTTCCCACCTCACCCCACGGAGAGCAATATGCCATCGTGGAGATCGTCAGCGAGCCGTGGCAATGGCTCTCGGCAGCGGGCATCATCATGCTGCTGGCTGGCGCGATGCTGCTGTTTATACAAGGACCGAGGAAATTGAAAATTGAGAATTGAAAATTGAAAGTTAGGCTCCGCGATGCAAGCAAAGAAATCATAAATCATAATTCAGAAATCTATAACATGGCTTGGAACATATTCCCCTTGTGGGCAGGTATAGTGATGCTGATTGCGGCCACGGCGTCCATCTGGGCAGCAATGAAGCGAGAGCGCAGCACCGTGGCGATAGCTACGATGGCGCTTGCCATACTCGCTATGGGTGGCTTCATTGCCTTGCTGTGGGCTACCCTCGAGCGACCTCCCTTGCGGACGATGGGTGAGACGCGCCTGTGGTACTCCTTCTTCATCCTGGTGTCGGGCCTGTTCACCTATTCGCGCTGGCACTACCGATGGATCATGCTGTTCGCCACGGTGCTCGCGGGGGTATTCATCATCATCAATATCGCCAAACCGGAGATTCATGACCAGACGCTGATGCCTGCCCTGCAGAGTCTGTGGTTTGTGCCTCATGTGTCTGTATATATGTTCTCCTATTCCCTACTCGGATGCGCCACATTGCTCTCAGTGGTGGCACTGGTGCGACGAAGCACCGACATGGACATGGCCATAGAGCGACTCCTCTATGCTGGCCTGGCCTTCCTCTCGGTGGGCATGCTCACGGGCGCCTTGTGGGCCAAGGATGCCTGGGGAGCCTATTGGAGTTGGGACCCCAAGGAGTCGTGGGCGGCTGCCACATGGGGACTCTACCTCACCGCCATCCATCTCGCCCCGAGCGTGATGAATACCTCGCGCCGATGGATATACCACACCATCATCCTGCTGGGCTTCGTGGCATTGCAGATGTGCTGGTATGGCGTCAACTACCTGCCCTCGGCAGCGACAAGTGTGCACACTTATAGTTAATAACCTTATAAAAAATGAATGTTATGAAAAAGCAAAGAAGAGGTCAGTATCTGATCATTGCCGCATTGCTGGTTTTGGTAGGTGGTTTCATCACTTATCGTGCAATGCTTACGGTGCCCTCCGAGGAGTTGTCTCCCGAGGCACGTGTCTTGGCTATCTTGGAGAAGGGTGGTTGCGCGAGCTGCCACAGTGCAAACCCCAAGGTGCCGTTCTATGCCCATGTACCCGTGGCGGGCGATATGGTGATGAAGGACATCGAGGAGGGCTATCGTGCCTATGATATCGAGGGTGCCATGGCCAAGCTGAGGGAGGGCGCTACGCTCAACCCTGTCGATGTGGCCAAGATTGAGAAGGTGGCGCTGGACAAGCGCATGCCCATGGCCAAGTATTACCTCGTGCACTGGGGTAGCCAGATGACCGACGCGAAGGCATCGGTGATTGCCGCATGGGCACGCGACTACCGCATGGCCTACTACCATGACGGCCTCACTGGTGAGCGTGCAGGCGAGCCCGTACGCCCCATCATGGCAGGTGCCGATGTAGACCAGCGCAAGGTGGCGCTCGGCTACGAGCTCTATCACGACACACGCCTCTCGGTCGACAACACCGTATCGTGTGCCTCATGCCATGGCCTGAACACGGGTGGTGTGGACAACCTCAAGTACTCGAAGGGCGTAGCAGGCAGCATGGGCGGCGTGAATGCCCCCACGACCTACAATGCCGTGTACAACTTCGTACAGTTCTGGGATGGTCGCGCCAAGACCCTTGCCGAGCAGGCGGCCGGACCTCCCCTCAACCCCGTGGAGATGGCCTCTACCTCGTTTGACGAGATCATAGCCAAGCTCGCTGAGGACAAGCACTACGTGGAGGAGTTCGGTGCCCTCTATGCCGACGGCATCACCGAGGCCAACATCACCAATGCCATTGAGGAGTTTGAGCGTACGCTCGTGACTCCCAACTCGAAGTTCGACCAATGGCTCATGGGCAACAATGAAGCCCTCACTGCCGACGAACTTCACGGCTACGAGCTCTTCAAGGCCAACAACTGCGCCACTTGCCATGTGGGTGCAAACCTAGGTGGCGAGTCGTACGAACTGATGGGCTTGCGCCAACACTACTTCGAGGCACGTGGCACCGAGCTCACCGAGGAGGACAACGGTCGCTACAAGCAGACACAGGAGGAGCGCGACCGCCATCGCTTCAAGGTGCCCGGCCTGCGCAACATCGAGCTCACCTGGCCCTATTACCACGACGGCACCCGCGCCACCATGGAAGAGGCCGTACGCGACATGGCCCTCTACCAGTGCGATGTAACACTCGACGATGCCGAGGTGGCATCCATCGTAGCCTTCCTTCGCACCCTCACCGGTGAGTATCAGGGCAAGAAGCTCACTTCAGACAATAAGAATCCGTATTGATTTTACCGTTTGTAAGAACTAAGAATCAGTAATCATCCAACAAAGCCCCCAAGGTTCCTTATAAACTTTGGGGGCTTCTTTCTGCGTCAGAAAAAAGCAAGAGCCCTTAACCCGCAGCTCCGCTACATAAGCTCACTGCCCAAAGCCCACACGCTCTTCTAACCCTTGGTTCAGTGAAACAAAAGAGGTCGGTACTTGTGTACCGACCTCTTCGTGTTTATGCGTGGTTGTTCCGCTTAGTTGAAGAACATCGCGATGCCTTTGTCTATTCCGCTGAAGCCCATGAAGGCCAACGCCAGGAGACCTGCGGTGACGAGGGCGATGGGCATACCCTCCATGCCTCCGGGTACGCGCACAAGGCTGAGCTGCTCACGCAGTCCGGCAAACACGATGAGTGCCAAGGCAAAGCCGAGGGCGGTAGCCAAGGCGAAGATGATGCCGGTGAGGAGGTTGGGCTCAAGACCCTGACCATTGTAAGTTCCATTAGCCACGAGGATGGCCACACCGAGGATGCAGCAGTTGGTGGTGATCAAGGGGAGGAACACGCCAAGTGCCTGATACAATGAGGGCGAAAGCTTCTTCAGTACAATCTCGACCATCTGCACAAGGGCAGCGATGACGAGGATGAAGACGATGGTCTGCAGGTATTGCAGATTAAAGGGATTGAGCACCCATATCTGTAACAGGTAGGTGACGATGGTAGCGATGACCAATACGAAGGTTACTGCCAGGCCCATGCCCTTGGCGGTCTCTACTTTCTTTGATACGCCGAGGAAGGGACAGATACCCAAGAACTGTGACAACACGATGTTGTTCACAAAGATGGCGGAGATAAATATCAATAGGTATTCCATAATCTTACTTCTTTATCTTATTTACAATCGCAATCAAGTAGCCCAACACGATGAAGGCTCCGGGGGCAAGCACGAAGACGAGCATGTTGGTTGCCGAGGGGAGCAGGGTGAAGCCAAACACGGCACCTGTGCCCAAGAGCTCACGCACGGCACCCAGCAGGGTGAGTGCCCAGGTGAAGCCGAGACCCATGCCCACGCCATCGAAGAGTGAGGGTAGGGCGGTGTTCTTGGCTGCAAAGGCTTCGGCACGGCCGAGGATGATGCAGTTCACCACGATGAGGGGAATAAACAAGCCGAGGCTGGCATATAATGAGGGCAGATAGGCCTGCATGAGCATCTGCAGCAGCGTCACGAACGAGGCAATGACTACGATATAGGCAGGAATGCGCACCTTATCGGGGATGAGATTCTTCAGCAGGGCTATTACAATGTTTGAGCAGATGAGCACAAATGTGGTGGCAAGTCCCATCGACATACCGTTGATGGCCGAAGAGGTGGTACCCAGAGTGGGGCACATACCGAGGAGAAGAACAAATGTGGGGTTCTCCTTAACCAAACCATTCAAAAATACTTTCCAGTTATTCATATCTTTGTTCTCCTATTCTTATTGTTGACTTGTTGCACTTGAGTTTACATCCGACACATTGCCTTTGTACACCTTGTAGGCATTGTTCACGGCATTGAGGAAGGCGCGTGAGGTGATGGTTGATGCGGTGATGGCATCGATGTCGCCACCATCCTTTGACACCTTGAGCTCACCATCGGCAATGTTGCGGCCGATGATGTTGTGGCTGCCTGCAGGGTCGGGGTTACCGAAGAAGAGCTTACCCAAAGCAGACACCTCCTTGGTCTCACTTGACGTTGCTGTGCGGAACCACTCGCCGGCACGTGCTCCAAGGCCTGGAGTCTCGGCATGGCTCAGCACTTCGTAGCCCTTAATCTTCCCTTCGGTATCAAATCCTACGAGCACCACGATGTCGCCACCGAAACCGCTCTTGTCGGTAGACTTCACGGCAGTGCCAATCCAGTTTCCGTCACGAGACACCTCGTATACCACGAAGCCGTCGACATCCTTTTCGTTGGTCGTAATCTGTTCGTCGGCACCTACACCCAATACCGACTTGATACCGGCGCTCAGTGTCTCGGCATTGATCTCAGCAATGGTGCTGCTGGTTACCTTGTTGACAAACGCAAGTAGGAATGCTGCCACTACCGACACGAGAGTCAGCACGAGGAGCATATTGGTCAATGATGATTCGAGCTTTTTCATTTCTTTACCTCCTTTGCAAAACGTTGGGGCTTGCATGCGTTGTTAATCAACGGCACGAAAGCGTTCATGATAAGGATTGCGAACGACATACCCTCGGGATAGGCACCGAAGACGCGGATGGCCACGGTGAGGAAACCGATACAGAAACCATAGATGAGCTGGCCCTTGGCGGTCATGGGCGAGGTGACATAGTCGGTAGCCATGAAGATGGCGCCGAGCATCAAGCCACCGCCACAGAGGTGATGCCATGGAGTGGCTACCTCGACGGGATAGGCGATATGGAGCAGACCGCTGAGTGCAAACACGGTAGCGAGTATCGATACGGGGATATGCCAGGTGATGGTGCGCGATACCAACAGGATAACGAGACCGATGAGCAGGCACAGGGCGCTGACCTCACCGAGCGAACCGCCCACGTTACCGAGGAAGAGGCTCATCAGGTCTGTCTTGGCCAAGCTCGCCATAGGCGTAGCTGCGGTCACAGCATCGGCATAAGCCGTCATCTGACCCACCTCGGGGAACTGGGTCATCTTCACGGGGAACGATATCAAGAGGAACACGCGGGCAGCCAGGGCGGGGTTGAAGAGGTTACAGCCCAAGCCTCCGAAGGTCATCTTCACCACGCCAATGGCAAACAGCGCACCTATAATAATAATGTATAGGGGCAGGTTTGACGGCAGGTTGAAGGCGAGCAGGATACCTGTCACCACGGCCGACCAGTCGCACAGGGTACACTGATCGTTCTTGAGGATATACTTGTTGATTGCCCACTCGAAGAAGACGCACGATACCACTGAGGTTGCAGTGACAATCACTGCGCCGAGGCCGAACGCATAGAACGACCACAACATGGCGGGCAGCATAGCGATGATCACCCATCGCATATTCTTGCTTACGCTGTCGCCGCTGTGTACGTGGGGCGACAAGGAGAGTTTTAGTTTATTTGCCATAGCAGTTTTAGTTGATAGATGAAAACTGAAAGATGAAAGTTGCCATCCAGGGGTAATTCTCAATTTTCAATTTCAAATTATTTCTTCATATTGCGTTCACGGATAATGCCACCCACGGTGTTTTTCGCCAGGCGCACCCAGTCGAGCAAGGGACGGTTTGACGGACAGGTGAATGTACAGCATCCACACTCGATACAGGTCATGATGTCCTCGTTCTCGGCACGCTCCCAGTCACCATACTCGCCGAGCTTGGCCAGCAAGTAGGGCTCGAGGCCCATGGGGCAAGCGCCCACGCACTTGGCACAACGGATGCAGTTCTGCTCCTTGCCACGCACCGACTCCTCCTCGGTCATGAGCAGCACACCTGAGCTACCCTTGCAGATGGGCACCTCGGCATTCAAGAGTGCCTTACCCATCATGGGGCCACCACCGATGATCTTACCCGTGTTCTCGGGCATGCCACCTGCAGCCTCGATGAGCTGGCTCATGGGCGTACCCATACGAGTGAGGTAGTTTGAGGGGTTGGTCAATGCCTTACCGGTCACTGTCACCACGCGCTCGAAGAGGGGCTTGTTCTTCATCACCGCCTCATACACTGCATAGGCAGTACCCACATTCTGCACCACAGCACCTACGGCAATGGGGATGGCAGGAGGATTGGGCACCTGGCGACCGATGACTGCATCGATGAGTTGCTTCTCACCACCCTGCGGGTATTGCACCTTGAGGGGTACAATCTCGATGTTGGGATACTTGGCGGCCTTCTCACGCATCAAGGCGATGGCATCGGGCTTGTTGTTCTCGATACCGATATATCCCTTGGTCACGTTGACGGCTTTCATGAGGAGCGATACGCCCACGAGGATCTGCTCGGGCTTCTCAAGCATGAGCTGATGGTCGGCAGTGAGGTAGGGTTCACACTCTACGGCATTGATGATCACGCACTCGGCCTTGGCACCGGAAGGAGGTGTGAGCTTCACGTGTGTGGGGAAGCAGGCGCCACCCATACCTACGATACCGGCATCCTTGATCTTGGCTACGATAGCTGCGGGCTCGAGGTCACACTCGGTTACCAGTTCTTCGCTACGGTCGATGCTCTCTTCCCACTCGTCGCCAATGACGTCGATGAAGATAGCGGGCTTGCGGTATCCGCTGGCATCGATGACAGAGTCAATCTTGGCCACCTTGCCCGATACGGACGAGAAGATAGCTGCCGACACGAAACCGCCGGCATCGGCAATCTTGGTACCCACCTTCACCATGTCGCCTTTGGCCACGCAGGCTACGGCAGGAGCACCAATATGTTGTGACAGGGGGAACACAGCCTGCTTGGGCAATGCCATGGACTCGATCTTCTTTCCTGCCGACAACTTGTTTTCGGCGGGATGTACACCGCCTATTCTGAATGTCTTCACGTTATGTAATTTTGAATTATAAATTTTGAATTCTGAATTAAAATTTTCGCGAGATAAGAATTACTGAATTTAAATTCTGAATTAGGCTTCGCTATGCCGAAGTCCTGCCGGATGGCTATTCAGAATTCAGAATTTACGATTCAGAATTCTCTATGGGTTTCGGCTTGCGAGCAGGGAAGTTCACCGCCACGATAGAGTGTTGCGGACACTCGTCCTCGCACTTACGGCACAGTTTGCACTTCTCGTAGTCGATGTAAGCAAGGTTGTTAGCAATGGTGATAGCCTCGAAGGGACACACCTTCTGGCACTTGCCGCAACCGATACAGCCTACCTCACAGGCCTTGCGAGTGAGGGCACCCTTGTCCTTGTTCACGCAGAGCACTACCATGCGACGACCATTGCGTCCCTTGTTGCGGAGCTCGATGATCATGCGCGGACATGCCTTCACGCAGGCACCGCAGGCCGTACACTTCTGGGCATCCACCTCGGGGAGTCCTGTTTCGGGGTTCATGTGGATGGCGTCAAACTGACACGCCTTCACGCAGTCGCCACAGCCCAGACAGCCATAGGCACAGCCCGTCTCGCCACAAGCGGTGGTATGGGCGATCTTGCACGATACGGCACCATCGTACACTACGGTGTGTGGACGATGCTCGCATGTACCGTTACAACGTACTACGGCCACCTTAGGCTCGGCAGCGCCGGCACTGAGACCAAGGATGTCGGCCACCTGAGTCATCACCGCCTGCCCGCCTACGGGACACATCAGTCCGTCGAGCGAACCCGCCTTGACGCAGGCATCAGCAAAGCCCGCACAACCGGGGTATCCGCAACCGCCACAGTTGGCCTGCGGCAACACCTCGGCCACTTGCCCCACACGGGGATCTTCCTCTACAGCAAATTTCTTAGATACGACAAACAGTACACTGGCCAAAACCAACGCTGTCAGTCCCAAAGCAATCACTGCAATTAAAATTGTATTCATAAGTAGATTTTATGATTTAGTTTTGTTATTTGTTTTAGTGTGTAGTGTTTTCGTCTTCGTTTTCGTTACAGCAAAGCTGTCATTCAACCTTCAATCCTTCTTATCGTAAATGTAAATTTGTTCATCAATCGCTTCTTACAGGCAAAGAGCACTGCGAAATAGGCCACGAGGGTCAGCAGTGCCGCCACGGCTCCTACAGCCTCATTACCCTTGGTGAGCCCCATGGACACGGCCACGGCAGCCACCAGTAGCAGTAGGGGGAAAAGAAAAGCGAGGTGAACGGCCTTCATTCCCATTGCGGCTGCTCCCTCGACCATTACTCGCTGTCCCACTTGGTAGGCTTTGGTGTCGGCACCATACACATCGACAATCTTCTCCTTGCTCTCGGCAGCCGAGCACAAACTCTTGGCACCGCATGCCGCACAAGCCGAAGCCTGCAGGATGCGTACATGGATGCAATCCCCTTCGATCGCGTCCACTATACCGTCGTGCTTTATTGTGTCTGCCATGTCAACATCTCTTTAATCATGCAAAAATACTACTTATTCTTACAAAGAGGAAACTTTGTGCCGTATTTTTTATCAAGTTTCCATGTTTTGTAAACAAAGGATGCACCAGTCTAAATGGCGACCATCATAAAAGTGGGTCCTATATCCTATCTTTCCTCATTGAAAGTAGTGTATAAATTACCGATTACAACATACTTATGCATAAGGTCGCGTATGATAATCCACTGTCGAATAACAAATCTGCAGGGCCCTCAAACATACTTCTTAAAGACCTCGCAGATTACTTGTACTGCTATGATGTTTACCCTTTCAGCCAACCATACTTGGCCACACTGTATATAGGTATGAAGGGGATGATGAGGGGCGTCTTTTTGATGTATGCCTGAAACTCGGGGTCGCTGCCATATACCTCTGCCTGACGCAGTTCGAGGCGACGTGCACCGCTGAACATCACATACACGATGCCAAGGTAACCTAATGCGGCTATCACCCACTGCCCTACAGTGCAGCATGAGCCGAAGCAGATGATGAAACTGCCAGTCCACATCAGCACTTCACCGAAGTAGTTGGGGCAGCGCACGATGCGGTATAGCCCTGTATCTACATAGCGGCGGGCATTCACCTTCTTGGCCGCACTCTTCTGCGCATCGGCTACCATTTCAATCACCACGCCGATGGTTGCCACGATGGCGCCGACCCACATCCATCCTTCGCTCACGGCAGATCCCTCGCGCAAATTGTAGAGATGGAAGGTCACGGGGCTTATCTGGCCCACATAGAGTAGTGCACAGGCTATCCATATCATCCACATCACGAATGCGGGCTTCTTCGTCGTGTTCTCCGGCTGGTAGAGAATCTTCTTATACGATGCCGAGCGCTTCTCTCTCAATAGCAAGAAGAGTCCCAACCTTATGCCATAGACGAACAGCACCGCACACAATAGCAGTGCCGGCCACGTGATGACATCGCGGAACATGACGGCCGCTGCCACTGATAGTGCCGAGATGGCAAAGCCGTAACCGATACTGAAGAAATAGATGAAATACACCCAGCCTAACGCTGAGATGGCAAACGAGATGCCCAGGAGCAGATAAAGGTAAGTCATGGTATGCTTTATATGTTTAATAAATGACGTTGCAAAGATGAAAGTTATTTTTTATTCTAACAAATAAATGTGAGATTTTATTGTTATCACCGAAACCATAAGTCAAAGCATACAGGAAGATGGTCGCTCGTGCCCCCCTTATAGCGCATTCCGTTATAAGTGCGGTGTGGCCGATGGCCTCCATAGATTGGCTCGGGTTCAGTGAGAAATTTTGCATTGAGATTCCATGCTCCGCGTGGAGCTAGTTGTAGTGCCGAAGTATCGGTGGGGTGGAGTAGTGAGTGCGATAAGTAAATGTGGTCTATCTGTTCCCACTTGCCTTTGTATCGGTAACTGCCGTGGAGTGTGTCGGTGATGCAAATGAGATTTTGGCGTTCGGTGAGGGAACGTAGTGTGTGGCTGTATGGGGTGTCATTGAAGTCGCCCATCACGATGATGCGTGGCAAGGTGCGTTCATGCTGTATAGAGTCGATAATTAAGCACAACTGTTGTACTATGCTGTGGCGCAGCCGTGTTGAATGTTTTCCGTTGAGGCGGCTAGGCAAATGACACACGAAGAGGTCAAGCGTGTCGCCGGTGTATAGTTCTCCGCTTACGAGGAGTACGTCGCGTATATGCTGTTCTTCTGGAATGTTCTTCGGGGATATCCGCAGTGCTTGGTGCGCAAAAGGACAGAAGGTGGTGGGCTTGTACATCAGTGCTACGTCAATGCCACGTGGATCTCTTGACGAAGTGATTAGGTATTTATACTTTGTTGTACGCAGCGGTGAACGGCATGTGAGGTCGTGCATTACACTGTCATTTTCCACTTCACACAGCGCTACGAAGTCAGGTGCGCGGTCCTCGCCTACAGAGGCAATAGTACGGCCGATAGCATGCAGTTTGTCCCAGTAACGGGAAAAAGTCCAGTGACGCGTGGCTTCTGGAAGAAAATCATTGTCGTTAGTCAGCGAATCGTCTACGCAGTCGAAGAGATTTTCTACATTGTAGCTCATGAAGCGTATGCGCTCTTGAGCACAAATAGTGAGGGTAAGCAGCAGAACTGTAAGCAGTGATTTATTCCTCCTTCTTTGCATATTCGATATATTGGTAGCATCCAGCATCCACGTTGCTAGATGTTCGTGGTTGCTCATCTTTATCGTAGGGTAGTAGGTCGATATGCTCATCTGTCCCAATACCACGTGCTACGGAAAGCGAGTCGAGATGGAAGTCGTAGATGAAGTTGCTGTGGTCTATATTGTGGAAGTTACTACTGCTGTAGGTTGTGCTGTCTTTGTGTTCCCATACGATATGCGAGAAGTGTAGCGAGTCGGGCTCGTGAGCTGTGCTCCATGAATTGATGAGCGAGTGTGTAAAACTGTATAATGCATATTCGCTGTAATCGGCTGTATCGGTCTTTGCTATGACGGTGTTCATCAGTTCGTCGTTTTTTGAACCGGTGATGATGCTGTTGATGAAGTTCACGCCGAGCAGGGGATATATGGCGCTTTCTTCCTCTACATAATTGGTAATACTTACTGCTACGCCGCGTTCACTCTTCCAAGGGAAGAAATTGGCTATTGTGCAGTGCAGAAAATTCATCTCTCCGCCCAGGATGTTTACGCAGTGCCCTCCTGTATTTGTGAAGAGGCTGTTGGTAAACGAGGCTCGGCATAGAGTGAGCTGTAGGGCGTCTTCGTCCACGTTGTGTATCTGGCAGTTCTGCATCGTTAGTTTTTGTTTCTCTAAGTCGGTGCTTTTGGCGCGTAGTCCATAGGTCCCGCTATGGATGTCACAATACATGAATATGTTGTCGTGGCTTTCCTCATACAGTGTGATGCCACCCCACTGTGACGAGAGACGGTCATAGGGGAGGTAGTCAAACATGTGGTCGGTGCGTGCTCCACGGAATGTGATGAGGCTGTCTGCTGTACCTACTGCTACAACACTGCCATATACTAACATTTCCGCCTTGTCGGCAAAGTATAGGCGCGTTCCTGGCTCCATGTGGAGGTTTTTCCCCTTTGCTACGACAAGACTGTCATATATGAGATAGGGACGTGAGGCTGTGAACTGTGTGTCACTATCAATTGTCCTACCGCGTAGTACCGTGGCATCTTGCCCGCCAGCGGTGAAGACTACTTGTTGCATTACTCCGCTTTCAAGTATGAATTGTAGCGAGTCTTTCACTTCGAAAGGGGCATCTTGTCCTCGAGGGCCAATGGTCACCTCCACGAACACATACATGCTGTCGCCTCCCCGGATAGCAAGGTCATTGAATGTTGTGCTGGCCCAACCATCTATGTTTACCCGATAGGGCGAAGCAGTGCCTCCGGCAAGTGTTGCATGGGCGATACGTAGTGCAGCTTTATTCCTATTATATATAAGGAATGTATGTGTGGCCGAACTGACATCTGTGAACAGCGTATCGAACGCCACTGTATCCGTCGAGAAAGCCAACCGATGGCTTAAATTTGTAGAGAAGTCTTGCTTGTCGGTACAACTCAATATCCCTATTGCTGTAACGGAAAAGAGTATTATGCTCCATTTCTTCAATATATTTTTCATGTTATTCTAAACGTAAGAGATGGTGCTATATTGTAACCAATGTGTAAAATATGGAGAATAGCATCCATTGGATACTATGTGGTAAAAATGTTTTTTATTTTGTTCTCCTTTCGGTTTGCACTACCTTTAGCTCGTTTTGCAAGCAGAAATTAGGCTGCGCCTCAGAAATGCTTAAATAAATTTTGCATTTCGTTCGGCTTGCACTAATTTTGCAAGATATTTGAAATACTATACACTTATTATATGGGATTCTTTTCATTTTTCTCAAAGGACAAGAAAGAGGTGCTCGACAAGGGATTGTCGAAATCCAAGGAGAGTGTGTTGGGTAAGATTACCCGAGCAATAGCGGGTAAGTCGAAGGTAGATGATGAGGTGCTCGACAACTTGGAGGAGGCACTGATTACCTCAGATGTGGGTATTGAAACTACGCTGAAGATTATCAAGCGCATCGAAGAGCGTGTGGCACGTGACAAGTATGTGACCACTAACGAACTCAACGCGATATTGAAAGAGGAGATAGCCTCGTTGCTCACCGAGAACGAGGCGACCAATACCGAAGGCTTTGCCATTCCTGACGATGCCAAGCGCCCTTACGTAATCATGGTGGTGGGTGTGAATGGTGTAGGCAAAACCACGACCATCGGCAAGCTGGCACACCAGTTCAAGAAGGCGGGATTGAAGGTATACCTCGGTGCTGCCGACACATTCCGTGCGGCTGCCGTAGAGCAGTTGGTGGAGTGGGGGCATCGTGCCGATGTGCCCGTCATCAAGCAGAAAATGGGTGCCGATCCTGCATCGGTAGCGTTCGATACACTGAAGTCGGCCGTAGCCAACGATGCCGATGTGGTCATCATCGACACTGCAGGCCGCCTGCACAATAAGGTGGGCCTCATGAACGAGCTCACCAAGATAAAGAACGTGATGAAGAAGGTGGTAGACTATGCGCCCAACGAAGTGCTCTTGGTGCTCGACGGCTCTACCGGTCAGAACGCCTTCGAGCAAGCCCGTCAGTTTACCTTGGCTACCGAGGTAACGGCACTCGCCATCACCAAGCTCGACGGCACAGCCAAGGGCGGTGTGGTGATAGGCGTGTCAGACCAGTTCAAGATTCCCGTGCGCTACGTAGGACTGGGCGAGGGTATCGACGACCTGCAGCCGTTCAATAAGACTGAGTTTGTGGATTCGTTGTTCTAAATTGGGGACAACAGACTATATAAACATGATCAAGAATCAAATAGACGTTATCACACTCGGCTGCTCAAAGAATCTGGTCGATTCGGAGAAACTGATGAAGCTCTTGGAAGAGAGCGGCTATACCCTGCGCCATAACCCCGACAAGGTGAATGGCGAGATAGTAGTCATCAATACGTGCGGATTTATCGGCGACGCCAAAGAGGAATCTATCAACATGATTCTCGAGGTGTGTGACTTGAAACGCAAGCGCCGCGTACGCAAAGTATTCGTGATGGGATGCCTCTCAGAACGTTACATGGCCGAACTGGGCGAAGAGATACCGCAGGTAGACAAATATTACGGCAAGTTTGACTGGGCCAATTTAGTGAAGGACTTGAAAGAGAATTTGGATGAAGATAATTCTCAATGTTCAACTCTCGCTTCTCAATTGGATAGGGTTCAGACCACTCCGCAGCACTATGCCTACGTGAAGATTTCCGAGGGGTGTGACCGCACGTGTGCCTACTGTGCCATCCCCATCATTACAGGCCACCATGTGAGCCGTCCGATGGAGGAGATTGTCAAGGAGGTGCGGCTGCTCGTGGGCCAGGGCGTGACGGAGATACAGCTCATCGCCCAGGACCTCACATACTATGGCGTGGACCTCTACAAGAAGCAGAGCATAGCCGAACTCGTGGAGCGCATCTCCGACGTGGAGGGTGTGAAGTGGATACGCCTGCACTATGGCTACCCCACACACTTCCCCATGGACTTGCTGCGTGTGATGCGTGAGCGAGACAACGTGTGCAAATACCTTGATATCGCCCTACAGCATGTGAGCACCGATGTACTGAAGCGCATGCGCCGCAATATCAATAAGGAGGAGACTATTGCTCTGTTGCGTGCCATCCGCCAGGAGGTGCCGGGCATCTATTTGCGTACCACGCTGATGGTGGGCTTCCCCGGTGAGACCGACGAGGAGTTCGAGGAGCTGGTGCAGTTTGTCAAGGAGATGCGCTTCGAGCGCATGGGCGCCTTTGCCTATTCTGAAGAGGAAGGTACCTATGCTGCCGAGCATTACGAAGATGACATTGAAGATGAGGTGAAGCAAAACCGTCTCGATCGTCTGATGCGCATACAGCAGCGTATTGCCGAGGAGGTGAGTGCTGCAAGCATAGGACAGACGAAGCAGGTGGTCATCGACCGTGAGGAGGGCAACTACTACGTGGGTCGCACTCAGTACGACTCGCCTGAGGTAGACCCCGAGGTACTGCTGCTCAAGGAGGAGAACGACGTGGAGATAGGGCGGTACTACATGGTGGAGATTACCGCGGCAGACGAATTCGATTTATATGGAAAAGTGAAATAAGCATGAACAACAAGGATTTTATCACTGAGCTGTCCCGTCAGACCAATCAGTCGGTCGGTGCTACCACCAAGCTGGTGAACGACACGCTCAGAATACTTGAAGAGCATTTCCAACAGGATGATGTGGTGAGCATCTCATCGTTCGGAAACTTCGAGGTAAAGAAAAAGATGGAGCGCGTCTCGGTGAATCCTACAACAGGGAAGCGATACCTCATTCCCCCAAAGTTGCTGCTCTCCTTCAAGCAGAGCAATGTGCTGAAAGAGAAATTTAATGCCGAATAATCCGACATACGTATGGGAAAGATTTCACTGAGCAATATAGCCGAAGAGCTGGCGGTAAGGAATGGCCTTACCCGTGAGGCAGCCGACAACTTCATGCATGTTTTCATAGAAACCATAGAAAAAGGCTTGCAGGAGGATGGTATGGTGAAGGTCAAGGGATTGGGAACTTTCAAGGTGCAAGAGATGAGTGACCGCGACAGTGTGGATGTGAACACGGGTGATCGCATTACCATTAAGGGATACCGCAAAGTGACCTTTACCCCTGATAGTGCAATGAAGGAACTCGTGAACCGTCCTTTCGCCCATTTTGAGCCTACAGAGCTTAATGATGGTTATCCTGCAGAAGAGGAGGTAGTAACATCTGAGGTACTTGCTGATGAAAATGAAAGCAATGAAACAACGGAGGAAGAGATTGTTGAAATTTCGGTCGAGAAAACGCCTGAAGAGACCCGTGCGGAAGAACTCTTAGAGGCTGTTGCTGAAACACAAATTGAAGTTGTTGCTGAAGAGACAGCCGAAACAGCTGCTGGAGAAACAATTGAGACTATTGAAGAAATTTCAGAAACAACAATACAAGATGAAGTGATGAAAGAGGATGTCTCCGTGCAAGTTCTCAAGAAGCGCAGAGGTCGCGGATGCAGGCTGACTCTATTTGCCTTTGTCGCTATACTTGCTATCCTTTTTGGATGGATTATTTTTATGCCCAAATCTGATGAGATATTATATGAAGAAGATTCTGAGGAGTATAAAGATATTGTAGTTAAGTCTAATTTGGAAGAGGAACTTGGAACGGAGTGGGGCGATGAACTAAAAGCGGAGCGACAGCTTCCAATAGAAAAGGAGGAAACTCCTACTGCATCGGAAGGTCAGTCCGACAGTGTCACGCAAGCAGACCAACAAACCGGTGACACAGTGCAGGAGGCATCGATCCCTGTTGCCGTAGAGAATGCAAATCCTAAGGTCGAAGAACCTAAGACACCGGTTGCTGAGGACAACTTCTGTGCAGTGACGCTTACCGAATCATTGAAGGCTAAGGCCATAAAGGACATCACTCCGGCCGACACCACAGATTATACGATGAATGGTACATTCGTGGTTCATGAGTTGAAGCGTGGCGAAACTATTATTCAATTGGCCAATATGTACTATGGCGACAAACGCTTATGGCCATATATTGTTAAGTATAATCGAATGGAAGACTTCAATAATGTCGCGATAGGTCAGATGGTAAATATTCCTGTTTTGAGGAATAATCGATAGAATAAGTTTAGAATGATTTTATTAATACTTCTGCTTTAGGTATGTCGGAGCAGTGATCTACATCAATGATTTTGTTGAAAGGGTAGGCACGTAAGTGGAAGCCATCGGTCACGAGTTGACGTTGGAAATTACGCATGCGTGCCTGCCCTTGTTTAATGCAGTGCGACAGCGTGATGAGTGACTTCCGTGTGAGGCAGTATATACCACCTGATACGTGGTGGCAACGTTCCTCGCGAATGTCACAGAAGTTGGTGATAGTGAGCTCATCGGTAGTCTGTACGTAGAGTGGTTTCTCGTCGTCGACATAAGTGGTTACAGCCATGAGCCCATCGAGGTTACTGTTCCTGAAAGTGTTGATATAGCGAGTGAATTCGCTTTCGGAAAAAATCGTGTCGACAGTAGTAAGGCAGAAGTGCTCTTCGGTGGCAAGATAGTCGCGGATAGCGTAGAGGCTATGCATGGAGCTGGGGGTCGATTGCACTACGATATCGAGAGGTACGGGCAGTGTAAGGCCACGCAGGTAGTCTGCGGTGGCGGTGTGTTGTTCGTTGGTGATGACAACGATGCGGGTAGCTCCGTTGGCGATGAATACGCGGATGAGACGCCCGATGAGCGTCTCACCCTGTATGCGCACTAAGGGTTTGGGAACCTCGCATCCCTCTTGGGCTAAACGGGAACCTTCGCCAGCTGCGAGAATAGCGTAGAGCATAACTCCTATTTTAATCCAGTTTAAGTTTGTCGCTATCATCGCGCTTCTCAAAGTAGAGCTTGCGCAGCGGATTGCGGTGTGCTTCGGCATCACTTTTGCGATTACGATGGATGTCGATGGCCATATAGAGTGCCTGGCGGAACGAGTCGGGCGAGGCTTGATTTTTGCCTGCAATATCAAATGCGGTACCATGATCGGGTGAAGTGCGCACTATGGGGAGGCCTGCGGTAAAGTTCACACCATTCTCCATGGCTAATACCTTGAAGGGAATGAGACCCTGGTCATGATACATGGCAAGCACGCCATCAAAGTGATTGAAGGAACCACTACCCATGAATCCGTCAGCAGGGAAGGGACCATAGCAAAGTATACCTTGCTCACGCATGGCTTTGATTGCGGGGGTAATGATGGTTTCTTCCTCGGTGCCAATGACGCCCCCATCGCCGGCATGTGGGTTGAGGGCGAGCACAGCAATGCGAGGTGCGCCGATGCCAAAGTCTTGCTTGAGTGAAGTGTTGAAGATAGAGAGCTTTTCCTGTATGAGTTCCTGTGTGAACGTAGAGGTGATCTTGGTTACAGGTACGTGTCCAGTGACGAGTGCCACGCGTAGAGTCTCATTTGCGAGAATCATTAGTGCCTTGGCCCCCTCGCCTACGTTCTGCTCTATATATTCGGTGTGTCCAGGAAAGGTAAAGGTTTCCGACTGTATCATCTGTTTGTGGATGGGGGCAGTGACAAGTACGTCGAACATCCCTTCTTTGTATTCGGCCATCGCACGCTCCAGTGCTTCGAAGGCTGCCTTACCCGATTCTCGAGAGGGTTTTCCCAATTCAACCTTTACTTCATCATCGTTACAGTTGACTACGTTAAGACGCCCATGTACTGCTTCGGCAGCCGAGTTGATGATGGTGAATGAAGTTTCCAATTCAAGTGCTTTGCGGTGATAAGTCATTATCTTGGGCGAACCATATACGATAGGGGTGCATAGTTCGAATATTGTAGGGGCCTCGAAAGCTTTAAGGATTACCTCGTAGCCTATGCCGTTGACATCGCCCTGTGTGATGCCGATTTTTATCTTGTTTTGTTCCATAATGTATGATTTTAGTATTATATTAGCCAGTTTGGCTGGTTGGTTATTTAAGATCGGGTTCTATGACAATTTCGTCAAGACTGTATGAGAGGTTGTTTACCTCCTTTTGTTGTGGCAATTGCAAGGTGTAGAGTGCAGCCTCCATGCGACGTATTAGGTCGCGCTTCAGTGACTCGGGGGCATAAACGAAAGCTTCGGCTACGATGACACGTCCGTTTAGCTCATCTACGCGAGAGTGCGAGACGAAAGGCCCTCCCATGCGGTCACCCTTTACGTGCCACAGACCGCGTGCCACTTGGGCATACTTGCCATGCACGGTAGCATCCTCTACGTATACATAGTCGTGGTTGGTCGTCATGTAACTTCCTTCGGGACCTCCAGGAATGTTGGCTTTCATTACCGAGTCGCGCTTGTTTAGAAAATACTCGAGGGTAAAAGTGTTCTTGTCAGTGTAAGGGTACGAATAGAGTACGATGCTCATATCCTTTTTGCCCGTGTTGGTTGATGCCCATAGAAAGTCCTTTCCCTTTTTATACTTGCTTATTTCCCAGGGTACCCATACGTCTACATCGAGTATCTCTCCTGCGAGGCGTGATACCTCGGGATTGTGCTTTTCGCGCAGGTTGTTTATCTCGCGGTTCATTTCTGCTTTAGTAAAGAAATCGATAATAGATTGTGAATTCTTCTCTACGAATTGTGCTAGGCTCGCCTCATCGGGTGCTTGTAGAGTCATCACCATCTGGGGATAGGAATATACATCGCGGGAAAACTTGAGTTTGGGTTGTGTATACCGGTCTTTCTGAATATCTACCTTGATGATATTGCGCATGATACGGAACATGTTGCTTTTCATGCCGCTGGGTTCTACGCGAGTGATGCGGAATGAACGTTCTGGTTGGGGTAGACCTGGTACATCACTGTCGAGCACATTGAATACAGCTCGGCCCAAGGGACGTTCCCATTGCTCATCATCCATCACTACGAGCATCTCGTAGGGCAGTCCACTGGCGTTGGGCATCATGAGACTTTTCTTGTTTTTCTTCTGTTGGGCGGTTTTCTTGGACTGTTCCTTCTTCACGCTTTCCTTCTTGGTCGCCTCTTGGGAAATTTCTTTTTTACTATTACTGTCGCTACAATTAGTAATACATAGTGCCATGAAGCTGGCAGTCATATAAGTGAAAATCTTTTTCATTATGGTTGGTAGTTTATGAGTTTTTAAGTTTTTTAGTTGATAGCATACCGCATGCTGCGTAAATGTCTTCGCCTCGCGATGCACGTATTGTGGTGAACAAACCGTGGCGTGTCAGGTAGTCGCGGAAGGCTATCATACGCTCCATCGGCACACCGTCGAGTTCTGAGTCAGGGATGGCATGGAAACGAATGAGGTTGATGCGACACTGCAATCCGTCGAGCAGGCGGACGAGTTTTCGGGCATCAGCCAACGTGTCGTTTACCCCATCGAAAAGGATGTATTCGAACGATAGGCGGCGCTGCCCTGCGAAGTCATACTGATGCAGCATCTCCACCATCTCGGTAATGGAATAAATGCGCTCGGCCGGCATCAGCTCGGAACGAAGCTGTGGGGTAGGAGCATGTAGGCTGATGGCCAGGTGACATTCACTTTCATCTAGGAAGCGTTTGAGATTGCCCTTCACCCCCACTGTGGAGAGAGTGATGCGTCGGGGGCTCCATGCCAACAACTTGGTGTCGGTGATGAGGCGTAGCGCCTTCAATACCTCATCGGTGTTGTCGAGCGGCTCGCCCATGCCCATCATCACCACATTGGTGAGCGATGCGCTCTCAGGGATGGCGTAGAACTGGTTGAGTATTTCTCCCGCCGTGAGGTGAGCGCTGAAGCCTTGGCGGCCTGTCATGCAGAAGGCACAGTGCATCTTGCAGCCCACTTGTGACGATACACACAGTGTGGCGCGGTCGTCATCGGGAATATATACCGCTTCTACGAACTGTCCTTCGCGTATTTTGAAGAGATATTTGATGGTGCCATCCACCGAATATATACCTTCTATGGGATCGTTGATGCCTACTTCGTACCGTTGACTCAGCGCTTCCCGATGTTTGAGCGAGAGGTTGGTCATATCATCTATTGAGCGTGCTCGCTTCACGTATATCCACTCCATTATCTGGCGTGCCGCAAAGTTTGGCATTCCCATCTCCTTCGCTACAGCTTGCATTTCTGCAAGGTCCATACCTAATAGTTTCTTCTTTGATTCGCTCATTTGCTCTTATAAATAAATGACAAATTTAGTGAATGATGGGCGAAAAAGCAAGTTTTGTTTATGGTTTTTCGGTGTGTGATTAAATTTCATAGTTTAGAGGAAACCTTTTATTGGAATGTTGCAGGTTATACTGATTCTCTTTGCTTTTGTATCAATGTTTTATCTTCATGTAACTATTAATTAATTGTAGTTGTGTTTGCTGTGATATGTTGACAATATGTTGACAATATGTTGAAAGATAACTCGGTAAATTGGAAAGTTTCTGTTGATTGTTTAAATCGAGTTGAAACAATTGCTTGTGTGGTTGAGGAGTATCTAATCTACTGGTTTATCTGCTTGAATTTAGATATAGTTCGGAAAAATGCAAGTAAACTTGTTTTTTCGCTCGGCATGCACTAATTTTGTAACCTATTTCACATACCTTATATATTATATGGCAGAAAACAGTCTGATGGCGCGACTCGACGGACTCGTGGGCAAGTATGAGGAGATAGAACTCCTCATTACCGACCCTGCGGTGATTGCCGACATGCGCCGATTCGTGAAGCTTAACAAGGAATACAAGGAGCTGGGCGCACTCATGGAGGCGCGTGCCCGCTACATACAGCTCACCCGTCAGCTCGACGAGGCCAAGGAGCTTTTTGCTACCGAAAGTGATGCCGACATGCGCGAGATGGCCCGCGAGGAGATTGACCAGTGCGAGACACTGCTTCCCGCTCTCGAGGAGGAGATCAAGCTGCTGCTCGTGCCTGCCGACCCCGAGGACGACAAGAACGTCATCATGGAGATACGTGGCGGTACGGGTGGCGACGAGGCGGCGCTCTTTGCCGGCGACCTCTTCAAGATGTACATGAAGTACTGCGAGCAGAAGGGTTGGCGCGTGGAGGTGTCGAGCTTCAACGAAGGTACTGCGGGTGGATACAAGGAAATCATCTTCAGTGTCAGCGGTGAGAAGGTGTATGGCACACTCAAGTATGAGTCGGGTGTGCACCGCGTGCAGCGCGTGCCTGCTACCGAGACTCAAGGTCGTGTGCACACCTCGGCTGCTACCGTAGCCTGCCTCCCTCAGGCCGAAGCTTTTGAGGTGGAGATCAATGAGGGCGAGATCAAGTGGGATACCTTCCGCTCATCGGGTGCCGGTGGACAGAATGTGAACAAGGTGGAGTCGGG
>JBGVOS010000165.1:0-2051 GCA_045126595.1 Bacteroidaceae bacterium | reverse complement strand
TAAAGGTTGTAATATATAATCACCTTTATCTTTAATAAAAATAAAGACCGCTATAGTAAAGAGCAACTTTGAGATAACATTCAATATGGTTATATATTTCATTCTCTCCATTGCTTGAAAAAACCAATCAGGAAAAAGAATATGTCCGGGAACCATTAAAAAAGAAACCAACAAAATATCAATGTTGTCTCTGAACTTCGGGAACACGATTACCAATAGTACTAAAAACAGAAAAGAGAGAAACATCAAAACACATCTTGCCCATAAAACATTGGAAAAGATTTCTGATACCTTTTGGGGATTCTCTCTATTCTGTGCGACATCACGAGTAGCAGTAAAATTAAACCCCCAATCAGCTATAGTTTGTACCCAAACCATAACTGCCGAAGCAAAAGCAATTTTACCAAAACCATCGACACCAATCACACGTGCCAAATAAGGCATAGTGATTAAAGGGAATACATAACCCGCTATTTGCAATAATGATAGATATGCAAAATTTTGAACTAAAATCTTACCATCCCTATTGTTTCTTACACTCTTTATTTTATTGAGCATACTATAAAATATACTTTATTATGCAAATAGGTATTTATATCGATAAACTATCCGTAAAACTCCATATACCATACCGCAAACCTGCGGAGTCCTTCACGCAGTGATGTATGAGGTTTGAAGCCGAAGTCCTCCTCTAAGGCAGAGGTATCGGCATAAGTAACGGGAACATCACCAGGCTGCATGGGCACCAGTTCCTTGTGAGCCTCGAAGTCGTAGTCAGCAGGAAGCACGCCAGCAGCTATAAGTTCTTCTTGTAGTATCTGCACGAAATCGAGCAGATTTTCAGGTTGGTTATTACCAATATTATATACCTTATAGGGAGGAATGGGCAATCCGTCTTCGCCATTCTCCTTCTCGGGAGCATGCTGCATGACACGTACAACACCTTCAACAATATCGTCAACGTAAGTGAAATCACGCTTGCAATTTCCATAGTTGAAGATCTGTATTGTCTCACCCTTCAGCAGTTTATTGGTGAAACCGAAGTAGGCCATATCGGGACGACCGCAAGGACCATACACGGTGAAAAAGCGAAGACCTGTGCTGGGGATGTTGTAGAGCTTGCTGTATGAGTGTGCCATCAGCTCGTTGCTCTTCTTGGTGGCGGCGTAGAGGCTGACAGGATTGTCGACCTTATCATCTGTGCTATAAGGTACCTTCTTATTGCTGCCATAGACACTTGACGAGGAGGCATAGACCAAATGTTCTACCTCATGGTGGCGGCAAGCCTCCAAGATGTTGTAGAAGCCTATC
Source organism: Bacteroidaceae bacterium (assembly GCA_045126595.1). Lineage (GTDB taxonomy): Bacteria > Bacteroidota > Bacteroidia > Bacteroidales > Bacteroidaceae > UBA1189. The sequence continues at coordinate 740 of JBGVOS010000165.1, read as the reverse complement.
AGGTTGCTCTCAATATAGGCATCAGGATTGGTGATGCTGTAACGCACACCAGCCTGTGCGGCAAGGTTCACTACTACTTGGGGCTTGTACTCGGTGAAGAGGGATTCGATAGCCTGCTTGTTGGCTATTGAGTCTTGGATAAATACGAAGCGGTCACCATAGGTCGCAAGCTCTGCTAGGCGCTCATGCTTGAGGCGCACATCATAATAATCGGTAATATTGTCAATACCGATGACCTTAATACTTGTAAACTCGTTGAGTAGTCGCTTCACAAGATTGGCGCCGATGAAACCTGCAGCACCAGTGACCAAGACGGTCTTTTCGTTGAGATTTATGTTATTTGTTACCATAGTTTTTCTTTTTCATTGTCATTTTGAACGTAATGAAAAATCTCGTGAGATTCTTCGTTTCACTCAGAATGACAAATACGTGTATCCTTTATTAATCTCTTCTGAAGATATCACGAGTGTATACCTTCCCTTGCACATCGTCCAAGCATGCATCGTAACGGTTGGCAATGATGGCTTGCGCCTGACGCTTGAACTCATCAAGATTATTCACCACACGACTACCGAAGAAAGTTACACCATTCTCCAAGGTGGGCTCATAGATGATGACCTCAGCACCCTTGGCCTTGATGCGCTTCATCACACCCTGAATAGAGGATTGGCGGAAGTTGTCGGAGTTGGACTTCATTGTCAAGCGATAGACACCCACGACCACCTCGCGCTCCTTGGTGG
>JBGVOS010000164.1:0-2102 GCA_045126595.1 Bacteroidaceae bacterium | reverse complement strand
CTTCCGTTGGCAGACGCTCATCCGCCCCGCCTTCTTCGTCCCCGAGACCAAGCAGATTGACGACCTCCTGCGCGACTTCCAGGCCAGCAAGGTACACATCGCCATCGTGGTCGATGAGTTTGGCGGCACGCTCGGACTCGTCACCCTCGAGGATGTCATCGAGGAGATTGTGGGCGAGATTAACGATGAATACGATGAGGTGGAACGCCCCTATGTGAAACTGAACAATAACACCTACCTCTTCGAGGCCAAGACGATGCTCACCGACTTCCAACGCGAGCTCGACCTTGACGACGAGCTCTTCGAGGAGGTCGAGGGCGATGCCGACTCGCTTGCCGGTCTCCTGCTCGAACTCAAGGGCGACTTCCCCGAGCTGCACGAGAGCATCGACTTCCACCACCTCACCTTCGAGGTCATGGAGATGGACGAGCGCCGCATCGTGAAGATCAAGGTCGTGGTGCACGCCACCCCGAAAGCCGTTGACGCCGATGCCTAACTACGCCCGCCACACCTTCGAGGGCGGTGGCATAGCCGTCTGGCACATCACCGAGTCGGCCGACACGCTCTACGCCCTGCTCGCCACCTCCAAATATGACGTCCAACTCGCCGAGAAGCACCACGAGGCACGTCGTGCCGAGTGGATTGCCGTGCGCCTGCTTGTGAAGGAACTCTTCGGCCCCGATGCCGAGGTGGCCTATTACCCTACGGGGCGGCCCTATCTGAAGAATGGTGGTGGTTATGGAAATAGTCGTGTCATTGCTTTTCCCTTCGGCCAGCGAACTTCGTTTCTGAGCGTAGCGAAGAATCTCGCAAAGTCTCCTGCTCAGGATGACAGAGGATATGACAATATCTACATCAGCATCTCCCACACCAAGGGCTATGCCGCCGTGGCCTACAGCACCGCAGGTCCCATAGGGCTCGACATCGAGCGCATCAGCGACCGCGTAGAGCGCATCGCCCACCGCTTCACCTCCACGGACGAAGCTGCCTATATCGATACTCACGGGCAACAGGATCGCCCGATGTACCACCTCATCAACTGGAGCGCCAAGGAGACGCTATACAAGCTCCTCGACGACACCCGCATGGCCGACTTCAAGGCCGCCTTCCACATTGCCCCCTACACACTCGCCTCTAAGGGCATGCTCGATGCCACCCTCCTTGCTGCCTATGACGGTAGGGTAGCGGTACACTACCGCCTCTTCCCCGACTTCGTGTGTACCTGGGTCATCTCCAGTGCCTGCGCAGCCATGTAGTTCTCATACTCCGTTTCGCCCGTGTCGCCGCCATAGCACGGGTCGCCCTTCTGCTGGTAGGGCACGATGTCGATATAACTGTTCAGCTCTGAGGCCGAAGGCCAATTCTCGTTGCGCGACTGATGCACATCTCTCTCTCATAACAGGTTGGTTTTATGGTAGGGGTATAACACTCCGCAGACGGAAATGTTCTGCCCCGAGGTAGAGTGCGCTGTTTGTTGGTTCAGCCTTTTGGATATATGTGAGGCGTGTAATAGAGTAAGGTAATCTCTCATGGGGCATGAGTTCGAAAAAAACATTATCTTTGCAAATGTTTTAACGGATCCAAATGATTGATTAAACTTATATGAATATGAAGAAAAGTGTATTCTTCGGATTGTTGAGCGTATTGGTGATGCTAACTTCTTGTAAGTCAAAGGAGTTCCGTATGATTAAAAAAGTCTTGGCAATTTTTATTGTTACTTTAAGTTGCGGTTTATGTGTTTCGTGTGATAATACAAACCCAAATGGAAACAATGACAGACCTTACGAAATGCCGGAATATGATTTTTCCCCAAAAGAAAATATCGTTGATGACAGGCAATACTATTCTGGTATTGATGAGGTTCAATTTCCGAATCAGCTTTGGGACACCCCAACTTTTGAGAGAGCAACTCAATACGATAGACAGGACCAAGGAGTGGAGGCTTATTTTTTGCAGAGCGTAGCTTACAATGACGCGCCAACCCAAGTCTTTGCTTATGTGGGTATCCCCGCCACAGCAACAAAGGACAATCCAGTTCCTGGTGTTGTGCTTGTTCACGGTGGTGGCGGTACGGCTTTTTGCGACTGGGTTAAAATGTGGAA
>JBGVOS010000163.1:0-6191 GCA_045126595.1 Bacteroidaceae bacterium | reverse complement strand
GTAGTCGTAGAGATCTGCCTCAATCTCGGGATGCCAGTTACCGGCAAGCGACACCTTAAAATCGGGGTCGGCCTTGCGAATGACAGCCATAGCCTTTTGCATGGCATGCATGGGACGTTCGTCCATGGCGATGGTGGTGATAGAGAACCATCCTTTTTCGCGCAGATGCTTTGAGAATGCCTTGAGCATTGCAACCCACATTTCTTCATAGGCTTCGTCGCCAGGCGCTGCGCGGAGAACCTGCATGCGGTTGGTAGCGACATCGTAGTAGGGGAAGCTGAGAGCCCAGGGTATCATGGAAAAACAGTTTATTTGCTTGTCAATGCCACAACTCATCATAAACTCAATCCAACGGTCGAAGACATCGAACCCAAACTCCCACGTGCCGTCGAGTTTCTTTACCCATGTAACCATCGAGTCGAAATGGTCCTCAGTCTGTCCGTTCCAGGGTTTGTGCATAATGCTGGCAGTAATGACTTTTTGTCCGGCAGCGGCAAGCATTTCCATTGAGGGGCGCATGGCGGCAAGGTGAGCATCGCTCCATAGCGTAGTGTTATAATAGCGTGCTTCGGCAAAGGGGTTCTGCCACAAGTCGAGGTGAAATTGCCACTCAGCAGGCTTTGGTAACGTACGGTCTGTTACCTTTACAGACAGGGGCAGTTTGGCTACTGTGCGCTTACCGGCTTTGATGTTGAGCGTTCCGCTATAGATGCCTGGAACGGCATCGGTGGGTACTTGACAGTTCACCCATACGGAGCGTGTGCTCATGGCATCCATAGCGATGGCTCCGGCATGAGGGTCTATAATATCGGCTATCATGGTCGAGTCATACCGAGTGTGATTGGTACGATAACCGCAACCGGCACCGTGTCCCTCGGGCGTAGCCCAAGCATCGGTCTTCACGTAACGTACGAACGAGGCTTTCACTGCATCGGAAGGCAATGTGTGGCGGCCGTTTTTGAATGGTGTGAGCTGTAGTGTGAGCGGTGCAAGACTATCGGTAGCTGTGCTGCTGTAGATGATGGCTTGGGTGCTTACACGTTCGCCGCGCCATGCGGTCAGCGTTTCGGCGCGTTTTAGCACTTTGGTATCGGGTAACGAGTGCCAAGCATAGCGCACATCGCTCGTTCCCCATGCAGCGCGTAGGTTCTTTACTCCTTTCCACTCCTCAGCGACAGGTGTCCTGTGGTCAGGGAGTTCGGTGAAAGTGTCTTGTGCTTTTACCAAGCAAGTACAGCCGATGAGGGCGGTAAGTAGCAGTGTCTTTTTCATTAGATGTCGTGTTTTATAGATGTGAATTATTCTCTTTTCCGTATTCCTTTTTCAGATATTCGTAGCCAATGCGACAACGCAGGCAGTCGCGACGGTCGCAGTATTGCTTTTTCAATTGGATGAGGGATTGGCTATCGGCTGCATTCTTTACCAATATGCCACAATCCATCCATCCTCGTATAATGTAATTATTCTCAGCTTTCAATTGCTCAAGTAGCGCAACGGCCTGTTCACAATGTTGTTCGCTATCCTTGCGGCGGCCGTAGCTGTAATAGAATGGCGCCACGGAGTTGATAAGCAGCAGTGTGATGGCATTGTCGGTAACACGCTTCTTTGTTGGTGTCGAGGTGGTAGAGGCAAAGACATAATGCGTGTCCCAGTATTCGGATGTCCCTACACATAGCAGTTGGGTGAGTGCTGTGCGGTCGGCAGCATTCATGAGGCGTGATACGCTGATGCGTTGCTCATGGTAGAGCATGGCCAACTGGGCCAACCGTACATGGGGGAAGTTTGCCGGACGCATGCCGAGCAATCGCCATGCGGTATAGTTCATTGGACGGAGGTCAAACTTATGGGCAAGGAATGCATATTCGCGACGTAGTGATTGGAAATACTCATCGCTTGCCAATGCCTCTTGATAATAGGTTGGTACGGAGTCTTCTTCGAGCAAACCTGCCTGGCCGAAGAACAACGCTTCCACTTGTTGCAGATTATCGGCATGTTTATCTACGGCACGGAATGGCATTCTCCGGGCCCACTCGTCAAAAGCATCGCCATTAGTACCGAACCCAAAGTTACGGGCAAGGGTTGAGAATAGGGCATCATCCCAGTTCTTCTCGTGTGCTTCGTAGCGTTGGGTTATCTGTGCAGCACGCAAGTCGAGTCGTTCATACAGCAATGACGAAAGATAACTGTGTATTGTCAAATTGCTTAACTCGGGTATTACGCGATAACAGGGAGGATAGTGGTCTGTCTTTCGTAGTTCATCATAGTTATTCCTGATATGTTCGGGCACCTGCAATTCAAGTTGTGGAATAGGGGTGCCGTCAGTACGCACAATATTACAATCCACTGTGCCGGCCACATGAAGCACTACAGAATCGTATCGTTTGTTGGTGTCATGTCCGTGGAGCATCCAGTCAGAGGCTTTCCCATGAATTTCTACATTGCCTACCCACAATGTGCCACCAATCTTGATTTTGGCATTGAAGAAGTCTGGTCCGTCGTTACGGTTCTCCATACCAGGATGGATAACCTCTACAGGTTGCCCATCGGTTGTTTGCTGCGGAGCGAGCGGAAACAGACGGTGCTTCCATACGTATCGTACTAGATTTTCCATAAGCTAATCAATAGTCCAGTTCGGGTTGTGCGCTTTTATCTTATTGGGGTCGTAGTGCAGTGCTTTGATATCGGGAATGCGTATGTGATAGGTGCGGCCCGACTTGTTGTTCATCGTATACTGACGTAGCCAAGGGTTCTCCTCCTTGAGCTGTGCTACAGTCACTCCATGCTCCTTGGCAAATGCGGCAAGGTCATCAATCTGCTGGGTAGTGGTGATAATGGCCTTTGGAGCGATGTAGGGGTATAGCTGTGACCGCTTGAGGATAAATCCGTAGGCTTTGGGATTCTCCAATACCATCTTGGCGGTGAGGATACGGAACATGTAACGCGAGGTCTCCTCCACGAGCCACAGGTCCATGGCATTGTCTACGCCCTGCTGTTCGAGACGGCGCGATATGCCGTTCTGCCCGGCATTGTAGCTGGCAGCTACTGTCATCCAGTCGCCATACATGGCATACGATTCTTTCAAATAGGCGCAAGCTGCACGAGTAGCCTTCTCGATATTGTAACGCTCGTCAATGTTGACATTCACCTCCAATCCATACCTGCGCCCAGTTTCTTGCATAAACTGCCACATACCGGCAGCTCCAGCTGCTGACCTTGCCAGTGGGCTGAGGTTGCTCTCTATGACCATAAGATACTTCAAGTCGTCGGGTACACCACACTCCTTGAGTATGGGCTCCACGATGGGGAAGTAGCGGTTGGCCCGTTTGATCATGAGCAGGGTGAGCTGGTGCGAGTAGGTGAAGGCTGTAATCTCGCGGTCCATGCGCTCACGCAAGTCGGCACGGTCGAGCTTGATCACCTCGTCGGCAAAGTGTACCTCATCGGGCACTGCAGGCACCACAGCCAAGGCGGCCACCTTCGACTCGGGCAGTTCCTTGTCGCCCAGCTTGGTGTTACCGAGTATCAGAGGAATGCACATCCCTATACATATATAGATACATATAGGGATGGCTTTACGTAGAATATCTTTCATGCGTATACAATGCTTATGCTTGGGGCAATACCTCGAGAGCGCGGCGGGCACGGCGCAGGGTCTCCTCCTTGCCGATGAAATCGGTGAGCTCGAAGATGTGAGGGCCTACGGCTGCACCTACGAGGGTCACACGGAAGGCATTCATTACCTTGCCCACGGGCCACTCCTTCGAGGCTATCCATTCCATGATGAGCGGCTCGATGTCGGCACCGGCAAACACGGGTGCTTGCTCGATGAAATCGCACAATTCGCGTACATAGGTCGATGCCACAGCAGGCTCTTTCCACCACTTCTTGAGTGACTTCTCATCGTAAGCCTCGGGAGCCACGAAGAAATAAGAGCAGGTATCCCAAAGCTCGTGTACAAAGTTCACGCGACCCTTCATGAGTGATACTACCTTGACAATGCGGTCCATCTCTTCGCTAATGCCATGCTCCTGCAGCATAGGCTCAAAGAGGCGGGCAATATCGGCATCGTCCTTAGAGAGGATATATTCGTGGTTGAACCATACGAGTTTCTTGTAGTCGAAGCGGGCACCAGCCTTTGAGCAGCGGCTCAGATCGAAGAGCTGTACCATCTCCTCCAATGTCATCTTCTCCTGGTCGTTACCGGGATTCCATCCCAGCAGAGCGAGGAAGTTGATGACTGCCTCGGGCAGATAATCCTTCTCGCGGTATCCCGATGAGATGTCCCCTGTCTTGGGGTCGTGCCACTCGAGGGGGAACACGGGGAAGCCCAAACGGTCGCCGTCGCGCTTGCTCAGCTTACCATTACCCTCGGGCTTGAGCAAAAGGGGCAGGTGGGCAAAAGTGGGCATAGTGTCTTCCCATCCGAATGCTTGATAGAGCAATACGTGGAGCGGGGCTGAAGGCAACCACTCTTCGCCACGGATTACGTGCGATACCTCCATAAGGTGGTCGTCCACGATATTGGCGAGGTGATAGGTGGGCAGTTCGTCGGCACTCTTGTAAAGCACCTTGTCATCGAGTACCGATGAGTTGATGACTACGTTGCCGCGGATGATATCGTTAACATGTACCTCCACACCCGGCTCGATGAGGAAGCGTACCACATACTGATGGCCTGAGGCGAGTAAAGCATCTACCTCCTCCTTGGGAAGTGCGAGTGAGTTGCGCATCTGCATGCGGGTGGTGGCATCGTACTGGAAGTTGGCAATCTCAGCACGCTTGGCCTCCAGTTCCTCGGGTGTGTCGAAAGCCATATATGCCTTGCCGGCATCGAGCAGCTGCTGCACATACTTCTTGTAGATGTCGCGACGCTCCGATTGGCGGTAGGGGCCATGGTCGCCACCCACGCCTACACCCTCATCGAAGGCAAGGCCGAGCCACTGGAACGACTCGATGATATACTCCTCGGCACCGGGCACGAAACGATTCGAATCGGTGTCCTCGATACGGAAGATGAAATCGCCGCCATGCTGACGGGCAAACAGATAATTGTACAAGGCGGTACGTACACCACCAATATGCAAGGGACCTGTGGGGCTGGGCGCAAAGCGCACTCTTACTCTTCTTTCGCTCATATATGTGTTAGTCTTTATTAGTTTCTTTATTGCGACAAAGATACGACAAATTCTCATATCCGCCAAAAACAACCATCGGAAGCGAGCGATGTGCAGTCTTGAAAATAAAATACTGACTAAAAAAACTGTTTTTCCAGAGAAAAAAGGAAATTATATACATTGTTTTCATAGATTATACTATCTTTGTCTATGTTTTTATAAAAATATTTTGTTGTATGAAGACTCTCGAAAAAATCTATGCAGACAAACTGCTGAAAATCAAAGCCATTAAGTTGCAACCATCTAACCCTTTCACATGGGCGTCGGGTTGGAAGTCTCCCTTCTATTGCGACAATCGTAAGACACTCTCTTATCCTGGTTTGCGCGACTTCATCAAGATTGAGTTTGCACGTGTTGTGCAGGAGCGCTTTGGTCAGGTAGATGCTATCGCGGGTGTTGCTACAGGTGCTATCGCAATGGGTGCTCTTGTTGCCGATCTGCTCAACCTCCCCTTCGTATATGTTCGTTCATCCCCCAAGGATCATGGTTTGGAGAATCTCATCGAGGGTGATCTTCGTCCAGGCATGAAGGTAGTGGTAGTAGAGGATCTTATTTCTACTGGTGGTAGCAGCCTCAAGGCTGTACAGGCTATCCGCAACAATGGTTGTGAGGTTATCGGTATGGTGGCATCTTATACCTATGGCTTCGATGTGGCAGAGAAGGCTTTTGCAGATGCCGATGTAGAGCTCATCACATTGACCAACTACGAGGCTGTACTCGAAGTGGCATTGGAGACTGGCTACATCACAGAGGATGAACTTCCTTTGCTCAACGATTGGCGTCGCGACCCCTCACACTGGAACCAATAAACAAGCATGAATCAGTTTGAAAGCCAAGTAGTGGCGATTCCCTATAGTCAGCAGCGTGTCTACGACATGCTGTCTGACTTGTCTCATCTTGCGGCTGTGAAAGACCGCATGCCGCAAGATAAGATTAAAGACCTCAAGTTTGACCGCGATACGGTGAGCATCAATGTGGCTCCCGTAGGCGACATCGCCTTTAAGATTGTTGAACGTG
>JBGVOS010000162.1:0-19509 GCA_045126595.1 Bacteroidaceae bacterium | reverse complement strand
TATGTTATATAATAGCATTCAGGTGGTTATAGTGTCGGGGTTCCACCTCTTCCCATTCCGAACAGAGAAGTTAAGCCCGACCGCGCCGATGGTACTGCGTTTGTGGGAGAGTAGGTAGCCGCCGTTTTCGAGGAGAGGAGTTGTCCAGCAGGATGACTCCTCTCTTTCTTTTTGGGTGCCTTCCCCATTAACTCGCAGACGAGACGCTTTTGTGAACCTGAAGGTTCACAAAAGCGCAACCGACGCCAAACCGAGTACAGAATCAATCTTGCTTTAATTATGTCGAGGTGCGAAGGAGGGAAACTTAAAGTTAACCGACGCTCATCCCGCATCGGCCCGAAGAGGGAGCTTTCAGGCATCGCGGGAATCTGACCTGCGCGTTTTTGTCGTTGTTATTGCCAATTGTCTTCGTTATCGTTATCCGCCTATTCGTGTCATCCCGAGCGTAGAGAGGAATCCCGCAGAGTGCCCTGGCAAGTTCATGTAGGGTATTTCCTTTGATGGAATCTGAAGGTTGCCTTACGATGTGATGATACAGCAGTGCTGGTGTCATACCCGACGCAGTGATAGGACGTGCCCTTCGCTCCGCAGGGCTGCGTCAGGAAAATTCCTTTTGTCCGTTTTTGAAAAAGCCTTTTTTATTGCAGGGCCGTGATGGGAATCTTTTTGTTAAAGGTTAAAATAGTAGTATTTATTGGTTTATATATAAAAGAATAGACTGGCTTTTGGCCAGTCTATTCTTTATGTGCAGTGATGAATCACTGCTTGAAATTGATTAGTCGAGCTTGCGTGAGCCGTCGCCGATAACTACATCGTATACGAGGGGAGCGTGACCGAACTTAGCGGTGAACTTCTCCTTTGCAGCTTCTGTGAATGAAGCATACAACTCGTCCTTAACGAGGTTGATGGTGCAACCACCGAAGCCACCACCCATCACGCGACAACCGGTAACGCCACACTCCTTAGCGAGCTCAGCGAGGAAGTCGAGCTCTACGCAGCTTACTTCGTAGTCCTTGCTCATGCCCCAGTGTGTCTCGTACATCTTAGCACCTACGGTCTCGTAGTCGCCCTTCTCGAGAGCATCGCATACTGCGAGTACGCGGTCCTTCTCACCGAGAACGTACTTGGCACGACGGTAGTCTACCTCAGGAACGAGTGCCTTAGCCTCTTCGAGCATCTCCCATGTAACGTCGCGGAGAGTCTCGATGCCAGGATAGTTGGGCTTGAGAACCTCTACTACGTGCTCGCAAGAGCGACGACGCTGGTTGTACTCGTCACCGAGCTTGTGCTTCACGTTGGTGTTTACCAACACGAGACGATAGCCTTTGGGCTCGAAGGGGAAGTACTCGAACTCCATAGAGCGGCAGTCGAGGCGCATGAGGCAACCTGCCTTGCCGAATACAGAAGCGAACTGGTCCATAATACCGCAGTTGCAACCAGTGTAGTTGTGCTCAGTAGCCTGACCTACGCGAGCGAGCTCGAACTTGTCGATCTTACCTTCGCCATAGATCTCGTTGAGTGCGAATGCGAATACGCTCTCAAGAGCAGCTGATGATGACATACCTGCGCCGAGGGGAACGTCGCCAGCAAATGCTGTGTCGAAGCCCTTCACGGGAACACCGCGCTTCTGCATCTCGCGGCATACACCGAATACGTAGCATGCCCATGCCTCAGCGGGCTTATCCTCTTCGTTGAGACCGAACTCTACATAGGGAGCCTCGTCCTTGGGGTCGATGTCGATAGCGAATGCACGAACCTTGTCAAGACCGTTGGGCTTGATAACCATGATCATACCCTTGTCTACTGCACCGGGGAATACGAAACCACCGTTGTAGTCGGTGTGCTCACCAATGAGGTTGATACGACCGGGAGAAGCGTAAGCTACACCTTCGCAACCGAAACGCTCAGCAAAATGTTTTTTTACAAATTCTTTGTCCATAGTATTTATACTTTTAATAATTGGATATAATTGGTGTTATTTATTACTTCAAACCTACCTTTGAACCCTTCCAGCAGAACCAGAGAACGTAAACGTAGTAGATGAACATCATGGCGATAGCATAACCTACACCGAGAGCAGGATTATCCACTACGAGACCCATGAGAGGAGTCAAGGTGGCAGCACCTACTACACCGAGGTTGATGATACCAGAGGCTGACTTGGTGTGAGGCCCGAGCTCCTGAAGACCGAGGTTGAATACCAAGGGCCACATTACAGAGTGGAAGAGACCAGCTGCGAGCATGCAATATACTGAAGCCATACCGGTGAGCAAGAAGCTAACGCCTACGCAGATAGCACCACCTGCCAAGCAGAAGGTGAGGATGGCGCGAGGCTGGAACTTGCTGAGCACAGCTGCACCGATGAAACGACCTACCATCATGCCACCCCAGTACATCCAGAGGTAGTCAGTAGCCTTGCCGGGGAGAGTGGGGTCGGCCTTGAAGTATGCGGGAAGCATTGAGGGGATACCAATCTCAAGACCCATGTACATGAAGATGGCGAGTGCACCCAACCATACGTGGGGGTACTTGAACACGCTGCTCTTGTACTCTTTAACCTCACCAGTAGCCTCTGCAGCCTGCTCCTCTTCCTTAATCTCGGGAAGCTTCAGGAATACGAGGATTACACAAAGCAGCAAAGTGAAGATACCCAAACCAAGGTAGGGGGCGGGTACTGCTGCGGGTGTAGGAATCTGGCCTGCGATGATGACAGAACCGATGAAGATGGGAGCCAATGTGGTAGCTACAGAGTTGAGGGCCTGTGACAAGGTCATACGGAAAGCACCCTTCTCAGGAGCACCGAGCACCATCACATAGGGGTTGGCTACGAGCTGGAGCATCACGATACCAAGAGCAACGACGAACATGCTACCCAAGAAGTAGGTGTAGATGACAGCTGTGCTAGCTCCGAGGTTTGATGAAATGGCTGCCCAGTTGATGATGAAGCCAAGACCTACAATGGCGAGACCAAGGATAAGGGTCTTCTTGTAGCCAATCTTACTCATCATGAATCCGAAGGGGATTGACAGAGCATAGGCGCCATAGAAAGCAGTGTTTACCAACTGGCCCTGAGCATCGCTCAACTTGAAGGCCTCTTTACAGAACTCAATCATTGAGTTGTTCATTGTGGTCACGAATCCGATGAGGAAACATACTGCAATCACAATGATGAGGGCGAACGTGTAGTTCGGTGTTTGTTTTTTGTTCATTGTGTTTAATGTATTAAATGGTTTGTAAAATAAGTTTCTTATTCTTCTACTCCGAACTTATACACGGTAGTCTGTGTGTATACCTCACCAGGGTTGAGTACCACTGAGGGGAAGTGAGCCTTGTTGGGGCTGTCGGGGAAGTGCTGTGCCTCGAAGCAGATGGCGCTGCGCTTGGGGAAGGTAGCCCCGTGAGCACCCTCGAAGCCGCTGTGCCAGTTTGAGGTGTATACCTGTACGCCCGGCTCAGTGGTGTAGCACTCGATAACGCGGCCGCTATTGGGCTCGACGCACTTGGCAGCAAAGCTCAGTTCGCCCGGCTCGCGCTTGTTGAGTACCCAGCAGTGGTCGTAGCCTACGCCGAACTTGGTTTGCTCGTGGTCGGCATCGATACGGTCGCCCACAACGTGTGGCTCGCGGAAATCCATGGGAGTGCCCTCTACGTGGTCGATGCGGCCATAGGGGATTGATGTCTCGTCTACGGGGCAGTAGTGGTCGGCATTGAGTGTGAGGATATTGTTTTCCACCGAAGCGGTGTCCTTCTCGATGCCCGAGGGGCTGAAGAAGGCGTGGTGGGTGAGGTTTACGATGGTCTTCTTGTCGGTAGTGGCCTTGTAGTCGATGATAAATTCGTTATCGTCGGTCAAGGTGTATACTACGGTGATGTCGAGTGTGCCGGGGAATCCCTCTTCGCCATCGGGTGAGATGTAGTGAAGCTTCACACTGTTGGGCGCCAATACTTCGGCGTCCCATACGCGGGCATGATAACCAGTGGGGCCACCGTGGAGGTGGTTGGGACCGTTATTCACGGCGAGTGTGTACTCCTTACCGTCGAGGGTGAACTTACCGTGCTTGATGCGGTTGCCGTAGCGGCCGATGAGTGTGCTGAGGAAGGGCTCGGGTGAGGCTATCACCTTGTCGATAGAGTCGTGTCCCTGCACTACGTTGGCGCGCTTGCCATTGCGGTCGGGCATCATGATGGTGAGCAGTGCACCTCCGTAGTTGGTGAATGCTACTTCGTTACCCAGTGCATTGGTGAGGATAAACAAATCGGTCTTCTTGCCGTTAATGTCTTTCTGGAAATCGGCCTGTTTCAAGCCCGATACGTTGTTGGGATTACATACGTTTGACATAGTATATGCTTTTAAATTTGGATTTAACACGCAAATTAAAGCATATTCTTTTAGATTTCAAAGTAAAACAGCGAAAAGTGTTGTCTCTACATGGCAAATATCATCCCTTTTTGCTTATTTGCTCCCAATCGGTGAGCAAATCGGCTACCACAAAGCTGCTGCCGCCTACATAGATGAAGTCTTCCTTGTCGGCTTCGCCGAGTGCCGCCTTTGTGGCTTCGGCTACGGTAGGGTAGGTGGTGCCATTTAGTTCGTGCTTGGCTGCCAGGGCTTTTAGCTCGTGTGCGGGGAGTGCACGGGCTACGCTAGCTTGGGTGAAGTAATAGGTGGCGTGTTTGGGCAGGAGGGCGAGTACGGCGTTGATGTCCTTGTCGTTCACCATGCCGAAGACGATGCGCAACTGTCGGCAGGTTTGTGCTGTGATTTGGGGTGCGAGGTATTGGAATCCTCCGATGTTGTGCCCCGTGTCGCATACAAGGCGAGGGGCGGTGTACAATTGCTGCCAGCGTCCCATGAGGCCGGTGAGCCGGCAGACGTGGGCAAATCCTTCGTGTACAGCTTTCTCGCTGATGATATAGCCTATGCGCTGCAGTGTGCCGATGGCGTGGAGCAGTGTGTTTACATTCTTTTCCTGGCAGTAGCCGCGCAGTTCGGCACGGAGTTCTCCGTAGGGAGTGTTTGTGTAGTGGTCATGGTTGGCACCGCTCTTCTTCTCGCTATAGAGCGGAGTGTCTTGTGCGAAGGTGATGGGTGCATTCTTTTCGGCTGCTTTGGCTTCGAATATGGGGCGTGTCTCCTCGTTGTGTTCGCCGATGATGATGGGTGTGTTGGGCTTGATGATGCCTGCCTTCTCGTGGGCAATCTTGGCCAGTGTGTCGCCCAGGAATCCTACGTGGTCAAAGCTGATGTTGGTGATGACTGTGAGGTCGGGCGAGATGATATTGGTACAGTCGAGTCGTCCGCCTAGGCCTACCTCGATGACGGCTACATCGACCTCTTGCTTGGCAAAATAGAGGAAGGCCATGGCTGTGGTGAGTTCGAAGAAGGAGGGGTGTAGCGGCTCGAAGAAGGCGCGGTGCTGCTCTACGAAATCCACCACGAATTGCTCTCCGACGGGTATGCCGTTGACGCGGATGCGCTCACGGAAGTCCACCAGGTGGGGCGAGGTGTAGAGGCCTACCTTGTAGCCTGCCTCCTGCAACACGGCAGCCATGGTGTGTGAGCACGATCCCTTGCCGTTGGTGCCTGCCACGTGGATGGTGCGGAACTTGCGGTGAGGGTGGTCGAAATGCTCGTCGAGGGCATGCGTATTGCTCAGTCCCTCCTTGTAGGCTCCTTGGCCGATGTTTTGAAACAGGGGGGCACTGTTATATAGGTAGGTGATGGTTTCTTGGTAGGTCATCTTGATAGCAATTTTTGACGATTGGCGGTGTATTCTTTGTATGCCTGAAAATTAGATTGTCATTCTGAACATAGCGAAGAATCTCTGTCGAGTGTGTATTGGAGACTCTTTGCTTCGTTCAGAATGACAAACCATGTTATGTGACGAGATTCTTAGTCAAACAAGTTCTTGAACTTGCGGAATATCTTGTCCTTGAGGCTCTCGTTGGGACGGAAGTTGTCGGACTTCTGGAACTTCTCCATCGCGGCCTTCTCGTCGCGGCTCAGTGTCTCGGGGATGTATACGCTGATGTTCACCAGCAGGTCGCCCGTGCCGTAGCCATTGACGCTGGGGAGTCCCTTGCCACGGAGGCGGAGCACCTTACCCGGCTGTGTGCCCGGCTCAATCTTCACGCGCACCTTGCTGTCGATGGTGGGGATATCAGCCGTACCTCCCAGGGCCGCTGTGGGTACGTCGAGCAGGAGGTTGTAGATGAGGTCGTTCTCGTCTCGTATGAGCTCTGCGTGGGGCTCCTCTTCGATGAGGATGAGCAGGTCGCCGGGCACGCCGTTTCGCTTGCCTGCGTTACCCTTGCCGTTCATCGAGAGCTGCATGCCTTCGGCTACGCCAGCGGGTATCTTTACGGTGACAATCTCTTCGGCATATACGATACCTTCGCCGCTACAGTGGGGACACTTGTTCTTGATGATCTTGCCCTCGCCATTGCATCGGGGACATACGCTTTGCGTCTGCATCATACCGAAGATGCTCTGCTGGGTGCGTGTCACCGAGCCTGTGCCGTTACATTCGGGACAGGTCTCTGTGCCGCTGCCTGCCTCGGCGCCAGTGCCGTTACAGTGGGTACAGGGGACGTATTTCTTCAGTTTAAGCTTCTTCTCCACGCCCTCGGCAATCTCCTTGAGGCTGAGCTTCACCTTGATGCGGAGGTCCGAGCCGCGGAAGCGGCGTGCCTGCTGGCGGCCACCGCCACCACCGAAGCCTCCGAAACCGCCAAAGCCACCATGGCCACCGAAGATGTCGCCAAACATCGAGAAGATGTCGTCCATAGACATGCCCTGTCCGCCATAGCCGCCACCTGCAGCGCCGCCCATGCCGGCATGGCCAAACTGGTCGTAGCGAGCGCGCTTGTTGTCGTCGCTCAGCACCTCGTAGGCTTCGGCAGCCTCCTTGAACTTATCCTCGGCCTCCTTGTCACCCGGGTTGCGGTCGGGGTGATACTTGATAGCCATTTTCTTGTATGCCTTCTTGATCTCGTCGGCCGATGCTTTCTTGTCGACCCCGAGGACTTCGTAGTAATCTCTCTTTTCCATGTCGTGTTTTGGAGTGTTTGTTTATTGGCCTACTGCTACTTTTGCGTGACGTATTACCTTGTCGCCCAGCTTGTAACCAGCTTGTACACAGTCGAGGATTTTGCCTTTGAGCTCCTCGGTGGGTGCTGGGATGAGGGCGATAGCCTCATGGAAGTCGGTGTCGAAATCCTGTCCGTCGGTATCAATCTTCTCGAGGCCCTGTTGTGCGAGGGTGTTCTTGAACTTCTGTGCGATGAGCTTGAAGCCTTCGATGCAGGCGTCGGCATCCATGCCTTTCTCCATGTTGTCGAGGGCGCGGTCCATATCGTCCACGATGGGCAATTCGGCCACTATCACCTTCTCGGCTGCGCTCTTGATGAGCTCGGGCTTCTCCTTCATGGTGCGTTTGCGGTAGTTGTCAAACTCGGCGGCCTGGCGCAAGTAGCGGTCCTGCAACTCGGCCATCTTCTCCTGTGCCTCGGCAAGTTGCAGCTTCAACTGCTCTGTCTCGCTCAGCGGCTCCTGGGGAGTTTCCTCAGCGGCATTCACCTCGGCCTCAGTGTTCTCTACGGTCTCTTCGCTTGCGGCGTTCAACTCTTCGTTCACGTTCTTTTCTTCCTGTGTACTCATATCTGATGTTTTATGTTTTCGTTTTCGTTATCGTGCAGCTTCACTGTCTTCGTTTAGAGAGCGACACAATGTCATATTATATAATAACAAAAACCTTGCCACGAGGGTTCTTGTGTCATATCATTACGTATAAGCTTCAAAAGGCTGACATAGCGTGCCATTTTGGCGGATATGCCGATTACTCGCCGAGGGGTATCCCGACGGCATCTCCGCGGCCCCTCGCCCTCGGTGTGTCGGCATACGGGGCCCTTGGTTGGCATACGGCCGAATCGGTCAATCGAGCATCGAGGCGTCGAACGTGAGGGGCAGCAGTTCGCGTACACCTCCCTCGACGATGCAGACCTGTCGGGTGCCGTAGAGCACGATGCGGATGGGGTGGCCGCTTCGTTGCTCGCTCTCGAGCATCACCTGGCGACAGGCTCCACAGGGCGCGATGGGTGCAGGGGTGAAGTCGTCCTTGCTCCAGGCGGCGATGGCCATGGCGGTGACGGCCTTGTCGGGGTGGGCCGAGCCGGCATAGAACAGGGCGGTGCGCTCGGCACACAGGCCCGAGGGGTAGGCGGCATTCTCCTGGTTGGTGCCGGTGACGAGGGTGCCGTCATCGAGCCGTAGGGCGGTGCCCACGTGGAAGTGCGAGTAGGGAGCATAGCTTCGCTGCGTGGCCTCCTTGGCGGCCTCGACGAGCTGGCGGTCGGGGTCGGAGAGCTCGTCGTACGTGCAGAGCTGATAGTGGCAGGTGTGGGTGAGGGTCTTCATGCGGCATCCTTTTGGGGTGATTGTTTCGCAAAGGTATGCAAAAATGAACGAAAAACAAAGCAAAAAGAAAGGAGAGTATTCAGCTCTCCTCCCATTGATGATTTCATTGCCCTATTGGCTTACTGTAATCATCTCCACCGGTTGTCTTTCGCTCCTGTCCATCGGATGCCACTGGTACTTCACCTTGTCGAAGTCGATGGAACGCACGTCGATGCAGCGGATGTTGTTATTGTACGAGGTCTTGTAGTAGACCTTTCCGCCCGTGAGGTCTATGGCCGAGGTCCACTGCGTGGCGCTGGGGATGTCGGGGCCTTCGCCCGCCTTGTGCTCAATGCCGATGGGGATGTCAAAGTTGTTCAGTATGTGGAAACACTGCGTTACCGTCGAGAACGCATCGGGGCGCATGGGGGCCGTGTTGCGGAAGAAGGCGGCACGCACGAAGCGCGAGGGCGGCGTGGCATCGCCCGGCAAGCCGAGCATTCCCGAGTTGCCTCCAAAGGGGCTCAACGCTTGGGTGCCAAGCAGTTGGTTGGGGGCGCTTCCGGGGAAGAGGTTCACGTAGTTGTTCAGGTTGGCCAGGTGCCACGGGAAGCCGGGCGAATTGGTGATGACGCCCACGGTGTTCTCGTAGAAGTGGGGCTTGCCGTCAACAAACTCGAGTACCACCTGACGTCCCGTCTTGTCGCCAATGCGGTAGTGTACCACCGACTCGGCATCGAGCCCTACCACGCGCACTTTGCCCGAATTGATAGCCTCCATCACTTCGTCCACGGTGGCAAACTGTGACAGCATCCAGGCGTTCAATTGCAGGTCGCCCACGCTATGTGCGGCCTCCTCCGGGTTGTAGGGCAGGTAGCTGCCATAATTGGGAAAGAAGAAGAGTCCTGTCGATAGGCCGGCCTCGTTGATGCCCTCGGCAATGAACTCCTTCTGCACCACGCAGAGGCCCACCACGCCATACTTGGCCGTGAACTTCAGCCCGTTCAGCGCATTGGGCGTGTAGGACTGCATCTCATGTCCGCGAGGGATGATTACGTATTCGCTGATGAGTTTCAGTGCCGCCCCCTCGATGGTGCGAGCCTGCACATAGCTGCCATCTTTGGCGGTGAGCGAAATGCCGGTACAGGCGACCGATGATGCCACACAGCCATATAGGGCAGCGCAGCCGATAAGAATCTTTTTAGCCATTGTATTCATACTTGTAAATTCATCTATGAGGTTTAATTTCTCTATTTCAAACAATCGCACTGTGCGAATGTTTGTACGGATGGATAATATTACTTACCTTCGCATTACCTATTTTTATATATAGCATGAAGATAGCATCCGATATGACAGCCCTCGTAGGGCATACCCCCTTGGTCGAGTTGTCGCGCTATGGCAAGAAGTATAGTACGAGTGCTCGCCTTGTAGCCAAGGTAGAGCTGATGAACCCCAGCGGCAGTGTGAAGGCACGTGCCGGCCTCGCCATGATTGAGGATGCCGAACGGCGCGGAGCATTGCATCCGGGCGGCACCATCATTGAGCCTACGAGTGGTAACACGGGCATCGGCCTCGCCATGGTGGCAGCCATCAAGGGCTACCGCCTCATACTTACCATGCCCGACACCATGAGCATCGAGCGGCGCAAGCTGCTTGCGGCCTACGGTGCCGAAGTGGTGCTCACCGAAGGGCGGTTGGGCATGGCAGGAAGCATCGCCAAGGCCGAGGAACTGCATGCCGCTACGCCCAACAGTATCATCCCGATGCAGTTCTCAAACCCTGCCAATCCGTTCGTTCACGAGCACACCACAGCCGTAGAGGTTTGGGACGATACCGATGGACAGGTGGCAGTGTTCGTGGCAGGTGTAGGCACCGGAGGAACACTCAGTGGGGTGGGGCGTGCACTGAAAGCACGCAACCCCGAGGTACGTATCATTGCCGTGGAGCCCGCCGCATCGCCTTTGCTGCAAGGAGGAGAGGCAGCACCCCATAGGCTGCAGGGTATAGGGGCGAATTTCATCCCCGACAACTACGATGCACGTGTGGTGGACGAGGTGATCGGTGTTTCCGAGCACGATGCCCTGACTGCCGTACGCGAGCTGGCCGCTACCGAAGGACTCTTTGTCGGTATCAGTGGTGGAGCTGCCCTGCATGCTGCCCGTCAGGTAGCCATGCGCCCCGAGTATAAAGGACGGATTGTCGTAGTGCTCCTCCCCGATGGAGGGGAACGCTACTTGTCGTGTCTGTAAAGAACAGGCGGTATTATATAATGATAAAAGAAAAGTCTCAGCATCGCTGAGACTTTTTCTTATTCCGTTGAGCCGAAAGCGGGACTCGAACCCGCGACCTACGCATTACGAATGCGTTGCTCTACCAACTGAGCTATTTCGGCAAAAATGTGCCCTAAATTTCAGCATCAGCGGAATTGCGAGCACAAAAGTAATACATTTTTTTGAAATGGAGAATATAAAACGAAAAATTGCACTAATTTTAATTCATTATAGCAAACAGAAGTTACGCGGCAGCTCGGAAATCTACAAATAAATTTGTGTTTTCTCCCGCCTTGCAGTATTGCATCATAGAAATTAGGCTGCGCTTCAGAAATAGCCAAAAGAATTTGGTATTTCATTCGGCTTGCACTAATTTTGCACCGTTTTTCAAAATAACAGATTCAAATGTTAGTTGTTGATACAATAGAACAGTTGCGCTCCTACCTCGCTGCAGCTCGTGCCGAGGGTAAGAGTGTAGGCCTTGTGCCTACCATGGGCGCATTGCACGAGGGACACGCTTCGCTCGTAGAGCGCAGTGTTGCCGAGAACGGGGTGACCGTAGTGAGTGTGTTTGTCAATCCTACCCAGTTTAATGACAAGGGCGACCTGGAGCGCTATCCGCGCACCTTGGATGCCGATTGCCGTTTGCTCGAACGACTCGGTGCAAGCTGTGTGTTTGCTCCGTCGGTAGAGGAGGTATATCCCGAGCCCGACACCCGCGTGTTCGATTTCACTCCGCTCGACAAGGTGATGGAGGGCATCTATCGTCCCGGTCACTTCAATGGCGTGGCACAGATTGTGAGCAAGCTCTTCATGTACGTGGAACCCGACCGTGCTTATTTTGGTGAAAAAGACTTCCAGCAGCTGGCCATCATTCGTGAGATGGTGCGTCAGATGGACTTCAAGTTGGAGATTGTAGGATGCCCTATCGTGCGCGAACAGGACGGCCTTGCACTCAGCAGCCGCAATGCTTTGCTCACCGAGGAGCAGCGTCGCACGGCACTGGCCATCTCGAAGACACTCTTTGCCAGTGTAGAGTATTCAGCAAACCATACCCTTGCCGACACCAAGCAGATGGTAGAGGAGGCTATCGCCGCTACCGAGGGACTTGAACTCGAATACTATGAGGTGGTGGATGGCAACACCCTGCAGCCTGTTGCTGCTTGGGACGATGCGCCTTATATCGTGGGATGCATCACGGTATATTGTGGCAAGGTACGTTTGATTGATAATATCCGATATAAATAAAAGAAGTATGTTGGTTACCGTACTGAAATCGAAGATACATTGTGCCCGTGTTACCGAGGCCAACCTCAACTACATGGGTAGCATCACTATCGATGAAGACCTGATGGATGCAGCAGGCATGCTCGAGGGCGAGCAGGTGCATATCGTAAATAACAACAATGGCGAGCGTTTCGTCACCTATATCATCAAGGGTGAGCGTGGCTCGGGATGCATCTGTCTCAATGGAGCGGCAGCACGTCTTGTGCAGCCCGATGACGTGGTCATCATCATGGCCTACGCACAGATGACACCTGAGGAGGCTCGTGCCTTCCGCCCGGCAGTCATCTTCCCCAAGGCTGGCAATACGCTGTAGTAAGGTGTAGGATATGAATTTACCGTATAGGCGCAAAGTGGAAACTTTGCGCCTTGCTTGTATTAGGGAGTTATGTCCGTTTTGCTCATTGCGGCCAATAGGCGCAGCCTGTCATACAGGAATATGCTCAACCCGTAGAGCATGTGTTGCAGCTCGTTCGTAGAGCGCTCCAACATGTCAATGCCGCTCATGGGGCGTAACCCATAGCGTGGTGCTATCTCATATATCATGGGATACTTGGTGGTGATGTAGCTATTGCAAGCGAGTGCAGCATCTCGGTCACACAGCTCGTAAGCCTCGATGACGTGGCGTAGGTCTCTAGCTATCTGTCTCGCCCCCGAAGATGGGATATGGTATGCCCGTAGGATAAATCTGATGCTACGTAGCGACTGGTATTCGTGGTTGATGTTTGTATTCATTGCGGCCTCGTTTATGGTGATGTCTATATAACAAGGCTGCATGGGATATTGTTTCCCCCGAAGTGACCCTCTCGGATTATTCGTCCGTCCAAATGCGCCAGGCCGCCTTGGCTTGTCCGATGAGCATACTCATGCCGTTGCAGATGGTAGCGCCAGCCTCTTCGCCTCGCTGGAGGAAGAGCGTCTTCTCGGGGTTGTATATCACGTCATAGAGCAGGTGCTTGTCGCCGATTTGTGTATAGTCGAGTGGAGGACACTCCGCTGTCTTGGGGTGCATGCCCAGGGGAGTGGTGTTGACGATGACGGTATATTGTGCCATCATGTCGGGAGTCAGCTTCTCGTAGGAGATGATACCGTCCCGTGCGGTGCGCGACACATATTGTGTGTGTAGCCCCAGTTGCTGCAGGGCATAGCCTACTGCTTTGGAGGCTCCCCCCGTACCCAAAATCAGTGCATGAGTGTGATGAGGCTTGAGGAGCGGGCGTATCGCATCGGTAAAACCGATATAGTCGGTATTGTATCCCTTCAGGCGAATATTCCCATCTTGTCGTGTCACCTTCACCACATTGACCGCCCCGATAGCTCGGGCGGCATCGTCAAGTTCGTCAAGGTAGGAGAATACCTGTTGCTTGTAGGGGATGGTGACGTTGAAGCCGCATAGCGTAGGCTCCGATTCCAGCACCTCGCTCAGCTGCCCTATCTTCGGCAGTTCAAAGTTCTTGTATTCGGCCTCGATGCCCTGCCCGGCAAAGAAGTCTGTAAAATATCCCCTCGAGAACGAGTGTCCGAGGGGATATCCTATAAGTCCGTAAGTGTTCATCTATACATTATATATATATATTACTTGCGACCTGACACCTTGAAGCGGTACATGGCAAAGGTCTTGGCCGGTACGGTAGCAACTTCGAGTGTAGCGCTCTCCGCGGACTTCACCTGAGGCACGATAGCGGTGGGGTTGTCAAGGGTGTTGTCGGCATAGAGGTCGTCAGAGTGGTAGGTGGTGATGTTCACCAATGTAGGCTTCTGGCTCTTCTTGAGTCCTGCGAAGGTGAGCTTCACGTCCTGTGCCACATCCGAAACATTGATAACCTTGATGATTACCTCTTGCTTGCTGGCATCCCATACGGCACTGGCGAAGAGCCCGTCCTGACCCTCGTTGCCGGCAAGAGGCTTGCCATTCTCTGTGGTCTTCAATACATGGGTACCCGTGTTGTGGGCATACATCTGCTGTACATAGTATGAACATGAGCGCACCGAACGGAGGTTGTCATACCAGATAAGGTCGGGACGCCACTGCCATCCGTCAACGTGTGCGAAGAGGGGAGCGTATGTCGCCATGTGTACGATGTCGGCATTGCGCTCGAGGTTGGTCATGAAGGCCGCCTCAAGGAGCGAAGCGTTGAAGTGGTTCCATTTGCGGCCGTTGGCGCCGTGACAGGCATATTCGCCGGCAAATACCTTCGGGCCCTTGCGGTCGTAGTTGTCGTAGCGGTTACCCTGGCTCAAGAACCAGTGTTCGGGACGATAGAAGTGCTCATCCACGAGATCCACTTTGATGCGCTTCATCTCGGGCCACAGGTAGTCAAAGTCATGACCCTCTGAGTTGGGGCCTGACGAACCGATGATCTCGATTTCGGGATGCACCTCGCGCATGCGCTCCACGAACTTCTCGAGGCGTACGACATACTCCTGTCCCCACTGCTCGTTGCCGATGCCGAGGTACTTCAGGTTGAAAGGCTCGGGATGTCCCATTTGGGCACGTATCTTACCATATTCAGTGGTGGTGTCGCCATTGGCAAACTCGATGAGGTCTATCGCGTCCTGTATGTAGGGGTCGAGGTCGTCTACAGCCACGTGAGCATGTTCGCCATTGTTTTGGTATTGGCACGAGAGGCCGACGTTAACTACGGGCAGCGGCTCGGCACCAATCTCCTCAGAGAGCAGGAAGTACTCATAGAATCCGAGGCCATAGGTTTGGAAGTAGTCGGGGAAGAAACGGTAGCGGAAGGTGTAGTGCCAGCGGTTCTCGTTGAGCGGACGGTTCTCCACGGGGCCGAGCGTATTCTTCCAGTTATAGCGGGTGTCAAGGTCAGTACCCTCTACAATACAGCCGCCGGGGAAGCGGAAGCAGCCGGGCTTCATGTCGGCCAAGGCCTCCATGAGATCCTTGCGCAAGCCGCCCTTGCGTCCTTTCCATGTGTCTACGGGGAAGAGTGAGACGTGCTCAAGATCCACCGCATTGTTTCCGAGGAGGAAGATGCGCAACTGTGCCTTAGGTTCGGTCATGGGTGATTTTACCACCACCTCATACTGTTTCCACTCATTGCCGGTAATGTCCATCTCATGGGCGAGGAAGTCCTGTCCCTCACGATTGGTCACAGGCTGGGCCAGCTCCATGCGGATGCGTGCTCTGTCCTTGCCTTCGGGAACACGGGCATAGAAAGTGAAGCGGTACTCCTTGTCCTTCTCTACGCCGATGCCGAAGAAACCGTCGTTGAAGAGTGCTGTCCACTTGTGCCCGTGCCCTGAACTGTGCAGACGCACATAGTTGGGGTTACGGTCAAAGGGGCCGTCGTTTCTCACCTCCACATTGCCGGCCACCTGCCAGCCGGTGAAGGCATAAGGGAAGTCAAATGAGCGGTTCTTTACCAGTTCGGCATACAACCCGCCGTCGGCGGCAAAGTTGATGTCCTCAATGAACAGGCCGTACATGGTCTTTTGGATGGGAGCGCCATTGCGTCTCATGTCAATGGTGAGCTCGTGATTCTGAGCGTTGGCCGAGAGTGCAAATGCCGTGGCGGCCAGTGCAGTAAACAACGTCTTTTTCATGTGTCTATGTGTTGGATTATGTTTTTGGAGTCTATTCCTTTGCAAACTTACGTATAAATATCGAAAAAAACGAATGAGACTATTAAAATCCCTGCAAATTTTCTTATCTTTGCGTCGGAATTATGTAACAACCAATAACTAACATTTATTTAATATGACAAAACGCATCTTTTCACTTGCACTCGCAGGTCTGATGACTTTCGGTGCTTTCGCACAAAATGAAGAGGGCTTCGTGTTCACCACCGTGAAGGAGAACCCTATCACCTCTATCAAGAACCAGAACCGTGCTGGTACCTGCTGGTGCTATTCAAGTCTCTCATTCATTGAGTCTGAGTTGCTTCGCATGGGTAAGGGTGAGTACGATTTCTCTGAGATGTACATCGTTCACAATACCTATCTTGATCGTGCCGATAAGGCCGTACGCACTCATGGTGACATCTCCTTCTCACAGGGAGGTTCTTTCTACGATGTTATCTACGGCATGGATAAGTTCGGCCTCGTTCCCGAAGAGGCTATGCGTCCCGGTGTGATGTATGGCGATACTCTCAGCAATCACAATGAACTTTCGGCTGTGAGCGATGCTATCGTGGCAGCTATAGCTAAGGGCCGTCATAGCAAGTTGCAGAGCGATCCTGAAGGCAACATGCTCTGGAAGAAGGCTATCGAGGCTGTTCACGACATCTACCTTGGCGAACGTCCCGAGAAGTTCACCTACAACGGCAAGGAGTACACTCCGAAGTCATTCTACGAGTCTCTCGGCCTCAAGGCTTCAGACTATGTGTCATTGACCTCATACACCCATTATCCCTTCTACGATCAGTTCGTTATTGAGGTTCAGGACAACTGGCGTTGGGGATTGTCATACAACCTCCCCATCGATGAGTTCATGGAGGTGTTCGACAATGCCATCATGGAGGGTTATACCATTGCTTGGGGCTCTGATGTGAGCGAGGCCGGTTTCACACGCAACGGTGTGGCTACCATGCCCGACAAGACCAAGAGTGCCGACCTCGAAGGCTCCGATATGGCAAAGTGGCTCAAGTTGAGCGAAGAGGAGAAGAAGAGCACTCCCAAGCCCTCGACAGAGAAGTGGTGCACACAGGAGGAGCGTCAGTTGGCCTATGACAATTGGGAGACCACCGATGACCATGGCATGCAGATTTATGGTATCGCAAAGGACCAGAATGGTGTAGAGTACTACATGGTGAAGAACTCATGGGGCGAGAGCGGCACCTACAAGGGTATCTGGTATGCTTCAAAGGCATTTGCCCGCTACAAGACCATGAACATCGTGGTACACAAGAATGCCATCCCCAAGGATATCCGCAAGAAGCTCGGTATCAAGTAATCCTTGGTATACCTTATATAATATATATAATAGCGGTGCAGATTCTCCTGCATCGCTATTTTTTTGTTTAAAAAACTTTGTTATACCAAATAAAAGCAGTACTTTTGTGCCCGATTAGTCCGCAAGGGGTTCGAAGAAGCGGTTGCAGTGGTTGCAGCACACCTCCCGGAAAACTTTTAAAGTTTTATTTTAATGTACGCAATTGTAGAAATTAACGGACAGCAGTTCAAGGCCGAGGCTGGCAAGAAATTGTTTGTTCACCACATTCAAAACGTTGAGAATGGTGCAACGGTTGAATTCGAGAAGGTACTCTTGGTAGAGAAAGACGGTGCTATCACCGTAGGTGCTCCCGTTGTAGAGGGCGCTAAGGTAGTAGCTGAGGTAAAGAGCGAGCTCGTAAAGGGCGAGAAGGTACTTGTCTTCCACAAGAAGAGAAGAAAAGGCTATCGCAAGTTGAACGGTCACCGTCAGCAGTTCTCTGAGATTATTGTTAAAGAAGTTATTGCTTAACCCTTAAAAACGTTTACATCATGGCACATAAAAAAGGAGTTGGTAGTTCTAAGAACGGTCGCGAATCAGCAAGTAAGCGACTTGGTGTAAAGATCTTCGGTGGTCAGGTTTGCAAGGCTGGTAACATCATCGTACGTCAGAGAGGTACAGTACATCATCCCGGTGAAAACATGGGTATGGGTTCTGACCACACACTCTACGCACTCGTTGACGGTACCGTACAGTTCAAGAAGGGACGTAACGACAAGAGCTACGTTTCTGTAATTCCCGCTGCTGAGGCATAATTTATTCGTCACGTACGAAATAGTGAGAGAGGCTTTTCCGAGCCTCTCTTTTTGTTATTGCTGTATGGTATGAGGAGGGGAGATAAGGTTAAGGCGCAATAAAACAGAATAGGCTTGCCGCACGGCAAGCCTATTCTGTTCGTTTTCGTTATCGTTGTCGTTAAGACTGCAAGCAGTACTTCTCTGGAAAACTAAAGTTTTCTTCGTCGCAACCGACGCTCATCTCGCGTCGGCGTTATCGTTTTCGTGTAATGCACTCACACTACACACTAAACTCTACACTCTAAACAAAATCTCATCCCTCATAGTGGAAGTCACCGAACTCGCTGTGTATGTCGAGCTGCTTCTTGTCGCTTGCCTCTACGCGGCCCACGATCTGAGCGTCTATGCCGAAGCTCTTGCTGATTTCGATGATGCGCTGTGCCTTGTCTGCCGGGAGGTATATCTCCATGCGGTGACCCATGTTGAACACCTTGTACATCTCTGCCCAATCCGTGTGGCTCTCCTCGTGGATAGTCTTGAACAGGGGAGGTACGGGGAACATGTTATCCTTGATGATGTGCAGCTTGTCGATGAAGTGCAGAATCTTCGTCTGCGCGCCACCCGAGCAGTGCACCATGCCGTGGATGTCGTGGCGCATCTCGTTGAGTATCTGCTTGATTACAGGAGCATAGGTGCGAGTGGGGGAGAGCACCAGTTTGCCTGCATCGAGCGGGCTTCCCTCAATGGCGTCTGTCAGGTGCTTTGTGCCCGAGTATACCAATTCGTCGGGTACCGCGCGGTCGTAGCTCTCGGGGTACTTCTCGGCGAGGTACTTGGCAAATACGTCGTGGCGTGCGCTGGTCAGTCCGTTGCTGCCCATACCACCGTTGTACTCCTTTTCGTAAGTGGCTTGTCCGTATGAGGCAAGGCCCACGATCACGTCGCCCGCCTGTATGTTGCCATTGTCAATTACGTCGCTGCGTTTCATGCGGCAGGTCACTGTGCTGTCCACGATGATGGTGCGCACCAGGTCACCCACGTCAGCCGTTTCGCCGCCAGTAGCATATACGCCCACGCCCATCTCGCGCAGTTCTGCGAGCAGCTCATCGGTGCCGTTAATGATGGCCGAGATTACTTCGCCTGGGATCAGCAGCTTGTTTCGTCCGATGGTAGATGATACGAGGATGTTATCTGTAGCGCCTACACACAGCAGGTCGTCAATATTCATGATCAGTGCATCCTGTGCGATGCCCTTCCATACACCGAGGTCACCCGTCTCCTTCCAGTAGAGGTAGGCCAATGACGATTTCGTTCCGGCTCCGTCGGCGTGCATGATGTTGCAGTACTCCTCGTCGCCACCCAGCAGGTCGGGGATAATCTTGCAGAATGCTTTAGGGAAAATGCCTTTGTCGATGTTTTTGATGGCGTTGTGTACATCCTCTTTTGAGGCCGATACGCCGCGCATCATGTAACGTTGGTTGCTCATGTCTTGATATATGATTTGTTATTTATAACTTGTCGGTTACAACTTACAAAGTTAGTGTAAAAAAATGAGAAAACATCCAATTCCTGGGCTTTTATTTATCTAATAAAAGAAAAAGTCCGATTATTTGTGTTATAACAAAATAAAAACTTAAATTTGTGAGTTGATAGGCATGCCCAGTATAGGCTCAGGCCTGTCTTTTATACGATGAAAACAGTGGGCTTAAATCCATTGGTTTGCTGTAATTACCTGAAACACACGTTTATAAAGTCGTTTCGGGGAACCAAAGGAACACCCTTTTGCTGCTTCTCGTTAATCATTAGCCTTTTAATGTTAACCCCTTTCCCTCTTCAATAACATGAGAATCGCTGTTGCCGGTACAGGAT
>JBGVOS010000161.1:0-4494 GCA_045126595.1 Bacteroidaceae bacterium | reverse complement strand
GTAATACTCCATGTACTGGCGCTTGTCGCCGTCCATGAAGACCATATCGAAGACTTCGCCCAGTTTGGGAACTTCATCAAGCGCATTACCAATATGGAAGCACACCTTGTCGCCATAGGGCGATCCCTCAATCCAGGGACGGGTAAAATCTTCCAGTTCGTCGTCAATCTCATAGGTGTGGAGCAAGGCTCCCTCGCCCAATCCCTCGGCCATGCAGAGTGCCGAGTAGCCGGCAAAAGTGCCGATTTCGAGTACACGGCGTGGGCGCACCATCTGCACCAGCATCTTGAGCAGACGCCCCTGCAAGTGACCCGAGGTCATGCGCGGATTGATGAGTTTCACATGGGTCTGCCGATAGAGAGCCTTCAGGTAGTCGCTCTCCTCGTCCATGTGGTTCAATATGTATGCCTCTATCGCCTCGTTGTGCGTCATAGTGCCAAAATCGCTTCGATTGCCAAACGGTAAGAATCCATGCCGAACCCACCAATCACTCCCACACAAGCACCCGTGATGAGCGATGTGTGGCGATAGGTCTCGCGCTGGTATACATTGGAGATGTGCACCTCCACCACTGGCGTACTGATGGCCTTGATGGCATCATGCAGCGCTACTGAGGTATGGGTATAGGCACCCGCATTGAAGACGATGCCGTCATACGAGAAGCCCACCTCGTGCAGCTTGTTGATGAGCTCGCCCTCCACGTTCGACTGGTAATAGTCGAGCTGCACCTCGGGGAAGCGCTCCTGCAAAGCAGCAAAGCAGCTCTCCATGGAGTCGTTGCCATAGATGCCTGGCTCGCGCTTGCCGAGCAAGTTCAAGTTGGGGCCATTGAGCACCAGAATATGTTTCTTATTGTCTGTCATCGTTCAATCGTACTATTTCACAATCACTTTGCGACCACCCACGATATAGAGTCCCGAGGGTAATCCTTCGAGCGAGGTCGCATTGAAGCGAACGCACTTACCTGTAATACTATATATATTAGAGGGCCATACAGGCTTCTCCATGTCGGGTGTCACTATTCCATTCACACCATTCTTCACGTCATCCAGTGCCATACCGCCATAGTAGTAGAGCCTGAAATTATCAAAGACAGTCCAGAACTTTGAGCCTCGGCTTTCACTCTTAATACCCACCTTCAGTGCCTGCACTCTGCGATTCTGCATCGTGAGAACATTCTCATACAAGCCTTTCTTGAAATAGTTGCTTGCCGACAACATATCGTTAGGGATATAACGAACGGGACTGCCAACAGCCGACTCGGTGCCACCTATCTTGCTTCTCTGTGCTTCAGTTGCAATGTGCATCACCTTCTGTTTGCTACTTGCCAAATAGATTTCAGCAGTTACTGTTGATGAGCCATTGAGATAAGCATCATAGACATCCGCAGCAGCTCCAGGGCGCTGAAATGCCTGCACACGGAGTTGGTATACTCCCTTGGGCAACTTCCCCGCAGTGGCTTGATTGAAATCAAACGTTGTCTCATAATACTCCATGCATGAATGATTCAACGTAGGTGCATCAGACCATCCCGTAGCATCGTCAATCGCAGCATTGTCAATCAGATAGGTAATGTCGAAAGGCTGGCTCACATCGGTAGGAGTCACATTGGGCAGGAACGCAAGGATAGCCGCCTTGGCCTCCTCCACACAGGCAGCAATCTCGGTTGTCGTGAGTATCTGCCCCTGCTTTTCTTTGAGCATATCCAACACTGCTTCGAGGGCAGCATCAGTACCCTCCACCGCTTCTGTGTGAGGGGTATTCTTGAAGGTCTCCAGACGTGATACCCACTCGCTCAATTCCTTCATAAAGGCACCATTGGCTGCTTGTTCCAAATCGTCCAGCTCCCCTTCGGTGAGGAACACCCAACGCTGGGCATGTGCTCCATCGGTAAGGTCGAACGTAGCCGAAGTAACCTTACCGTCAGCGGCAGCACTCAAGCAAGGAGGAGTAAGCGAGTTTTGCGGTTTCACCAACCAATAGCCACGCACATTGACCTTCTTGTCACTATTGCCCACAGTAACGTCGACGCGTGAGCGCATCATGTGGAAGTTTGTATTGTCAGACACGCTTGTTGCGGTAGCACCGCCATGCGCCATATAGACTCCTGCAGCGGCATTGCGCAACTGGTAATAACAGTTCTTCGGATTGAAGGTGACATACCATGCTGCTGCATCATTGGCCACAGCATCGTCGCTCGTCATAGCCTTCCATACCACCTTACCGTTCTCCACTACGAGATAAGAGGTATACAATCCGTAGTCTTCACTCTCGTTCTTGATGTAATATTTTATCGTATCCTCCTGTTCAAACGTATAGGCAGGTGTGGCAAATCCACCCGTGGGAGGCAGGCCGTCCTCGCCCAGTGCCTGATAGATAAGCGCATTGCCTATATACAGCATGGCCGACCCGGTGTCTTCATGTGCACCATTGACACCATAAGGCCACATGTGTGTACCATCACCGTTCAGCATGACAGTGGTGCTGTTTTCCAAGAAACGTACAACAGCCGTAGCACGTTCGCCGAGCCAGTTACCGGTTCCATTACCGGCTCGCATGGGCGAGCTGCCGTCATTCCATACACTGTGTGTACCCACACCGATGGCATGGCCCAATTCGTGCAAAATGGTACCCGTACGCTGGTATGAGGAGTTGGGACCCACACGCATCCAACCGCCATAACTGCAGTCGGCTGTTGGTGTACCCGAGCCATAGTGTACCGAGGTGTGCAAACCGTTAATGCTGGTATAGGTGTTCAGATAGCCTACGGCATCTTTCACTGCCGCGTTGATACGTGCATTGGCAGCCTCATCAGCACCGTTGTCATAGTCCCAAGTCACCTTTCCCTTGGGCAGAGTGATGACTTTCACCACATCGCCATAGCCCACGGCATTGCTCTTGTTTATCGCATAGGCACGCACATAATATATAGTAGAGGGCTCAAGCCCTTCCATTAGGTAGAACCGCGTATTGCTATGCGAATGATACTTGGTCGAGCGGTTATCCTCGATGGTAGGCTCGGGCGAAGTGCTCCAACAGAAGCCCTGCTCCTGCACATTGCTGCCACTGACCGTACAACGGCCCAACGCTACGGTAGAACCTCGCGCCACATACCCATGTGTCGTCACTTTAGGCGCAGTGGTTTGCGCCATAGCTGCCCCCGTGCCTAACAGGAGGCACAGGGACAGAAGGAGCATTTGTCTGTTGATTCTCATATCAAGAATGTGTTTTATTCAATCGTGTTCAGCTTCTTGTCCACGAGCAGCATATCCTGCATCTGCAGGTCGAGGTTGCCGCTCTGGCGTGCCACGAAGGTAATCTCTACGAGGGTGCCTGTGCCATGGAGTGTCGGTTTATTACCTGTGTTCACGAAGGTGGGATAGAGAGCCTTTACACCATTCTTGTGCAGACGGTCGTAGGTGAGGTTCTCCATCTCCTTGTTGCTGATGGTGGTGGTATTCACGTAGGTGAGCTGTGTGGGATCGTAGGGGATGGCTACGCTCCATGCGTTCACCTCGTTGAGGTCGGTGCCACGGATGATGACCTTCACCTCTTCGCCCTCGCGGATGCTCTTGGGAGCGATGAGCTCGAGTTTTCCAGAGAGAGTGCCCATGCCGCGGGTGCTAGCGCCACCACGTGCCATCACACCTACGTTGGAGATGTCGAAGGCATCGATGAGGCCATTCTTGTTGATATCGCCACCACTGATGTAGCCGTCGAAGTCAGAATCGCCGGCACGCAATCCGGTGTAGTTCATGTATGAGGTGAAGTCATCCATGTCAATGCGGCCGTCATGGTTGATGTCGCCCTGGAGGATGGTTTCCGAGCCGGGAACCTTGAAGATGTACATCTCACGGCCCGAGCCAAAGTTGCCACGAGCTGCGCTGATGTCCATCTTGAGGTAGCGTGCGGGAGCCTTCTCGTCGAAAATGATGGTCTTCACGCTTCCGTCGGGTGCCCATGTGAAGGGGACGGGCTCGCTCCATGCCTTGCGGTCGGTGCTGTAAGAGATGGTACCCTGGAGGAGTGTTCCATTGCCACCATCTTCGCGGGGGAGGTACTCGAGCTTGTCAAGTTCGTTGATGCCACCGAGATCAATCTCCATCGTGAAGGGTACTGCGCCTCCTGCCCAGTCGGTGTGCCATATGCTGGCCTCGTCATAGTCAAAGAGCTTGGCCACGTCCTGTCCGGGTTGGTTGCGGCAAGTGGTCTCAGCCTTGATGCCGGGGATGGCAAACTCGAGAGGGTTGGAGAGTGTGGTCACCTTGGTCTCGGCCCACTTGGTAGCGCCGTTGGCGTTCACGGCACGCAGACGGAGGATGTATTCGGTCTCGGCTTTGAGGTCCTCGAGGCGGAGCTTGCCGTCGCGGATGGTAGAGTAGAGCATGCCGTCAAACTCGATCTCGTAGTAGTCGGCCTCGGGCTGCACCTCCCATGTGGGGGTGAGTGCATAGGGCTCGATGTTCTCCTCGGTGAAGAGGATGGTGGGCACGC
>JBGVOS010000160.1:0-2373 GCA_045126595.1 Bacteroidaceae bacterium | reverse complement strand
TCAGCGGGCGGAAGGGCTGTAGAGGCACATCGTGAGGCGGTGTGCAGTCGAGTCGTTTTTCACCTCCCATGATTAACAACAACTGACGGTATTGCACACCAGTGTGGAAAATTAAGCGCTCGTCACCCAAATGCTCTTGCAGATAACGAACGAGCACATCAGCCTCTTCGGTAGTGATATGTCCCGATGAATGGTTCTTGAGGATATCTCCTTCGATACACACGAGGTTACAGCGGGCGGCAATCTCATCTTCTGCAAGGTCTACACCGATGTTGGCCGCTTCGAGCACTCCCCTGCCCTCATACACTTCATTGAGGTCGTAGCCCAGTACCGACATGTTGGCCACCTCGCTTCCGGGGTGAAAACCATCGGCTACCGTCTTGAGCATACCTGTGCGCCCCAACCGGGCCAAGCGGTCCATATTGGGGGTATGGGCATATTGCAGCAGGGTCTTATGATTCAAGGACGGTACGGCCCAGTCGGCCATACCGTCACCAAGGATAATCAGATATTTCATTTTTTAGATATTCGCAATCGACATGATATCGGCAAACACGCCGGCGGCGGTCACGCTGGCACCGGCACCGTAGCCCTGAATCATCATGGGGTACTCTTTGTAGCGCTCAGTGGTGAGGAGAATGATGTTGTTGCTACCCTCAAGATTATAGAAGGGGTGCCACTGATTGACCTCCTGCAAGGATACCGATGCCTTACCCTCGTCGAGACGAGCCACAAAACGCCAACGTTTGCCCTCGGCCACGAGACGCTGACGGCGCTCCTCAAAGTCGGCATCGAGCGAGGGCACCTTGGCCCAGAAGTCCTCAAGCGAACCGTCGAAGAGCTCTTGCGGGATAAAGAGGTTCTTCTCCACATCCTCCTGCTCGATGGGATAGCCAGCCTCACGGGCCAGGATTACGAGCTTGCGGATAACGTCCTTACCCGACAGGTCGATACGGGGGTCGGGCTCGCTGTAGCCCTTCTCCTTAGCCAAACGGATGGTGTCGCTCAGCTTGATATCCTCGCTGATGGCATTGAAGATGAAGTTGAGCGTACCGCTCACCACAGCCTCGATGCGCAGTATCTTGTCACCGCTGTTGATGAGGTCGTTGATGGTGTTGATGACGGGAAGGCCTGCACCTACGTTGGTCTCGAAGAGGTATTTCACGCCACGACGGCGGGCTGTCTGCTTCAGTTCCTTATAGTTCTCATACTGTGATGATGCCGCCACCTTGTTGGCCGCAACGACCGATATGTTATGGTTGAGGAAGTCCTTGTAGAGTGCAGCCACATCGTCGCTGGCCGTGCAGTCCACGAATACCGAGTTAAAGATGTTCATGCCGATGACCTCCTCTTTCAGACGCTCAAGGTTGCTCTCGCCACCCTGCTTCAAGGTCTCGCGGTAATCGTTGAGATCGATACCCTCACGGTCGAACACGGCATAGTGACCGCTGGCGATACCCACAACATTGAGCATCAGGCCGCGCTCCATCATCAGCTTCTCGCGCTGCTGGCGTATCTGCTCTATGAGGCTGCTTCCCACGGTACCCACACCACAGATGAAGAGGTTGAGCACCTGATATTCAGAGAGGAAGAACGAGTCGTGAATCACGTTCAGCGTCTTGCGCAGCCAGCGCTCATCCACTACGAATGAGATATTGGTCTCCGAGGCACCCTGTGCACAGGCAATCACGTTGATACCGTTGCGACCGAGCGTACCGAACAGCTTACCGGCAATACCGGGCGTATGCTTCATGTTCTCACCCACGATAGCCACGGTAGCCAAGCCCTTCTCGGCAGTCACGTGGTTGATCTCGCCCGTGGCAATCTCCTTGGCAAACTCGCCGTTGAGCACCTCACAAGCCAGCTCGGCATCCTCGTTGCGCACACCGATTGAGGTGCTGTTCTCTGACGAAGCCTGCGACACGAGGAACACGCTGATGCCGTTCTGTGCCAAAGCGCGGAAGATGCGGTGGTTCACACCGATAACTCCCACCATGCCGAGACCCTGCACGGTGATGAGCGCCGTGTTGTTGATGCTCGAGATACCCTTGATGGGCTTGGTATTGTCGCTCAGGCGCTCACGGATGACCGTACCCTGCGCCTCAGGGTTGAACGTATTCTTAATGAGTATAGGAATATTCTTATGGAATGCGGGATAGATGGTGGGCGGATATACCACCTTGGCACCGAAGTTGCACAGCTCCATCGCCTCCACATAGCTCAGTTCCTCGATGGCATAGGCCGTAGAAATCACCTTGGGGTCGGCCGTCATGAAACCGTCCACGTCGGTCCATATCTCGAGGATAGAGGCTTCGAGCACCGCAGCGATGACCGCAGCCGTATAGTCCGAACCGCCACGACCGAGATTGGTGA
>JBGVOS010000159.1:0-11987 GCA_045126595.1 Bacteroidaceae bacterium | reverse complement strand
CGTTTGAGGCTGGTGACGTAAAGTTTGTAGACCAAAACAATGATGGTAAGATCAATGAGTATGACCGTGTTGTTATAGGTAATCCTAATCCTGACATCTATGGTAATATCAATACAAACTTGATTTATAAGAACTTCTCGTTGAATGCAACATTTAATTACTCTTTGGGCAATGATGTGTATAATTATCAGCGTGCATTGCTCGAGAGCGGAAGCAGTTTCTATAACCAGACTGTTGCTATGACTAACCGTTGGAGAGTTGAGGGTCATGAGACTGATATTCCTCGTGCGACATATGGTGACCCGAAGGGTAACAACCGTTTCTCTGACCGTTGGATTGAGGATGGATCGTATATTCGCTTGAAGGATGTGACTCTCTCATACAAGGTTCCCGTATCGGCTTCTTGGTTGCAGGGACTGACCGTATGGTGTGCGGGTTCTAACTTGCTGACCTTCTCTAAATATCTTGGAAGTGATCCTGAATTCTCTTTCAGCAACAATGTCTTGTATCAAGGCATTGATAACGGATTGCTCGGTCAGAGTCGCAGTTTCCATCTTGGTGTGAAGATTAACCTCTAATGAATAATATTGTAAAAAGATAAAGACAATGAAAAGCAAATTTAGTATAGCGGCATTGCTTGCCATCTTCGCATTGGGCATGACTACCTCTTGTGAAGATATGTTTGACATTGACTCGAATCGTGTGGTCTATAATCATGAGATTAACACTACGGCAGACTCTGCTTATTCTACTTTGGGTGTATTGCAGTGTATGCGTAAGATTGCCGATCGCTACGTTATCCTTGGTGAAGCACGTGGTGATATGGCTGTAATCGATGAGGATAGAACCAAGACTTCGTTGCGTAACTTGGCAAACTTTAATTTCGAGGCCGACAATGAGTATCTTAATGTAAGAGACTATTATGCAGTCATTAACAACTGTAACTATGTGTTGGCCAATATGGATGCATCGCTGACTCTCAACAATAAGTTTGTGATGATGGATGAATATGCTGCATTGCTCGGTATCCGTGCATGGACCTACTTGCAATTGGCTATTAACTATGGTGAGATCCCTTACTATACTTATCCTATCATTAGTGAGAGCGATGTGGAGAGAGTTTATGCTGAAGGTAATAAAGAAATCAAATATATCGCAGCCGACCTTGCTCCTCAGTTGATCCCTTATTTGGATACAGAACTTCCGACTTTTGCTGCTACATCGGGCTCTTATCCTATACTTCGTTTGGTTCTTGCCGAACTGTATTTATGGAGTGGTGATTATGAGAATGCAAAGAAGTACTATGAAGAGTTCTTCATGAATAACGAGGATGCAGAACTTGAGATGAGTGACGAAAATGGTACAGTGACCAAAGCTGGATATGCCGACTTCCCTGGAAAGTTTGCTACATGGAGTGGAACCAACCCGAGTGGAAATAAGACGGCGAAGGATGTTGTCAAACTTCCTGGTGTAATGTTAGAAACGGCTGATTATATGTCTGCTATTACCATGGAGTCGTCAAGTTCAGATGGTATAGTTTCAGAAGTGTCAAGTTTGTTCCTTAATGGTTATCTGCAGCCTTCTTCTTCTTGGAAGTCGCTTTGTGCTAATCAAATGGTGTTCAATGTGACCGAAACCGCTGGTAAGAAAAGTATCAAATCTTCATCGCGAATCGGTGATATGCGTAAGTTTGTATATTGCCAAGAGAGTTTGTTCTCTTTCATCGATGATGAGGGTGAAGAGGGAACAGAACGATTTGATTGGTATACCAAACATATGGCGAACTCTATTGTAATTCAGCGCGTTTATATCGCTTGCTTGCGTTGGGCTGAAGCTATGAATGCTTTGGCTAGAGACCAATTTGCTGTTGCTGCAGATTCTGTACAGTTTGCCGAGGCACGTACTAATGCCGTGAATTCATTCTATCTGCTCAAGGATGCGTTCAAGGTATTCTTCCCTGAAGGAAGTCAGGTATGGAAAGACTTCGAACGTTT
The DNA here is from genome assembly GCA_045126595.1 of Bacteroidaceae bacterium. Classification (GTDB taxonomy): domain Bacteria; phylum Bacteroidota; class Bacteroidia; order Bacteroidales; family Bacteroidaceae; genus UBA1189. Next base: position 9,993 of record JBGVOS010000159.1, on the reverse strand, counting down.
CCATGATATTGTAGATTCAGACAATGACTTGCAGGCTAAGTATATCGGTGTACATGCAAGAGGTGCCGGTGATGTGTTCTATGATAATACTTATTATGTACTGAAGCCTGAAGTTATCCGTACTCGTTTGGGTAAGGGTGTTGAGGAACAGCTTACATTCAATGATACTATCGAGTATATTGATGAACTCATCATTGATGAGTTGGCCTTGGAGAGCACCTTGGAGGGTAACCGTTTCGGTGACTTGATCCGCTTTGCTAGGCGTCGCGGAGATTGGGGCGATGGTAACTATTACGACTTCTTGGCTAATCGTGTAGCTAATAGAAGCGGAGAAAAGAATGACTCGTTGTATAACAAGTTGAGTGGTTCTGAGGAAAACTGGTATCTCCCCTTTAAATAAATGTAAATAAATAGAAAAAGGCTGCTCCGGGCCCAGGTTCGGGAGCAGCCTTTTTTATAATAATGGGTAGTATAGTTAAGATTGTGTATATTTCGTTTATGAAGCAGCGTCTTATTCTTTTCTTTGCTCTGGTGTTGGCGACGTTGGTTGCTGGTGCCAAGGACTTTACGGTGGTGATTGATGCCGGTCATGGGGGTAAGGACCCGGGAGCGGTGAGTGCCAATGGTAAGTTGTACGAGAAGGATATTACGTTGAAGGTGGCGCTGATGGTGGGGGAGAGCATTGCGCAAAAGCATCCGGAGGTGAAGGTGTTGTATACGCGCAAGACGGATAAGTTTGTGGGACTGAACGACCGTGCGGCAATGGCCAATAAGGCGGATGCGGACCTCTTCATCTCTATCCATGTGAATGCGGCCAAGAACCGTTCGGCTAAGGGGGCGGAGACCTTTACCCTCGGGGTGGAGGAGGACCGTACGAACCGTAACCTGGATATTGCCAAGCGAGAGAACGGTGTGATTCTCTTGGAGGAGAATCATGAGAAGACGTATGCCAACTTTAATCCCAATTCGCCTGAGAGCTATATCATCTTCGAGTATATGCAGAGCGAGTTTGTGAAGGAGAGTATACACATTGCGCAGTATGTGCAGGAGAACTTTGCCAATGATGCCAACCGCCAGGACCGTGGTGTGCGTCAGGCGGGTTTCCTTGTGCTGAATGCGACTTCCATGCCCAGCATTCTCGTAGAGTTGGGCTATATCAGCAATGCCGAAGAGGCCAAGTACTTGGCTTCGGCAACGGCGCAGAAGCGTCTGAGCAATTGTATCAGCAAGGCTTTTGACACCTATTATGCCGATTTGAAGAAATTGAGTGGTGCTACGCAGTATGTTGCTGATTCTTCGGACGAACCGGACGGGAAGGACAAAAGTACTGGAGTGACGCCTTCTACTACTGCGTCTTCTTTGTCATCGTCATCATCATCATCTGGGGTGTCAACAGTTGCCGTATCGGCTAAGAGTGATGCTCCGGTGTTTAAGGTGCAGTTCCTCTCGTCATCCAAGAAGTTGGGTAAGGGGGATGTGGCTTTCAAGGGACTTAGCCCTGTGTCCTTTTATTATGACAAAGGGCTGTATAAGTATACTTATGGCGAGTCGACCAACTATGATGAGATACTGCGTATGAAGCGTAAGGTGAATGAGAAGTTCAAGGATGCCTTCATCGTGGCTTTCCTGAAAGGAGAGCGTATCGATACGCAGCAGGCTATCGCTATGTTCAGACAGCAGAATCCTTAATACATAGATTGTTATTATGAAACGTATCAGCAAAGAGGTTAAGATTGGTGCAACCTTTATTATAAGTATTGCACTGCTATATATCGGTGTGAATTTCCTGAAAGGAAGCAATGTGTTCTCGCACGACAATACCTATTATACGGTGGTAAGCAATGCGGGAGGTGTGGCCGCTTCATCAGTAATCACGACCAATGGCTTTCAAGTGGGTACGGTGAATCGTGTGGAGTATGATTATGCCCATCCTAACCGTATCGTGTTGACTTTGCGTGTGAAGGAGTCGTTGCGTATACCCAAGGGAAGCCGTGCTTTGCTCGTCAATTCTCTGTTGGGTGGTGTGAGTGTGGATCTGAAGCTTGCGCAGGCGACTGATTACTATGTCGACGGAGATACGATTGTCAGCGGTGTGGCTAGCGGTATGACCGACCAGGTGGAAAATGTGGTGTTGCCACAGGTGACGGCACTCGTCCCCAAGGTGGACAGCCTTATTACGGCATTGACGGCTTTGGTAGCCAATCCAGCATTGGCCCAGTCGCTGAACAATGTGGAGAGTATCAGCTGCAAACTCGACCGTACGGCTGATGAGTTGAATCGCCTGTTTTATGATGAGTTGCCTCAGCTTATGACGAACCTGCAGGGTACTGCCGGTAATATAAATAAGATTACTTCGGAGTTGGCGGCTGTCGATTATGTGCAGACAATGGCCAGTGTTGATAGCACCATTGCCAACTTGCAGAGTCTGTCGGCGGTACTCGTGAGTGACCGTAGCAGTGTGGGGCGACTGCTTAATGACACGGCATTCTACAATAGCCTCAATGGAGTCTGCTCCAATGCCAATGCCCTCATAGAAGATGTAAAGGCACATCCCTCGCGCTATATCAACGTTTCGGTATTCGGAAAGAAATAAAAACATCTGTATCTATATGTAAGTATTCGAGTACTTGTTTGTCCGTACTGCAGTTTTTATTCGTCTAAACTCCAGTCTAGCTTTGTCTAGACTGGAGTCTTTCTTTGTTTGGACTCGAGGCCAGATATGTATGGACTTCTATTTTGCTTTGTCTACAGGCATGAAACAAAGTGTTTCACGGATGGAGTGAAAATAGCCGTTTTTTGAACTTGTAAGGTCAATGCCGTATAGCGTACAAGTCGGCTTGAAAAATGGCTTAAACGCTCCGAAATTAGGAAACAAAATATCGTGTTTTTTTTTGATAGAAGTAGGCTTAAATTAGACTTTGTCTAAAATATGCCGAATATTGTAAGGAGGGATTAAAATGCATGGAATAGGCTATAAACCCCGAAATGGAGGGATGTGAAAGGATGGGTAACAATGCTAATTTGAATAATAGAAAGATGAAACGTTTTGGTTATCAGTGTTTTTGATATATGCAAGAGAAAAAAGACGCAAAAAAAAGTAAAAAACGCAAACGCTTGAAAGTAAGCGCCTTTGAAAATTGCAAATATTCGGGAAGGAAAAGTTGTTTGAATATATAGAATATGTGATGTAATTTTGCACTTGTAGAAGTAAAAGAAAAAGAACAGAAGTAACCATGACAGAAACTCAGCTCACAGAACTTTGGGGCAAATGCCTGGGCATTATCCGCGATAATGTTCCGGGTACGGCGTTCAACACGTGGTTCTCCAATACCAAGCCTGCATCGTATAAGGCTGGTGTGTTGACGATTTTTGTACCCAGTCAGTTCGTGTATGAGTACATTGAAGCACACTACGTCGATTTGCTTGGTGCGGCCATCTATCGCACCTTTGGAGAGGGTACCCAGCTCAATTATCGTGTACTTACCGACCGCCAGCACCAGCTTACCGTTGATCAGGAGTCGGAGAAGCAACCGGCAAAGCCTGTTGTTGAACAGAAAAAGGGCGATAATGCTACCCCGGGTTCCATTGCCGTTCCCGTACAGGACCTCGACCCCATGTTGCGTAGTAACTATAGCTTTGATAACTTCATTGAGGGCTTGAGCAATAAGTTGCCCCGTGCCGCTGCTGAGAGTATTGCGTTGAAGCCGGGAAAGACGGTATTCAATCCCTTGTTCCTTTATGGTGCATCGGGTGTGGGAAAGACTCACTTGGCCAATGCCATCGGTTTGAAGGTGAAGGAGCTCTATCCCGAGAAACGCGTGCTGTATGTTTCTGCTCATCTGTTTAAGGTGCAGTACACCGACTCTGTGCGTAAGAATACGCTCAACGATTTCATTAACTTCTATCAAAGCATTGATGTACTGATTATTGACGATATTCAGGAATTTGTCGGTGTGGAGAAGACGCAGAACACCTTCTTTCATATCTTCAATCACTTGCACCAGAACGGCAAGCAGCTTATCATGACCTGCGACCGTCCGCCTGTGATGCTGCAGGGTATCGAAGACCGTCTCATCACCCGCTTCAAATGGGGTTTGACGGCTGAGATCGAACGTCCCAATCTGGAGCTTCGTCGTAGCATCTTGGCTGACAAGGTGCGCCGTGAGGGCATCGCTCTCACTCCCGAAGTATTGGAGTATGTGGCGGAGAATGTGACTGACAGTGTGCGTGAACTTGAAGGAATCCTCATTTCGCTCCACGCCCACTCGGCGCTCTATGGCCGTGAGATTGACCTTGCTTTGGCTGAGCGTGTTATCAGCAAGGCGGTGCGTGTTGTGGAGAAGGAGCTGACTGTGGAGGATATCGTGCGAACCACTTGTGACTACTACCATGTGAAGGATGATAGCATCTACACCTCTTCGCGTAAACGTGACATCGTGCTTGCCCGCCAAGTGGCCATGTATCTTACCCACAAGTATCTTCCCAGCCTTTCGTTGGCTCGCATCGGTCAGTGCATCGGCTCGAAGGATCACTCTACCGTATTGCATGCCTGTCGCACCATCGAAGAGCAGATAGGGGTGGACAAGGCAATGGAACTCGCTGTCGAGGATATCGAGGCAAAGATGAAGGCACGATAAATTATTTGTATTTTTTTTCGTTGTATTAGCTTCATGTGGAGAATTCTGCATGGAGCTAAATGTTTTTAGTGTTCTGGTGTCGTTTGTGCTCGCTTATGTCTGATTTTTTGTTTTGGAAAACTTTTTTCTTTTTCGAAAAACATAAATCACACATTCTGAGATGTTTAGTTTTTTGTTTTGGAAAACTTTTGTTTTTCTTGAATTTTCATTGTTGGAAAATTTGGTCAATACGGAAAGGTTGTGTACCTTTGCAGAGCTTTTGCTTCGAAAAGTTTTACTTCTACACTAAAACAACTTTTTGAACAACGATATAATCAATATAAACACAGTGGAACAGAAAACTTACACGTTTGAAGAGGCGCAGAGTGCTACCCTTGAATACTTCGGTGGCGACGCGCTTGCAGCAAGAGTTTGGGCCAACAAGTATGCCATGAAAGACTCTCAGGGGATTATCTATGAGGAGACCCCGAAAGACATGCATTGGCGCATTGCCAATGAGATTGCCCGCGTAGAGGCAAAGTATCCTAATGCCTTGTCGGCACGTCAGTTGTTCGATTTGCTTGACCATTTCAAGTACATCGTGCCGCAGGGCAGTCCTATGACCGGTATCGGCAATAATCATCAGATTGCTTCGCTCTCTAACTGTTTTGTTATCGGTATGGATGGCAATGCAGACTCCTATGGTGCCATCATTCGCATCGATGAGGAGCAGGTGCAGTTGATGAAGCGTCGTGGTGGCGTAGGTCACGACCTCTCGCATATCCGCCCCAAGGGCTCTCCCGTGAAGAACTCGGCCTTGACCTCTACGGGTCTTGTTCCCTTCATGGAGCGCTACTCGAACTCTACCCGCGAAGTGGCTCAGGACGGCCGTCGTGGAGCATTGATGCTCAGCGTGTCTATCAAGCATCCCGATTCGGAGTCATTCATTGACGCCAAGATGACCGAGGGTAAGGTGACCGGTGCCAACGTATCGGTAAAGATGGACGATGACTTCATGCGTGCCGCTGTGGAAGGTAAGACCTACGTACAGAAATACCCCATTGATAGCACAGAACCCCTTTACACTCGTGAGGTGAATGCTCCAGAGTTGTGGAAGAAGATTGTGCACAACGCTTGGAAGAGTGCTGAGCCTGGTGTGCTCTTCTGGGATACCATTATTCGTGAGTCGGTGCCCGACTGCTATGCCGACCTTGGCTTCAAGACGGTGTCAACCAATCCTTGCGGTGAGATTCCTCTCTGTCCCTACGACTCATGTCGTCTGTTGGCTATCAACCTCTACTCTTACGTGGTGAATCCCTTCACTCCCGAGGCATATTTCGACTTCGATCTCTTCAAGAAGCACGTGGCTATTGCTCAGCGCATTATGGACGATATTATCGACCTTGAGATTGAGAAGATTGAGGCTATCATGGCGAAGATTGAGAGCGACCCCGAGAGCGAGGAGGTAAAGGGCTCTGAACGCAAGTTGTGGCAGAAGATTATGGATAAGAGTACCCTCGGTCGTCGTACCGGTGTGGGTATTACTGCTGAAGGCGATATGCTTGCCGCTATGGGGCTGCGCTATGGTACCGACGAGGCTACAGACTTCTCGGAAAAGGTACACCGTACCATTGCCATCGAGGCTTACCGCTCATCGGTACAGATGGCTAAGGAGCGTGGCGCGTTCCAGGTATACGACAGCGAGCGTGAGAAGAACAATCCCTTCATCAACCGTATCAAGGATGCCGATCCCGCTCTTTACGATGAGATGAAGCAGTATGGCCGCCGTAACATCGCTTGCTTGACCATTGCTCCTACCGGCACAGTGAGCTTGATGACGCAGACCACATCGGGTATCGAGCCCGTGTTCATGCCTGTGTACAAGCGTCGCCGTAAGGTGAACCCCAACGACCCTGATGTGCATGTGGATTTCGTGGATGAGACCGGCGATGCATTCGAGGAGTTCATCGTATACCATCCCAAGTTCATGACTTGGATGGAGACCAAGGGGTACGACACCACCAAGCGCTACACCCAGGAGGAGATTGACGCTATGGTAGCCGAGAGCCCTTATCATAAGGCAACGGCCAACGATATCGATTGGCTGAAGAAGGTGCAGATGCAGGGACGCATCCAGAAGTGGGTGGACCACAGCATCAGCGTTACCATTAACTTGCCTGCCGATGTGAGCGAGGAACTTGTGAACGATCTCTATGTAGAGGCTTGGAAGTGTGGATGTAAGGGTTGTACCGTATACCGTGACGGTTCACGCAGCGGCGTGCTCATTGCTACTGACAACAAGAAGAAAACAGCCGACGGCAAGCCCGTAGAGGAGCCTTGTACCTGCAAGCCCCCTGTAGTGGTGGAGACACGTCCCCGTGTGCTCGAGGCCGACATCGTACGCTTCCAGAACAATAAGGAGAAGTGGGTGGCATTCGTGGGTTTGCTCGACGGACGTCCCTACGAAATCTTCACTGGTCTTGCTGATGATGAGGAGGGGATCCTGTTGCCCAAGTCGGTGACCAACGGTTACATCATCAAGAACGTGGATGAGAACGGTGTGAAGCGCTACGACTTCCAGTTCAGCAACAAGCGCGGCTACAAGACCACTATTGAGGGCCTCTCTGAGAAGTTTGACAAGGAGTATTGGAACTACGCCAAGCTCATCTCCGGTGTGCTCCGCTACCGTATGCCTATCGAGCAGGTGATCAAGCTCGTTAGTTCACTGCAGCTTGACAGCGAGAGTATCAACACTTGGAAGGTCGGCGTAGAGCGTGCCCTGAAGAAGTACGTACAGGACGGTACCGCCGCTAAGGGTCAGGTTTGTCCCAACTGCGGACAGGAAACGCTCGTGTACCAGGAGGGTTGCCTCATCTGTACCAACTGTGGTACTAGCCGTTGCGGATAATAATTGAAAATCTTTTTCTTTTACATACGCGAGAAAGGGAATCGCTCAAGGTGTTGAGGGTTCCCTTTCCATTTTTTTAGAATATGCATACAGATTATATCCTTTCCGATTCCCAAATCGAATTGCGCGGTCTTACCTTCCGCGCCTATCATGGTGTGCTCCCTGAGGAGCGCGAGCTGGGCAACACGTTTGTTGTAGACCTCCTCTTGGATGCTGATATTCGCTGTGCCGTACTTACCGATGAACTCAGTGATACCGTGAACTATGCCGAGGTATACACGGTGGTGGCACGCGAGATGGCCGTGTCCTCCTTGCTGCTTGAGCATGTGTGCGGGCGTATCGCTACGGCATTGCTTGATACCTTTGCGGCTTTGCGTCGTGTGCGTGTGAGTGTTACTAAAAAGAACCCGCCCATCGAAGGAGCGGGTGTGTGCGAGTCGGCTGTGGCGCTGACAATGTCGAAATAATCAGTAATTCGCCTCTGCCATCCCGTAGCGTTCAGTATTCTCGTGTGCCGTTTGCAGGAATTGGCTTATGGTGGGATGGGCGAGAAATGCTTTGGGCGCATCGTCTATCACCGCTTGTATCAGCGGCGTGATGATGGGGTAGGGCAGTCCGTTGCAAAGCATAGAGAATCCGCACAGGCTTAGTGCATTGTCATAGTTCTTTCCGATAAAGTCGAGTACGAGACGGCGCATGTCGTCGCGTAGCACTTGGTAGGTCGAGTCTATGCGGTGCTGTATAGTCGTTAGGTCATATCCGTTCATAATCATCTGGGCCTCCATGCGCTCCAACTCTATGGCGCGCAGGTCCAGTTTGTATTTGTGTGCAATGAATTGGTATAGTGAGTCGTTGAGCGGTGTGCCCTCAGCCTTGAGCATGATGTCACTTACGGTGATGTCAATCTTTCCCGGCTCCAATATCATCGGCATCATGGGGTGCCCGTCTACGAAAAGTGTGGTGATGAGTGTCGAGTCTGTCTTTCCCTTCATGAGAAACTGTCCGTGCAATACCTCGCACGAGTCCAGTGTGCGCCATGTGCCGTTGTCCGAGGTCTTCAGCGTGATGGTTCTCCCGTCAATGTCCTGAATGCTCGATATGCCTTTTATCCTGTACCCCTTTGTGCAGGACAGGAGGCTGATGGCCATGCATGCGATATATAAGAGTCTCCCCATAGTTCGGTTGTGTGTGAAAACACCACAAAGGTAAGGGCGATTCTTCAATTAAGAAAGTGTTTTAGAATTATTTAAGAATTTTCTTGTAGGGATTTCCTTATCCTTTTTCCTTATCCTTTTTCCTTCTCCAGCTCCTGCGGTATGCGGAAGGCGGTATACAGTTCCATGATACATCCCACGAGCATACACAGTATCCACTCGTTGTGCTTGCAGGTGAGCATCAGAATACCTGTGAGCATTAGTGCTATGGCCCCGAGTATCTGCTGTCGGCGCAGGCGGCGCAACATGAAGTTGTTGCCCGTGTAGCGGTCGAGCATCTGCATGGCGCCAAACATGAACGAGCCGGCGATATACACATAGGGCGCCCCTACCCAGCGGGTGATATACAGGGCGGCACCTACGACCAGCAGTATGCCCCCGATGATATAGACGGTTTGTTGTAACTTTTTCATTCCTTGATGATAAAAACTTCTTCGTTAGGGAGGTGCATGCCGTACTTCTCGCGTGCTATGCGCTCCAGGTTATTGCTGTCGTTGGCCAGTTCCTGCAGTCCCTGTATGCTCTCGTCGCGTAGTGCCTCGTACTGCTCTATTTCACTCTTCAGCTCGCGTATCTGGCGTTGGTGTCGCAGGCGCAACATCAGGTTGTTTTGGTCCAGGAAGCAGATGATTAGCAGAAATCCCACAATCGTGACCGTGTACTTATGCCGTCCTATCGCTGTCCATACATTCTTTATTTTGCTCATGTTGCAAAGGTACGGGATTTATTGTTAATATGGGCTATTTCGTTGTAGAAAAAAAGGTTTTATGTCGATTTCTTATTATCTTTGTGGTTAACCACGAAGATAAATTGCACTCGCTGTGAAATATTCAAGCAAGCTTGATATTATTTCCCTCGTTTCTTATTATCTTTGCATCATTGACAATGTTTATGTAATCTGTAATCAATGGAAAACTTCATAGTCTCAGCCCGTAAGTACCGCCCCGCCACGTTTGATACTGTGGTAGGGCAGAAGGCGCTTATCGTGACGCTCAAGAATGCTATCCTCACGGGGAAGCTGGCGCATGCCTATCTTTTCTGTGGCCCGCGTGGTGTGGGTAAGACCACCTGTGCCCGCATCTTTGCCAAGTCGATTAACTGTGAACATCTGACTCCCGAAGGGGAGGCTTGTGGCGAGTGCGAGTCGTGCCGTGCTTTTGAAGAACAGCGTTCATATAATATACATGAGCTTGACGCGGCGTCGAACAATTCGGTAGACGATATACGTGAACTTATCGACCAGGTGCGTATACCA
>JBGVOS010000158.1:0-12937 GCA_045126595.1 Bacteroidaceae bacterium | reverse complement strand
GTCTTCGCTCAGAGCTACTGAACATACGTCTGTTGCTGTTTCTATGTGTAGTATGCAAGCCATATCTATACAAAGTATAATAATAAAATGCAAATTTACATAAAAAAAACGATTCAGTGAAGATTATGTTGGTTTACTTCCAGTTTCTTTACTTTTTGTCGGAGATTTTTTTCGATTTATTTTCACATTTGAATATTATTGTGTTTCTTTGCATCTTGTTAGCATGAATAAACTAATAAACATTATAGCATATGAAGAATGAACTTTTAAAGTATTTGGGTATCATCATCATCATCATTGCCTCTATTGTATTGGTGCTTAGCCATCTTTTGGGATGGAACAATATCAATGCGGTGCAGTTTGGATCAATGGGCGCAATGATTTTAGGTTTGGTATTGTATATCTGGTTAAACAAGAGGTACCAATAATCTAGCCCATTTGGAATGAATAAAGGGAACGCGATTGCGTTCCCTTTTCTTTTTGCTATTCTTTATTTATGGGGATGATAAGCTTATATCCTTTACCGTGGATGTTAATGATTTCTACCGAGGGATCTTCCTTGAGGTGCTTGCGCAGTTTGGTGATATATACGTCCATGCTGCGTGCGTTGAAGTAGTTGTCATCAACCCAGATAGTCTTCAGCGCAAACTCGCGCTGTAGTATCTCGTTAGCGTGGGCACACAGCAGGGCCAGCAGCTCAGATTCTTTGGTCGTGAGCTTGGTCTGTTTCTCATCAATAACGAGGAGCTGCTTCTGGGCATCGAAGGTAAAGCGTCCCAGTTGATAGGTGCTGACCTCCTTGCTCTTCTTTCCGTGCACACGGCGGAGGATGGCCTCAATGCGGAAGGTGAGTTCCTCCATGCTGAACGGCTTGGTAAGGTAGTCGTCGGCACCAATCTTGAAGCCTTCGAGCACATCTTCTTTCAATGTCTTGGCCGTGAGAAAGATGATGGGAATCTCCGTATTAGTCTGACGTATTTCTTGTGCCAGTGTGAAGCCGTCTTTCTTGGGCATCATTACATCGAACACACATAGGTCATACTTATTCTTCAGGAATGCTTTATATCCTTCTTCGCCATCGGGGTACAGCTCTGCTGCGTAGCCTTTGGCATTCAAATACTCTCTTAACAACATGCCAAGATTCTCATCATCTTCGCATAGTAAAATGTTTAATTTTTCACCCATAGCTTACTTACTATTTAATAAAGGTAATACAATAATAAACTTTGTTCCCACGCCGAGTTCGCTTTCGGCACGTATACTGCCATGATGGTCCTGTATCACTTTCTTTACGTAGGCCAATCCGAGTCCGAATCCCTTGACATTATGCAGGTTGCCCGTATGGACGCGGTAGAAACGGTCGAAAACACGTTTCAGATTCTCCTTCTTGATGCCTATGCCGTTATCCTGGATAGAGAGGCAGAATTTGCCGTGTTCGTTCCAAGTGCGGATGGTGAGTCGCAGGGCTTCGTCATCGCGTTTGTACTTTACGGCATTGTCCATGAGGTTGAACACGACGTTGGTGATGTGCATCTCGTCAGCGAACACCATGGCGTCTTGGGCTTCCATCTGTGTGGTGATGGTGCCTCCGTTCTTTTCTACTTTCAGAGCGAAAGTGTTGACTACGCCTGTGAGCAATTCGTCGAGGTCCAACTCCCGCATCTTCATGGTAGCTTTCTGTTCATCGAAGAGTGATATCTGTAATACTTTCTCCACCTGGAAGCGCAGGCGTTTGGTCTCGTCGTTGATGATACCCGTAATATGTTGCAACATTTGTGGCGATTTGGACACCGCACCGTCGGTCAGCATTTGTGATGCCAACGAGATGGTCGAGATGGGGGTCTTGAACTCATGCGTCATATTATTGATAAAATCATTTTTCAGTTCCGTAACCTTTTTCTGTCTGAATATAACATATATGGTATATATGAATGCTATACACAAAACAACCGTGAAAAATAGTGCCGGTATCATAAAACGAACAGAACTATATATGTAACTGTTCATGGTGGGGAAATGAATTTTCAATATTCCCATCTTGCTGGGCGGGTCGTTGCTAAATAGAATCTGCGAATAGGATTGGTCTTCCCCTTCTGTTTCGTAGTCGGCACAGCGGTATATTTCTCTCCCGTCGCTTGTCGATATGGTAAAGTGGTAGGGGATATCGATACCATTGTGAAGGAGTTCGGCCTGCAGGTCGCGGTCGAGGGCGCGGAAGTTGATGCGCTTCTCTAAGGGTTGGTTGCTTGCTGTATACAATATCTTATATATCACCTCGTCCATCAAGGCACGTTGGTGTACGTAGCGGCTACGTACGATATCTTGCAGTGAGCGTGATGTCTCGGGAATGTTTTTCTCTTGTGGGGTGTGACGTTTAGGCATGATGATGGTGCGCATCTCGAATGATGAAACCTTGCCATCGCTCTTGTAGTCATATTGGTGTGTTACTATTCCTCCTTCATGCTTGCTTATTTGATCGGCTATTTCGGCTTCGGCCACATCTTTCTCTATATAGCGCATGGTTTCGTATAGCTCCAACTTGTGTGCGGCGTTGTATAGACTACGCTTCACCGATTCATCGAACTGCTCATGGCGCATACTTACAATCTCTTCAATATACCTTACCTGTAGAGAGAGTAGGCCGATAAATGAGCAACTCATGATTAAACCCAATATGACGATGGTTGACTTTTTCATGACACAAAAATACGTGGCATATTAGGAATATCCTAATAAATTAACACTTATTATGGCTTATAATAAGTTAAATTAACAATTGTGAGAATTGAAATTATTGAATAAGTAGGCATTTGTAGGCCTTTGCTGTCGTTTACCAGCCTATTTCTTCCCATCCTGCGGCGTGGTACCATGAGGTGGACTGGAAGGCTTTGTTCAGTTTTGAACGTTCTGCTTTGGGAACATAGCATGAGATACCACCATAGCTATCCATATCCACAATATTTTCCAGGCCTTTAGTGTAATCTGAGAACCATTGGGGAGTTGTTCGCTTGTAGGGAACGGCATAGTTGAAGGCACTTTTCCAATAATCGTAGTCCGCAGAGTCGGTTATCAGTTCATGCATCTATCCGTTCATGTCGTAGTATTCGGGTGTTGTGTTACTTGTACGTGGATAGTATCGTTGTACTCCTGATAGATTGGAGCTGGGAATACTATGTGCATACTTTGTGATTATTTCGTTAGTCACTGTTGCCAAGTTGTCCAATTGGTGGCAGTCCACTACAGAGAGACATACACCGAAGTGGTCGGGTTCATATCCTTCTACGTAAATCTTGTTGTCTTGATATTCCCGATAGTACTCTTCGGCAATCCCGTTTACATTAAGGGGAATACTGAACATGGGAGCTATGAGGCGGTGATATGGTGCTCCAGGTCCAGGGATTTCTGCTGGGGAAGAGATGATGTAATTGGTCGTTTGGCGCAACTCATAAGCTACCTCGATTGCTTGCATGAAGCAGGCATCAAAGAGGATGAAGTCGAGGCACGGGAATGGAGCCAATACATCGGCAATCTCTTTTATTTCCATCCAACTACCGGAGTCTACACATATTGCTCGTTGTGCCGGAGCTTTTGCAGGTAACCACGAACTACCGTGTGACCACAGCACGAGGCCGTAACTTGCCGAGGGGGAGTTCTCTGTGATCCACTCCATGGCTATACGCAATGTCTCGGTGTTACCAGAGTTGTGCTCTTCTTTGTATTGGTGGATGGTTTTGCATATAGGTCGACGTCCTTTCTGTTGTTCTACGGTGAGGATACGTGGAAGGCTTTTATCGTCCAAGTAGATGAACAGACGACTGTTGTTGGGAATGTCAGCCGCTGCTTGTGTTATCTCGTCTATATCTTCTTGACACCACGACGAAAGATTGTTGTCTGCTGCGATGTATACAAGTACGGTACGGTCGTAGATGGTCTCCACTTCAGAATTAAACCAATGACACGATGTCATACTCAAAAGTATAAACATCGTGTACATCGTATATCTGAAGATGGTTTTTATTCGCATTGTGCTGTGTCAACGTTTTTCGAAGGTGAAAACATCGGTTCCGATTCGTTTGAGTATCTTGTCCTTGTTCTCCTGATACCTCTTGCGCATTTTTATGAAACGTTTCTCGAGTTTCTTCTTCTTGTCCGAGTAGATGACAGCGCATGTCTGGTTAGATTCTCCTAAAGTACCTTCAAGGTATACTTTCAGTTGTAGTGAATAGCTGGCGTAGTTTTGCAACGAACCGTCGGGATTTATCATCACATTGTCAAGGTGCTGCACATCGGTAAGGTATACCGTAGAATCGTTGAAATCTACAGCTATGCCATATATGTATACACGTTTTGGTTCTTCGCTCTTCTCTTTCTTTTCCTTGGGAGCAGCAAAGGTCGATAACTGTAGTGCACCGAACAGGCAGATGAGAAACATTCTCCACTTCTTCATACGCGCGCGTACTTATATAATAATAGAGTTAGCCCAAGTAGGTCTTCAGCAGCTTGCTGCGTGAGTTCTGGCGCAAGCGGCGGATGGCCTTCTCCTTGATCTGACGTACACGCTCGCGTGTGAGACCAAATTTGTCGCCTATCTCCTCGAGGGTCATCTCCTGCATGCCGATGCCGAAGAACATCTGCAGGATTTCCTTCTCGCGGTCGGTGAGGGTAGAGAGGGCACGGTCAATCTCCGTTGAGAGCGACTCGCTCACAAGTGAGCGGTCGGCCATGGGGGAGTCGTCGTTCACGAGCACATCGAGCAGGCTGTTGTCCTCGCCGTCTACGAAGGGGGCATCCACCGAGATGTGTCGGCCCGATACCTTCAAGGTGTCGGCGATTTTGTCCACGGGTATGTCGAGCTCGTCGGCCAATTCCTCGGCTGAGGGACGGCGTTCGTTCTCCTGCTCAAACTTGGAGAATGCCTTGCTTATCTTGTTGAGTGAGCCTACCTGATTGAGGGGAAGGCGCACGATACGGGCCTGCTCGGCCAATGCCTGGAGGATAGACTGACGAATCCACCATACGGCATAACTGATGAACTTAAAACCACGAGTCTCGTCGAACTTCTCGGCAGCCTTGATGAGTCCGAGGTTACCCTCGTTGATGAGGTCGGGGAGGCTCAGTCCTTGGTTCTGATATTGCTTGGCTACCGAAACCACGAAACGCAGATTGGCGCGGGTAAGTTTTTCCAAAGCTACGCGGTCGCCTTTGCGAATCCGCTGCGCGAGTTCTACTTCCTCTTCTACGGTAATCAACTCTTCGCGGCCAATCTCCTGCAGATATTTGTCCAGCGAAGCGCTCTCGCGGTTGGTAATACTCTTGGTAATTTTAAGTTGTCTCATTGGGGTATAATAGTACTATTCTTGTCAATAAACCAAATTAGTCGCGAATATACTGCTTTTTTTCTATAAATGTAATAATTTGCCAGTGAAAAATGTGTAAAACATCCGAATGTCTCTTTTTTTTGAGGAAACATTCGGATGTTTTGTCTTATTTGTCAATCGGTATTGTCAATCGTCCAGCCATTACTCGCTCGTCAGCTCCACCGCATAGTTGGCGCGGCGACCCGACATGTAGTAGCCTGAGATGAAGAGTACGCGCTCGGGCGATTGGTTGGCCTCCTTCAATGCCTTGGCCAAGTCCTCTTCGCTGGTAATCTTGGTGCCGTTCACCTTGAGGATGACAAAGCCCTTCTTGATGCCTGCCTCGGCAAACTTGCCCTTCTCCACACCGGTCACCTCGAGGCCGTAGCTCACACCGAGGTGGCGCTTCACGTCGTCGCTGATGGGTTTGAAGGCTGCACCCAGCATGGTGAGGTCGAACTTCTTCACCACCTCTGTGTTGCCCTGCATGTTCTTCAGCGTCACGTCGAGGTTCTTCTCTTTCTTGTTGCGTAGTATGGTCACCTCTACCTTGTCACCGGGGCGGTGCTTGGCAAGGTTCTCCTGCAGCTCGGCCATGTTGTGCACCTTCTTGCCTTCTATCTTGACAATCACGTCGCCCGGCTCTATACCTGCCGCCTTGGCTCCGCTGCCGTCGGTCACTTCGGCTACATAGACTCCATCTACCGTACCCAGGTCCTTCTCCTTGGTGCGCTCGTCGAGGTCGTGTCCGCTGATGCCGAGGATGGCGCGCTGTACGGCTCCAAACTCCTTGAGGTCGCCCACCACCTTGGTCATGATGCTTGTGGGTATGGCAAAGCCATAGCCGGCATAGGCGCCTGTTGGTGAAGAAAGTACGGCATTGATGCCCACCAATTCGCCACGGGCATTGACCAATGCGCCACCGCTGTTGCCTTGATTGATGGCCGCATCGGTTTGGATGAACGATTCGATGCCTCCGTTATATACGCCTAATGAGCGTGCTTTGGCACTCACGATACCTGCTGTAACGGTCGAGGTGAGGTTGAACGGGTTGCCCACGGCCAACACCCATTCGCCCACCTTCAGGGCGTCAGAGTTGCCTATGGGCAGGGTGGGGAAGTCGTCACCCTCGATCTTGATGAGTGCGAGGTCTGTGTTGGGGTCGGTACCTATGAGGCGACCCTTGTACTCGCGGTTGTCGTTGAGCTTTACGTCAATCTCGTCGGCTCCGTCAATCACGTGGTTGTTGGTCACGATGTAGCCATCCTTCGAGATGATGACGCCTGAGCCGAAGCCTACGCGGGGCTGGGTACGCACCTGCTGCTGACGTCCCGTGCCGTCACCGAAGAAGAAGTCGAAGATGTCCGGCATCTGCTGTATGGTCTGCGTCTTGCTCAGTTGGGTTGACTTGATGTGCACCACGGCATGGATGGAACTCTCGGCTGCGTCGGTGAGGTCGACGGGCTGTGAGAGCTTGCTGTCAAACAGTGCCGTAGGCATGGCGAAACCCTGCTCCTGTGGCACGGCTACCACGGTATCTTGTGTCGCATTCTTCTGCATCAGTGTGTAGGTTGTCACACCTGCCACCAGGGCACTGCCCAGCATGAGGACGGTGTACCCGAATAGTTTCTTGATTGTTGTTTTCATAATCTGAATATCTCCTTTTAGTTAATTGTAGGCTTTATTTAACTTTGTCGCTGCGAAGATAATGCATTTCTATATTCGTTATATCTGTACCTCCCCAACATTTACGACAAATTAACACTGCAGTCCTTGTGTTAACAGTTTTTTCACAGTGATATAAAATAAATGGCTGTTAATACGGATGCATGGAATTATTTTTGTACTTTTGCGCCTATAATATTAGTAATAGGTAAAAAGATTAGGTATGAAATACTATAGCACCAACCAACAGGCACCGCTCGCCTCGCTTAGCGAAGCGGTGGTACGTGGCCTTGCCACCGATCGCGGACTCTATATGCCCGAACGTATCAAACAGCTCCCGCAGGAATTCTTCGACGGCATTGCCGATATGAGCTTCCAGGAGATTGCCTATCGCGTGGCTGACGCCTTCTTCGGTGAGGACATCCCCACCGAGGACCTTCGCCATATCGTGTATGACACGCTGGCTTTCGATGCCCCCGTAGTGCACGTCGACGGCAACATCCACTCGCTCGAACTCTATCACGGCCCCACGCTGGCCTTCAAGGATGTAGGCGCACGCTTCATGGCACGGTTGCTCGGGTACTTCAATGGCAAACAGGCCGACAAGTCTCTTGTCAACGTCCTTGTAGCTACCTCAGGCGATACTGGTTCAGCGGTGGCCAACGGCTTCCTCGGCGTGGAGGGAATTCACGTTTATGTGCTCTACCCGAAAGGTAAAGTGAGCGCCATACAGGAGGTGCAGTTCACCACCTTGGGACAGAACATCACCGCCCTTGAAGTGGACGGCGTGTTTGACGACTGCCAGCGCCTCGTGAAGAGTGCTTTTATGGATAGCGAGCTCAATGCCCACATGCGTCTCACCTCGGCCAACTCGATTAACGTGGCACGCTTCCTCCCGCAAGCGTTCTACTATTTCTATGCTTATGCGCAGATGAAGCGTCAGGGCAAGGCCGACGAACTGGTCATCTGTGTGCCCAGCGGTAATTTCGGCAACCTCTGTGCCGGACTCTTCGCCCATCGCATGGGGCTCCCCATCAAGCGTTTCATCGCTGCCAACAATCGCAACGACATCGTCTATCAATACCTCAAGACGGGTGAGTATAATCCCCGCCCCTCGGTGCAGACCATTGCCAATGCGATGGATGTAGGCGACCCGAGTAACTTTGCTCGTATTCTCGACCTCTACGATCACTCGCACGAGGCTATCTGCAGCCTTATCAGTGGCGCGACCTACAGCGATGAACAGATTGCCGAAACTGTAGCCGACACTTGTCATCGTACGGGCTATCTGCTCGACCCCCACGGTGCCTGCGGCTACCGTGCACTGAGCGAACTGCTACAGCCCGGTGAGCAGGGTGTATTCCTTGAGACGGCCCATCCTGCCAAGTTCCGCGACACGGTGGAGGCTATCGTCAAGGACGAGGTGTCCATTCCTGAGAAGTTGCAGGTCTTCATGCGCGGCACCAAACAGTCGGTACCCATGACAGCCGAGTTTGAGGATTTCAAAGTTTTTTTAATGAATCAATGATGAAGAGGTTGTATCGTGGCATCTTGTGTGTCTGTATGGCGTGCCTTGTGTTTGCAAGTTGTGAACCTATAGGGAACGGAGGCTCGGAAGGAATAAATGTTGCAGATGTTGCATCGAATCCCGTATACATGATGGAGGTTAATCCTGTAAACGGCGAACTTTATATCGGGTTGGCTGGTAGCAAATATGTATATTCGGGTAAGGTGTATCGTTATGATAATGGTGGTTCGCTGATAGACGATTTTGATGTGCTGTGCAATCCTAGTAGGGCGGCTTTTCTAGAGCATGTTACGGATTCTGTAAAGGATAATCCTGATGTTTTTATCTTATGTGAAGGATTGTGGCTACAAAACAATGCAGAGGTGTCGGCTTATAGCTCCAATTCGAAATTGTGTATAGATGATTACTATTACCGACAGAATGGACAGTATCTCGGTGATACGGGACAGGACATACTTTATCATAAAGGCTATTTATATGTGTCGGTCAGTGGGTCATCGTATGTGGCTAAACTTGACTTGCAAGGTCGTGAGGTGGCTCGCTGTGCTATCTCTGCAGAAGAGGGTCAGCCTCGCTATCTGGCTGCTGAAGGAGATTATATCTACGTGACGCTCTATAGCGGCAGGATAGCAAAGATGAAGGCTTCGGATTTGAGCGTGGAAGCCTATGCTCCTGTGGGGAAAAATCCCGAAGATGTGGTAGTCTACAAGGATATGTTGCTCGTTGCCAATTCGGGTTGGGGTAATGATAGTACCTTGACGGTAATCGATATTGAAACCTTTACACCCCAAAAGGCGATTATTGTAGAACAAAATCCTCAGCAATTAGTGGTGTCAGGCGATAGTGTCTATCTGGTGGCTTATGGTAAGGACTACAACAAAACTATCCAAAGTGTGGATGTCGTTCGTGGAACTGCGCGCACCATTACTCATGCTACACATGTTGTCGCGTATAGAGATAAACTTTATATGTGTAACTCGGCTACGGATTATACGACCAATAAGACGATTAATACCTTCTTTACTTATGATGTAGCAACGGCAACCTTGAACAATACAAGTTTCTTGAATTGCGAATAATTTTATATAACTATCCTATATGTAAAAATGAAGTGGCGCCCTCTCTCGTTAGAAAGCGGCGCCGCGTTTGTTAATTTCTCCTTTTTTTCGTACCTTTGTCTCCGTATAATGACCAGAAAGAAATAGTATGACTAAACGTTTATTCTCATTTTGCATCTGTCTCTTGGCCATCGCAAGCTTGCGTGCCGAGAAGGTTTATGATGCCGCTTCGTATGGCGTGGTGCCCAATACCGATGCCGACGTGGCCGGACTTGTGGAGCAGATGCTTGCCGAGGTGAAGGCCGAGGCGGCAGGCAAGGCGGTGACCATCCGTTTTGCTCCGGGAAAGTATAACTTCTATCCCGAGAGTGCGGCACATAGAGAGTACTACATCTCGAACCATGACCAGCACAAGGATCGTGCCGTGGGTATAGCCATCGAGGGTTTTCGCGGATTGACCATTGACGGTCAGGGAGCCGACTTCATCTTTCATGGCCGTATGCTCCCCATGAGCGTGGTGGCTACCGAGAAGTGTACGCTGCGCAATTTCAGCATCGACTTTGCCACTCCTCATATCGCTCAGGCTGAGGTCGTAAAGAACGATGCCGAAGGTATCACTTTCCGTGTGGCCCCGTGGGTCAATGCACGCGTCACTGAATCGGGAGCCTTCGAACATAGTGGAGAAGGCTGGGCGCATGGCGCAGGGTGGGGGATAGCCTTCCATCCGGAGACACGACGCATACTCTATAATACAGGTGACATAGGCACTCCCGTGCATCAGGTGCAGCAGATTGACGAGCGCACCTTCTTTGCCCCGGCATGGAAAGACAGCCGTCTGGCTGTAGGTACTGTCGTGGCTATGCGCACTTACGGTCGCCCTTCGCCTGGCATCTTCGTGAGCCATGCCAAGGACACCCGCATCGAGAATGTCAAGGTACACTATGCCGAGGGTATGGGCCTTCTGGCACAGATGAGCGAGGACATTACCCTCGACGGTTTCTGTGTATGTCTGCGTGGCGACGACGACCCGCGCTACTTTACCACACAGGCCGATGCCACCCACTTCTCGGGTTGCAAGGGTAAGATCACCTCGGTGAACGGACTCTACGAGGCGATGATGGACGATGCTATCAACGTACACGGCACCTACCTCAAGGTGGTGGAGCGCATCGACGACCATACCTTGAAGGGCCGTTACATGCATGGACAGGCATGGGGCTTCGACTGGGGCTACGTGGGTGACGAGGTACAGTTTGTCCGTTCACAGACCATGGAGCTGGTGGGCGATGCAAAGCCTTTCGTAACCACAATCTCCGAGATTTCCGTACTCTCTGAGAATACTGATAATAGCAGTCATGCATGCCCGGGAGCAAGTCACGGTGCCAAGGAGTTCGTCATTCGCTTTGCCGATGTGCTGCCTGCTGAGATAGGCACTGCCACAGGCTATGGCATCGAGAACCTCACGTGGACTCCCGAGGTATACTTTGCCGATAACCTCATCCGCAACAACCGTGCCCGTGGCACCCTCTTCAGCACTCCCAAGCGCACGGTAGTGGAGGACAACCTTTTTGACCATACCTCGGGTACAGCTATCTTGCTCTGTGGCGACTGCAACGGCTGGTACGAGACGGGTGCATGCCGCGATGTCACCATCCGCCGCAACCGCTTCGTCAACTCGCTTACCTGTATGTTCCAGTTCACCAATGCGGTCATCAGCATCTATCCCGAGATTCCCAACCTTGGTGGACAGAAAGCCTACTTCCACGGAGGCAAGAAGAATGCCATCCGCATCGTGAACAATGTGTTCGAGACCTTCGACCATCCGCTTCTCTATGCCAAGTCTGTTGACGGCCTTTTGTGGAAGGGCAACACCATCAGCCACAATGAGGACTATGCCCCCTTCCATTGGAACAACAGCAGCGTGCTCCTCGAACGTGCTACTAACATAAAGATTGACAACACCTTCTATGATTGCGGCAACGAACTCAAGCAGGTGAAGATGATGTTAAAGTAAGGACTTCTGAACTCCTAAAAATAGAATAATGGCCAGAAAGAAGAAAGAACTCCCTTTGTTGGAGCAAGTGACGATAACTGATGTGGCAGCCGAAGGCAAGGCCTTGGCGCGCGTGAATGATATGGTAGTGTTCGTGCCCTACGTGGTGCCGGGCGATGTGGTGGACCTCCAGGTGAAGCGCAAGAAGCATAGCTATGCCGAAGCCGTGGCGGTGAAGTTCCACGAGTACTCACCCCTGCGCAGCGAGCCCTTCTGCAAGCACTTTGGCGTGTGTGGCGGTTGCAAGTGGCAGTGCCTCAAGTATGAGGAGCAGATACGCTACAAGCAAAAGCAGGTGACCGACAACCTCGTGCGCATCGGCAAGGTGGAGCTCCCCGAAATATCACCCATCTTGGGCTCTGAGCAGACCGAGCGCTACCGCAACAAGCTGGAGTTCACCTTCAGCAACAAACGTTGGCTCACACAAGAAGAGGTCGACAAGGACTTTAAGTACGATCAGATGAATGCCGTGGGCTTCCACATCCCCGGTGCCTTCGATAAGGTGCTCGCCATCGACGAGTGTCACCTCATGGATGATATCTGCAACCGCATCCGTAATGGCGTGCGCGACTATGCCTACGAGCAGGGCCTCACCTTCTTTGACCTGCGCTCACAGGAGGGAATGTTGCGTAATATGATGATTCGCATTGCTGAGGATGAGCATGACCATAGCATCAAGGGACTCATGGTGGTGATGCAGTTCAAGATTGTAGCTCCCGAAGAGGAGGCACAGATGAAGCAACTCCTGCAGTTTATGGCCGACACGTGGCCCGAGATTACCTCGCTCATCTACGTCATCAACAACAAGTGCAACGACACCATCGGCGACCTGCCCATCTATGTCTTCAAGGGCGAAGACCACATCATCGAGGAGATGGAGGGCTTGAAGTTCAAGGTAGGCCCCAAGTCGTTCTACCAAACCAACAGCCGTCAGGCTTATAACCTGTACAAGGTTGCACGCGAGTTTGCCGGCCTTACAGGTGATGAACTCGTCTACGACCTCTATACCGGCACGGGCACCATCGCCAACTTCGTTTCGCGCAAGGCACGTCAGGTCATCGGTATTGAGTATGTGCCCGAGGCTATCGAGGATGCCAAGGTCAACTCCGCCATCAACGGCATCGGCAACACGCTCTTCTTTGCCGGCGACATGAAGGATATCCTTAATCAGGAGTTCATCAACGAGTATGGCCGTCCCGATGCCATCATCACCGACCCCCCTCGTGCCGGTATGCACAACGACGTTCTCGACACCATCCTCTTTGCCGAGCCCAAG
>JBGVOS010000157.1:0-4328 GCA_045126595.1 Bacteroidaceae bacterium | reverse complement strand
CACTCCTTCAGGGTGCGTGGACGCATCGTTTGAGAGGTCTGCAGGGTTTCGCTGTGCAGGGTCGAAAGAATGGAGGTGGAATCCGAATTGAAAATTGAAAATTGAGAATTGAAAGTTGAGGGTTGAGAAGCATTTGTCTGCACTTCTGAACCCATGACTCTTGTAACTCCAAAAGCAAGCAGCGCTGCTGCTATGTAGATATATCGTTGTTTCATTGGTTGTCCTCCTCTTTGGATTGGTCAGTAGAAATATAACTGTAGATGGCAGGCACCACATACATGGTCATGATGGTCGAGATGAGCATACCTCCCACTACGGCCGTACCCATGGCAATACGTCCGTTGGCACCCTCGCCCGTGGCAAACATCAGGGGCAACAAGCCGAGCATAGTTGATGTGCTGGTCATGAGGATAGGACGCAAGCGCTGCACCGAAGCTTCGCGTATGGCGGTCATCTTGTCCTCGCCGTTCTTCTGACGCTGGTTGGCAAACTCCACGATGAGGATACCGTTCTTGGCCACAAGACCCACAAGCATAATCATACCAATCTCGGAGTAGATGTTCATCGTCTGCTCGCCCACCATCATGAAGATGAGCGCACCGAAGATGGCCAGGGGAATGGTAATCATGATGATGACGGGGTCCTTGAAACTCTCGAACTGAGCCGCCAGGATGAGGTAGATGAGCAGGAGTGCCAAGCCAAAGGCGAAGAAGAGGCTCGACGAGCTCTCACGGAACTCCTTGGACTCGCCCGACAGAGCGGTGCGGAAGGTGTCGTCAAGCACCTCTGCGGCAATCTTGTCCATCTCGTCAAGACCGTCACCGATGGTCTTACCCTCAGCCAAACCGGCCGAAATAGTGGCTGCCACGAAACGGTTGTAGCGGTAGAGCTTGGGAGGTGCTATACCCTCGATAAGTTCCACGAGATTGTCCATCTGTATCATCTCACCGGAAGCATTGCGCATATAGATTGACTTGAGGTTGGCTGGAGCATTGCGCTGCTGACGGTTTATCTCGCCCACAATCTCGTACTGCTTGCCGTTGAGGTAGAGATAACCCATACGCTGACCGCTGAGACCATACTGGAGGGTCTGCGCGATGTCGCGTGTGTGAACGCCCATGAGGTTTGCCTTCTCGCGGTTGATGTTGATGCGTACCTCAGGTTTGCTGAACTTGAGGTTCACGTCGGCCATCTGGAAGGTGGGGTTATCGTACACTCTTGCCAGGAACTCGGGCAACACCTCGGCCAGCTTATCGATGTCAGTAGCCTGCAGGACATACTGCACGGGCATACCGCCACGACGGCCTCCGAAGGTAGACTGCTGCTGCACGAAAGAGCGGGCACCGGTTTTCTTCTGCACCTCCCGTGAGAGTTTCGCTGCCGCCTCCATCTGCGTGTAGTCACGGTCCTTGATGTCGGGCAGGGTGATCTGTATGTTACCCGAACCGCTCGACACACGGGCCGTGATGAACTTGGCATCGGGCATGAGCGAGTCGGCCAGACGGCTGATGTCCTCGGTATAGTCGCGCATATACTCATAGGTCACGCCTTCAGGGCCCATGGTGCGCACGGTAATCTGCGAGCGGTCCTCAAGCGGAGCCATCTCGGCAGGCACCTCATTCCACATCCATACGCAACCCACGAACGACACGACCATCATCACGAGGGCTATGGCGCGGTGGCGGAGGATGAAGCCCAGCGAACGCTCATAGAAGTTATTCAGCCCCACGAAGAAGGGTTCGGTCTTGCGGTAGAACCACCTTTTCTCCTTACGGCGCTTGAGAATCTTAGTCGCAAGCATGGGCGTCACGGTGAGCGCAGCGAATGATGAGATGACCACTGCACCGGCAATCACCAGGGCAAACTCACGGAACAAGCGGCCTGTGGTACCCTCCATGAACACGATGGGGAAGAATACCGCCAACAGGGTAATGGTGGTCGAGATGACGGCAAAGAAAATCTCCTTGGCGCCCTCGATACCGGCCGCACGGGGTCGCATTCCCTTCTCTATTCGTATATAGATGTTCTCCGTCATCACGATGGCATCGTCGACGACAAGTCCCACGGAGAGCACGATGGCCAGCATCGTAAGCACGTTGATGGAGAAGCCCAACAGGTACATGATGAAGAAGGCACCGATGAGCGATACGGGGATAACGATACAGGGCACGAGGGTCACGCGCCAGTCGCGCAGGAAGAGGAAGATGATGATAATCACGAGCACAAATGCCTCGATAACGGTGTCCTTCACCTCTGCGATAGAGGCGCGGATGAAGCGCGTATTGTCGAAGCTGTATTGATAGTGCACATCTTCGGGGAGGTCTTTCTTCATGATCTCCATGCGCTCATACACTGCCTCGGCAATGTTGATATGGTTGGCACCGGGCTGCGGGATGACAACGACACCCACCATGGGCACACCGTTCATCTTCATGTAGCTCTTGATGTCGCGGGCACTGAGCTCGGCACGACCTATGTCGCTGAATCGCACGATGCGTCCCTCCTGTTCCTTGATGACGAGGTTGTTGAACTCCTCGGTCGTATGCATCAAGCCGAGCGTACGGATAGAGAGTTCCACCGTGTTACCCTCGATGCTTCCCGATGGCAGCTCCACGTTTTCCTTGTCGAGCGCATTCTTCACGTCCATCGGAGTGATGCCATAGCCCGACATCTTCACGGGGTCGAGCCACAGGCGCATACAATACTTCTTCTCACCCCAGATGCTCACACCGCTCACCTCGGGGATGGTCTGCAGCTGCTCCTTTACGGTGAGGTCGGCAATCTCGCTGAGTTCGAGCAGCGAGCGTTTGTCGCTCTGGATAGCTACCATGAGGATGGGCGACGCATCGGCATCGGCCTTCGACACCGTCGGGGGGTCACAGTCGCGCGGAAGGAAGCGCTGGGCACGCGACACCTTGTCGCGCACGTCATTGGCTGCCGTCTCAAGGTCTACGGAGAGTTCAAACTCTACGGTGATGTTACACGAGCCCTGCTGGCTCACACTCGTCAGCGAGCGGATGCCGGGGATACCGTTGATATTCTGCTCCAGCGGCTCGGTAATCTGGTTCTCTATGACATCGGCATTGGCACCGGGATAGGAGCACGACACCGAGATGATGGGATTATCCACCGAGGGATACTCGCGCACGCCCAAGCTCATATAGCCTATCGCACCGAAGAGCACGATAATCAGCGTAAACACGGTGGCGAGCACCGGGCGGCGTATGCTAAGTTCTGAAATGTTCACCTTTATAAAATTGAAAATTGAAAATTGAGAATTGAAAGTTATTTACATGCGGGATGCAATCCATCTCCTATTCCCAATATTTCGGTTAGTTATTATTTTTGGTAGTTTTTATTATTGATGTCAGTAAGGCTATAAGCTCTTTATTGTCATCATATAGAGAATTGAATATTGTTTTATCTATCGTGTTGCTCTCAAATAGCAGTTCCAACCAATATGCCGTTTCGTCAGCCTCTTTCAACGCAATGGATAGTTTGTTTACGAAATCTGCAGTACTCTGCGCATTTTTGCTTTCTCGTACATTCGCACCAATACTAGTTCCACTACGCAAAATCTGATTAGAGAGCACATAATCCTTTTTGTCCGTTTGCAAATAGCGCACAAAACGAATGATGCGTATGGCAAGAGCCTTACTCTTCTCATGAACAGCATTACTCGATGTCTGTGCCATAACTTGTTGCATAAGTCCGGAGGCTAATTTTCAACTTTCAATTCTCAATTCTCAATTCGCTTTACCACATCAAGCACCACCGCTTGTCCCTCACGCAGCTGCATAGTACCGGTAGTGATGACCGTGTCGCCAGGTTCGAGACCCTGCACCACCTGTACGAGCGACTCGTTGCGGATGCCCTTGCTGATAATTACACTCTCGGCCTTGCCCCCTTTGTAGAGGAACACCTTGTCGTGGCCCATCTCCGATACGATGGCCTCGCTCGGCACGGCGATGGCATCGGGATATTCGCGGGTGAGCAGGTTCACGTTCACGTAACGGCCGGGGAAGAGCGCCCCATCAGAGTTGTCGTAGAGGGCACGCACGGTGAAGGTACGTGTCTCCATATCCACACGAGAGTCTGTAGCATACACCTTGGCAGCACGCTCGGCGAGGTCACCCTCGACGGTGAAGTTCAGTCGGCTGCCGGCCTTCAACACGCCGGAGTAGCGCTCGGGCACCGAGAACTCGATTTTCAGGGGATTCATCTTCGTGAGCTTCACGATGGGAGTCGTGGGCGACACATAGGCACCGAGGCTCACCTCACGCAATCCGAGCACACCGTCGAACGGGGCACGCAGCTCGCGCTGGGCG
>JBGVOS010000156.1:0-27202 GCA_045126595.1 Bacteroidaceae bacterium | reverse complement strand
GAGCTGCCAAATATTCCACCTAGTCCATCATCTTTGATTGTTTTAACAATATTTAAATCTGCATAGTAACCAGAAAGAACATTTATATATAAATCGCCTGTTCCCTTTCCTTTTGTCTTAACGGATTTCTCAAACAACCCTTTAATTGCAGCTTTCTTATCAACAATAGATGAAGGCCAATTTACCCATAAAGAACGGCGAGTGCGTGAAGTACTTCCTTGACTGTCTATACAACCCATAATTCCGCCTTCAGGAATCACACGCATCCATTCCTGCACATAGGCTTTATTGGTGTTTGATGTTGAAAGTGAGTGCTCATAATTGAAACTGGTATAAGAAGGCATACTGCCTTCCCCATAATTGTTGAAGTTGTTGTCCTCAACATCTCCTGACCAAGAGAATCCTTCGGTAGCACCAACTGTAGCAGTTGACTTGTTAGAGGCATACAAATACGTCTCAATTTGAGCTTTTTCTTTACGATTTTCGATGTTCCTGCTTACAGCCATATCATAAAAGGCTGCAGCACGCGCATAATCTGAACCATAACGACGATCCCACACATCGTATGATGCTGTTCCCCAATCCCAAATGCACACAACATTATTCCACCAAGTATTTGCTTTTATTGCCGCTACAGTAGGGATTTTACAGGTTAACCCATCATCTGGCTTATTTACACCCAAAATAGTATATGGACTATATTTTTCACCATTCTCATACAACCAGCGTTCATCATCTCCAGGACGTACGATAATGGCAATTTTCCCTTGTAAATTTGCAACCGTTGAAGTATCTGTAAGTTGGACAAAATCGTCTTGATCTATGCCATGCGCATTATTTTCATCATACCATTCAAGATAATTGAAGAGGTTCGAGATATAAGCATAAGGGTTGTATCCATCATCCTTTGCCATGTATGTTGCTAGAATAACAAGCGTCTCTTCCGGGTATTCTTTTAGCTTAGCAACCAACTCATCAAATGCTTTATGGAATGTATATGCTCCTGATCCTGTACAGAATTCCTCAGCTGCCATAACCTGACAGTCTTTCAAGCTACCCGTAGGGTCTGCATTGGCAGACTGGGTGACAATTTCAAAGCCACGAACCCCCATGTTCCATAAGTCTTCCAATTTTGCGCTCTGCTGGTAATTGTTTTCAGGAGCACCATAGAGAGAACTTGCGAATACATTACCCGCCACAGGAAAAGATACCTGTGAAGCCAAGATTTGCGGTTCTAGAGCCTGGAACCAAACCGAAGCCTCCACATCAGTCGATATTGGTGGAAGCAACATGTCTTTGAAGTAGTACTTCTTGCGAGGCTTCAAATCCTTATTAATGGTCGCTGTCTTTGTCTGAACATGCTTTTCATTTACCACGTAGTGGATGATCAACTTCAAATCACCACCAGTATATTTTTCCACAGAAGGGAGCAAGAAAAAAGTCGCTTCGATAGCTTGGCCCTCTGCAAGAGGAATGCCTTGACCAAAACTCATAGAAACACGGCTATAGCCCGAGGTACTATTATCTGTCTTGAAGTCCCCTTCACTCACGGCCTCTACTTCTCCTTTCGGGAAAGTATATTCAAACTTTCCGCAAATATCTTTACCGCTATGGCTATAAAGTGTTAAGTCTGTAACACGAATACTGCCTGAACTATTGTTATGACCGATTGTGTTGGCCGTGATGTCGAACTGCAGTGCTGTAACCAGTGAAGAGAAGTTCAGTTGAATCTTTTCCGTATCTTCATCAATCACGCCATCCTCAGGAACTGTATAATGTTCCTTTGCTACCATATAGGCAAAACGCATGTCGGGCTCTACCACACAAACATCATTAGTGAAGGTAAGTCCATTCAAATCTTTTGGATCTTGTCGTAAAGGCAGATATCCCACCATGGTGCCCACAGGGTTTCCTTGCTCATCATATGATGTCTTTAAACCATACGTTTTGGTGTCTTCCACCTCTGTAACGATCTCCTTCAGTTGATTATGTGAGGGATACATGGCATAGAACTCATATTTTTCTTCGTTAGTCCACTGCAAACCAGCCTCACCGATACGTTGTAACGTCTTGGCGGTACTCTTGTCCTTACCATTAGCAAGATCTGCATCGGCGGCGCTCGTAACGGTATACTCCGCCACATCAACACCTGTCGTGTGAGGTGAAGCTATCTGAATACGGTCTTCACCAGCCACCCAGTTGACCTCAATCTGATTTCCTACGATATCGCCATATACTGTACGGGTAGTGTTGTCGCCGTCCTCAAAGTGGGCCGTAGCACCGAACCGTATCTCCTCACCGGGAATGACCTTGATGCCTCCCTCATAACCGAAATCGTCATGACACGCGCCCAGCAGGCAAACTGCACCCAGCAGGGCATATAGTTTCATATATCTGTTCATCGTTATATCTTTCCGTTATTGATTAGTCCCATGTAATGCTTTCACTACCATTGCTTCCGCTCCACTTGCCGTCGGCATTTGTACCCCACGTGAAATCCTCGCCTACCGCCTCATAATCCTGTGCCGATGAGGTGATGTTCACCGTCTTGGCACTGCTGTCTATTATCGACCCGCAGAAGCCCCCTTCGAGTTCTACGGTTGCCCGACAGGTGACGGGCGATGTGTAATGTCTCTTAATTTTCATCTTTCTTTATTACCTTTTTCTTATTATACACTCACGTCAAAATACATAGGCTCTCGCCATCAACCATCTGTCAATCAGCACGCTACACGCGCGCATACACTACACGGCAAGATATCCAAGGTGCAAAGTTACGCATAAAATCCTAAACAACAATACTTTTCACCTATTTTTTGTAATGAAAGGTTAAAGATTAAGGGTGAGAAGGGTAAGGGTTAAGGATTAAAAGGTTGGGGGTTAGTGTCATTTCGAACATTGTGAGAAATCTCGCAAAAGTCTCACGAAAACTTTCATAGTCCCTGCGCGAGTTCTCTCTCTTCGCTCGAGATGACACTCTAGCCCTTCACCCCTAACCCTTAAACCCTTGGAACGACCAACATACACCTATTATATATATAGCATATCAGCGGGCTTCACCGAGGTGAGGCCCGCTGATGGTTTTGATGTAGAACCCGCAAATCTTGGAAAAACGGCAAAATAAGCTCGTTTTTTCTTGGAAAAACGGCAAAATAGATATAGATTTGCATTGGAAAAGCGGCAACAATATGATTAAACGTAAGATTGACAGTTACATACGCGATTATTATGCTTCTACAAGCAATGCGCTATTGATAACTGGTGCTCGGCAGATAGGAAAAACGTTCTCTATCCGTGAATTTGGCAAGACGTTCAAAAGTTTTGTAGAAATCAACTTTGTAGAGCGCCCCGATGCTGTGGGGGTGTTCAAAGAAGCCCGGGGAGTCGATGACATTCTGCTCCGACTCTCTACAGTGACTTCTGATCCATTGATAAAAGGAGATACGCTGGTGTTCTTCGATGAGGTGCAGTTGTGTCCTGAGATAGTCACTGCTATCAAATTTCTGGTCGATGAGGGTTCTTATCGTTATATCCTCAGCGGTTCGCTCTTGGGAGTAGAACTGAAGGATCTCCGCTCCGAGCCTGTAGGGTATATGGGAGTGAAGGATATGTATCCGCTGGACTTCGAGGAATTTGTCTCGGCTGTAGGTGTCGGCGAGAAGGTCATCGGCGCGTTGCGTGATGCGTGGGAGAAGCGCATTGCAGTAGACGCATTCGTCCATACGAAGATGATGGAGCTCTATCGTCTCTATCTTATAGTAGGCGGTATGCCTGCGGCAGTAAGCAAATATCTCGAGAGCAACAACTTGCAGGAGGTGATGACCGTGCAGCAAGATGTAATACGGCTCTACAAGCGCGACATAGCGCAGTATGACCCTCACAACAAGCTATATATAGAGGAGATATTCAACCTCATCCCCCCCGAGCTGGATGCAAAGAACAAACGTTTTATCCTGAAAAGGCTCAACGAGCATGCCAAGTTCGACCGTTTCCAGAATAGTTTCCTATGGCTGGCCAATGCAGGCGTCGCCCTACCCGTATATAATGTAGAGGAGCCTAAGGTACCTCTGCTGCTTGCCAAGACGCGCAACCTGTTCAAGCTCTTCCAAAGCGACATAGGTCTGTTGGCCGCTCAGTATGCGCAGGGCATACAACTGCGTATCATCAAAGGAGACAAGGACATTAACCATGGAGCAATATACGAGAATGCTGTAGCACAGGAGCTTGTGGCTCATGGCCTGAGCGTGTACTATTATAATAGCAAGAAGCGGGGCGAACTCGACTTTGTCATCGAGCTTGATGGGCGCATAATCCCCATAGAAGTGAAGTCGGGCAAGGATTATGACACGCATCGCGCCCTATCGAATATCATGGATTGCGGGGAGTATAACATTGCCGAAGCTGTCGTATTCAATAACGATAATCTACATGTAAAAGGGAAGATTGTATATGCTCCTATCTACATGGCAATGTTTATCGAGAAGAATGACACTGCCCCCACTTACTATAAGGTGGATCTGAGCGGGATACGGTGAGCGGATTAGCGGTGAGCGGATTAGCGGTGAGCGGTGCCCCTTCACCCCTAACCCTTAAACCCTTGGAACGACCAACATACACCTATTATATATATAGCATATCAGCGGGCTTCACCGAGGTGAGGCCCGCTGATGGTTTTGATACGATATGGCCCGCAAGTTTGCTCCTTAGTGAAATAATGCTTACCTTTGCTTATCGTTAATCCCATGCACTGATGGCAACAGAGAAGAATATACCGGCGATACCGCCCATACAGCGACCCGACGACAGCGTGAAGTGGTATGCCATGCGCGTGACCTACCGCCGCGAGCTGGCGGTGCGCGACACACTGGAGGAGGGGGGCATGGAGTGCTTCGTGCCGCTGCGCCTGACCATCAAGGTGGATGCCAAGGGACGCCGCAAGAAGGTGATGGTGCCTATCGTGAACAGCCTGATATTCGTACATGCACGGCAATCGCAGATACAGGCCGTGAAGGCGGGACTGCCCCACCTGCAATATATCGTGGACAAGAGTCGCAAGAAGGTGGTGGTGCCCGAGCGACAGATGACGCAGTTCATGGCGGTGTGTGGCACGTATGACGAGTCGCTGCTCTTCTTCGACCCACAGGAGCTGAACCTGACACAAGGCACACCGGTGCGCATCATCGGGGGCGACTTCGAGGGCTATGAGGGCATCTTCATGAAGGTGAAGGGCAAGCGCGACCGCCGCGTGGTAATCGCTATCGAGGGGGTCATCGCCGTAGTGATGGCGACGATACACCCGAACTTTATACAGCCGATTTAAAAGGGTGAAAGGTGAAAGGTGAAAGGTTAAAGGTTAAGGGATGAGCGGGGATGAAAGGACAGCAGCGTGCTTCGATGAAGCACGCTGCTGTATATATAGTATTGATCTTGGGGCCGTTTGGCGTTGGCTATTGGCGGTTGGCCTGTCACCTTTAACCTTTAACCCTTCACCTATAATCTATAATCACTCTGCTCTCTCTTCCTGTACCTCGTACTTCTTACGATAGAGGGGGAAGAATTTGTAGTAGTATTCGTAGTTGGTTGGCTCGTTGTCGAACTTCACCAGTTTGCCATTAGAGTCGATACCATTCTCCTTCTGCATGAAGATGAGCGACTCGGGGTACCAGTCGAGCAAACGGGGGTGGTAGAGGAGCCAGTCGGGCGCATTGCCTGTGAAGAAGTTGAGATTGAGGCTGAGGAGGTCCATGTTGGGCAATATCTTGGGCCAGCCAACCAGGTTTTTGATGGTGTCGTTGCCAGCCACATCCTCTACGGTCCAGAGTTCAACGCCCTCGTCCCACACCGTATCGCCGGCCACAGTAGTCGTGAAGAAGGTGGGGAGCTCTCCCTCGATGTAGTTGTTCGAGAGGCGCAACTCCTCGAGGGTATCCCATAGGAGCAGGCGCTTGAGGCCATCGTTATCGGCAGTATGGAAGTGCATACCGATGCCATCATCATAGGTGTCCTTCTTGCGGAGGTCATAGACAGCCCAACGACGGCAGGCAAGGAGATTGAGCGACTTCAAACGGGGGAAGTTCTCCTTGGTGAGTACCGCAGGGACCTCAGAGAAGTTATTTGAGTTGAGGTCAAGCGACTCAAGTGTCTCACCCAATTTCCAGAAGTCCTCGGGCAACGATACGAGACCGAACGCACCGATCTGCAGATGCTTCAAGTGATTCAGTTCGCAGATGTCACTGCCGAGGTCTATGCTGAGGAACATGGTGTTGACGTTACTATAGATATTGAGTGTCTCCAGATATTTAAGGTAACGGATTTCCTGTGGTATGCTTTCCCCGGTATGGCACATCTTGAAGTTAGCCGAGCGCACACGACCTACGGCCTTGGGATCGGGCAGGTCTTCGTCGGTGGCTTCCCAAAGGGTCACATTGTTCCAATGCTGCATGTTCTCGGACACATCCCATGGGTTCATGATCTGCAGACGGTTCATGATGGAGACAACAGCCAAGGAGTCGCCTGCACGGTCATCCGAGATGACGGGAGCAGCCTCCTGGGTGATAGCAAGCACATCGGCACGCTGCAACACATCGTTCTCATCGAGCGGCAGGAATTGGATATAAGCCACGCGGTCGAGGGTGTCGGAGTTGATTTTCCAGTCGAACTGTATCGTCGTGGCACGCAAGCGAGAGCCACGATCCAGATTGGGTTTTACCTCCATTTGCTTCGGCACGATCCACTTTACAGGAGTGCCCAGGCTGTCGACGATGTGGAGACGGAAGTTGACATTGGCATTCACCGTAGCCTTGAAATAACGGTCGGCGATGCTGTTGGTCGAAGAGGGAATGGTCTTTACAGAATCTTCGAGGATAACCTGCTTGGCATATCCACCCTGAAACACGGTAACGGTCTTACGCTCACCCTCCATTGTCTCGAAGGTCAACTTAGCTTCGCGCACTCCGTTGTCCAAGGTAGAGTCTACAAGGACACTACACTTGACACTTCCGAGGCCATTGGCCGGCGACACGCTGACCCACGGCTTGTTGGAGGTCACGGTCCACTCTGTAGCCGAAATCACTTGCAGAAACTCGGTTCCGCCCTCGGCAGGCAGAGAAAGGCCTGCCTCGGCCTTGTCGACAGAGAAACCGATGATCTCATCCCCTTCCTCGCGGCACGAAGTGAAGAGGACGGCAGTGGCGACTAACACTATAGAGAGATGAAGAAACTTTTTCATAAATATATGTATAGCTGTCATGAGTTATTATTCCAATAAATAGTCACATCCACGGATATCCTGTGTCTTGTCGTAGATGAGCAGGTTGTACCCGAGCATGATGTAGTCGCATATTCCCGACAAGTCAATCGAGATATTGGGGTTGTCCTTAATCTCGAAATAACGGATGTAGGGCGATATGGTGTCCTCAATCTTACGCAGGTCGTTAGAGCCTATATAGAAAGCCATCAGGCTGGGGCACTTGTAGATGCCTGTAGGCCACTCCTTCAACGTACGGTTACCCTGTTCGTCGCGTTGGTGACGGATACCGTAGGTGGCCAGATAGGCACATTCGAACGGTTCGTAGGGGAACTTGGCGAAGCAGTTGTAGCTGAGGTCTATACCGTAGAGGTAGGGAATGTTCTTTGAATGGAAATCGGTAGGCTCATCGGCATCGATATCAGGCAGGTCAGTAAGCTTGTTGTAACTGAGGTCAAGCGTCTGCAGGAAATGTGAGTAGGGACCGGTCATCGAGCCCTTGGGAATACGCTTCATGCCATTACCTGAAAGGACAAGCGTGGTCATCGGCGAGCCGGTCTTGAAGAGCACAGCAGGCATGGTCTCCAGCTGGTTGTATGAAAGAGATACCGTAGAGGCATTGATACCCCGATGATTGTCGCCATGCTCAAATCCCTTGATCCTGTTGTACGAAAAATCTACCGAGGCCATGACGTTGATGGACTTGGCATTGAAGATGTTGGGAACCGAATCAAGCAGGTTGTGAGTACATGAGAACAACTCCACATCATAGTATCCAAAGAAGTAGTCGTAGCCATCCTTATCTCTCGCTCCGGGAATCTTCGTAATCTTATTATAGTCAAGATAGATCTTCGTCAGGTTGATGTTCTTGCCGAAGGGATGGAGCGTATGTACCTTATTATTGGTACAGTCGAGCATGGCCAGCTTCTCCATGAGCTTCAGGTCGTCATACTCGGGGAACTCCTCCAGGTTGTTGAATCCCATATAGAGTATCTGCAGGCGCTTGCCACTGTTGCCATGGATGATGTCAATCCAGTTCTTGCGCAGCGAGTCGGCACTGATGCCGCTGTTGCAGGCGATATTGAGCGACTGCAACTCGGGCAAGCCATGCTCGCCAAACATCTCCATCGGGAGCGACGTCAGCTTGGGGCAGTTGTATATCTCGACATCGGTAAGGGCGGTCATGTTCTCCCAACTCCAGTCGGCATAGTCGGGATACATCTCAGGATCCTTGACATCCACAAAGAAACTGTCGGTGGTAATGGGCGAGTTGGCAATATAGATCTGCTGCAGCTTGGTAAGCCGCTTGATGGCACGCGAGATACCCTTGATACCGTTGGTCTGCTTGCCGAACTGCACGTCCTTAAGGTTGATACGGCTGCTGGGACGGATGGCGGGCTGTATGCCGTCGCGGTTGATTCCCTCTTTCAGTATGTCAGAAAGTCCTTCACGCACATCGCGAGCGAGGAACTTGTCATGGTAGTCCATGCGGAAGGCCTGTTTCTGCTCCTCGGTCATATTGGCATCGACATCGTCGAAAAGGTGTCCGCCCAACAGCTCATCGTGTGTACCCAAAGAAAGCACAGCAAGCTCGGTCAACTGACCGATAGCATCGGGAACGAAACCACGGGCTCCCATACCCGCCAATGACAATGCCTCTACGCGGCCATCTGCATCGAGCGTCACACCCGGCTGCTGACCCCACATGTCGAGGTCCTTATTGAAGTTCCAATTGCATCCTGGGGCCTCGGCCTCACCGTAGTAGCTCCAATGAGGACCATCAAGAGCCAGCCAGATCTCGCGCAACGCGAAATAGTCCTTGATATGCGGAGCAGTCTCGCTCAGCTGGATGGTAATGGCCACGGAGTCGGTGAATTCATTGTCGCGCACCACAAAGCGCGCTGCATCCTTCACATCATCTACGTGTTCGAGCATCTTCTTGGCCTTCTTGTCTGAATAGGTGGTATAGCTGGTCACCGTGTATTCACCGGCTTTGAGCCACACGACGGTGTCGACAGCAAATGAGGTGGTCTGCGCATTGAATCGCGTCCCATCGGTGTCCACAGCATAAAGCGTATCAATGGCATGTCCATCGTGGAATCCCTCTTCAAGATCAACAAGTACATTCTCGATATTCACCTCTTCGCTCAATGTCTCATTATATAATGTAAAGCTTACCGCCTTGATATTACTGAACGGATAGGCGCCAACCATATCGTCGGCTGCAGCGCGAGTCTTCGTGAAGTTCGCAGACTTGACCAGACGGAAGGCGGCCTTACCACGCGGAACAACACTTGTGGAAAGGTTGCAATATACCAAGCCATCGGGAATGACGTCTATCTGTAAGGGGGTATCATAGTCGTAGGAACGGACATCCTGGTCCAACTTGTTAAACAAAGTATATCCTATAAGTTCATACTTGCCTGCCAACAGTCGCAACTTGTCGCTACGCATACCGTACGCAGCATTCTCATCGCTGTAGGCATGCAGTACGAGTGTCTGCTCAATGATGGAGCCATTACGCAGCATACGCACCTCGACCTTACGCACATCGGAGAGAAAATCCAAAGGTTGCTCACCCGAACGAGTGGAAGCGAGCTGCTTGGGGGCAGTGTCGTTCTTGTAGAGCTTGAACTGCACGTAGCCATACTCTACGCTCAATCCGTCCTCCTGTTCCGTACAGCCAACGAGACCTGTCAATGCACAGAATGCAAACAGAATAGCTGACACGGCTTTACTGAATGATGAATAGTTCATATTTTTGTTCATAGTCTTTTCCTTTGTTTTAGAGGCAAGTTATCACCAGGGCTTTCAGATAGTTGGTTTCGCTATCAATAAAGTACATGATAAAGTCTTCATTGATATAATATAGGAAATCATCCCCCTCATCGTAACCATTAGCCGTCAACTGGACGAGCATGTGGTCACCTTCGGTCTCCTCCATCATCGTATACTCAGCGATGTAGTCATTGCCTTTGCCCGGCTGATACATCTTACCGCTCTTACCGTATATCTCGACTCTATCTTTATCATCATTAGCAACATCCCACAGGTCCAGAGAGAGCAAAGGATTGATCTGATACATATAACCCAATCTCATGCTGCATCTGAACACCTTGGCGGCTGCTACGCCCTTGGCGGCTGCAATATCCAACCACTCCTGCTCGGTCTCCTTCACCACTTCTACACTCTCCACGCCTTTCTTGAGTACCTTGATGGCATTCTCCTCATTGGCCTCCTGGGCAAACTTGGCAATGACGAACTGCTCGGTCTTTTCTCTCAACTCGAGCAATCCTTCGACGTCTTCAAAAAGCTCTTCCGAGAGGTTGGCATGGAATACCGATGACTCGGGTTCCAAACTCTCTACGAGAGGCAAAGGCAAGGCAAAGAGGTAAAGGATGCGTTCGTTGCCTGTATTAGCTTTGAAGTATACCTTGACATCGCCCTGTTTATTGTCATCAACACTGATCCAGCTGTCCTCAATCTCCATAATAGTGCAACCCACCTTGCTATCGTAACTTGCACACATCAGTTTGTAGCCACGATAGGTGGTTATGGTGGCCTCTACAGGGGCCTCCAGAGAGTCTCCTCTTATCGCATCACGATAGGTCTTGCCATCGGTAGAGATTATCAGGTTCCAACGTGTCTCGGGAGAGATACTTATATTCATAACGCCATCTTGCGCAATCTTGATAATGCGGAACTGCAGTGCCGTTTCTTTCAGGTCGGTCTTACCATCGACCTTTTCCCATAAGAAATTGCCCATGGCAGCCTCATAGCCCTCAGCACAAGCATCCAAGCTGTCGACAATAGCCTGAGGCAATGCCAATAAATAGGCCATGCGTTCAGCGCCATTATTTTCCTCGGCAAATGACAGGCTGATGGTACCGCAACCATTATCTTCAACAACAAACCAACGGTCTTCGTCAGACAATATCGAGCAACCCTTTTCTTCATCGAAAGCTACAGTAACGAGTTGATAGCCATCGTTAAGTGCCTCAACAGTAAAGGTCAGCGGAGCGGTATATTCCGTGTCACCTACATGGCAGCGCTTGGCATCCCGAGATACAATGAGATCGGCTTCAATCTGTGGAGTGACACGAAGGTCCCTACTGTCCATACCCACATATTGCACGTGGAAACTCTGGCTGAAGGTGCTGTCGCTCTTGAACAGGATGAGCGAATCGGCCGGATGATCAATGGTATATTTCAATGAGTCCATCACCACTTGAAGAGCAATAGCCTCTCCATTACGTGTAGGCTTAAGCCACTCAGGATAGCTCATGCGCAACTGGTCAAGGCCGAAATTGGTCTGTACATTCAGTTCTATCCTACCCGATGTACCCAAAACAATCGATTCACCGGCTGTATAGGTACAGGTGTCATTACCCAGTTCCATGAAATAGCCTTTGGCACGGCGGGTAACGCAAGCGATAACACGACTCTCGTTGTTCATCCAAAGGGTAATCTCGGCCTTGTCATCGGCAAAGCCATGCCCCTTGTCGCTGATAACAAAAGGTACCGTCTGCTTGCCACTCTTTCCCGAAATTTGCTGAAAGTCATCTGCTGTTCTGCACCAATCCTTATTGGAAGAGAGCTTCCAATTGACAGCTGCACTGAAAGACACCTCTACGGTATCACCTGGATTAGCGACAAAAGTCAAAGTGTCTGTAGGGAATTGTGGTACGGTGGTCGTAGAACCGCCCATCGTATCGTCACAAGCACTGAAAAGCCATGCAGTGAGTGCTGCCATACACAGGAGCAGTCGGCCTGTCTTATTTTGTCTTATATTCATATACCTATTATATATATTAGTATCCTTGTTGTTTGAGTATGCGCGCCTCATCATCGCTGATCCACTCAACGGCATTGATGAAGGTACCCACCGTGTTGTAGCCAGCCTCCATACCGGGAACCCACACGGTCATGTACTGAAGAATGAACTTCTCGCACGAGCTGTAGTAGCTGATCATAGACGAGGGCTGATAGATGTGAAGCATACCATCGCCATAGATGGTTCCGAATGCCTCGCCAGTGGTGGCCATAGGCTGATCCTCCATCTCGATGAGCGGATTGAGCATATCATCGGTAGTAAACTTGATCTTCACATCGTAGCCATCGTAGAGATAGTCATGCATGATGATCGTGTTCTCCTCCGTAGTATCTACCTCGGTCTCAATCAGGCGATTATAGCTACCTGCATAGTTGTAGAGGAAAGTGGAGGTTACCATAGCGTAGCCGCTGAATGCGTTTACATCGAACGGACAGATCTTCTGCAACATCACCTTGGTCTCCAAGCCGCTGTTCTCGTAAAGGTCCCAATGGGTCTCCTCAGGAGTGACAAGACGAAGCTTCAACTCAAGAGGCTTTTCCACATCAACGGACAAGTTCTCATAGATGCCGCGGATGCGCACACTTGTAGCCAGTTCGCCAGCCTTAACCGTCACCGTATTCGATTCAATCTCGTAGTGCCGGCCTTCGATGGCACTGCTCTCCTGCTCTATCACCTCCACGGCAAGTGTTTGGTCCTTGTCCATGGCCTTGGTGCTGGAGATGTAGACATCGAAATACTCATTGTTGTTCTCTACGCCCAATACCGAGAGGGTGTCGGCAAACATGATGTACTGCTTGCCGCTGTATACGGTGTGTTCCTCTTCACAACCTGTAATACCTACAAGCAGTGCGAAGGTCAGGATAGTACCGAGCAATATATTTTTCTTCATACGTTGTTCCTCCTGTTACTTGTTACTTTCATTCTTCTGGATGTTGGCACCCGGCGATTCCAATTCGTGCTGCGGTATGGGCCATACGAACAGCGGATTATCGGCCTCCACCTTGAGGCTGCTGCCGTTGGTGAGCGACTCGGTCTGTGGTGTGCGCTCGAAGCCTTTGTGCCAGCGCTTGAGGTCCTGCAGACGGAAGCCCTCCATGTAGAGTTCCTTCACGCGTTCCTCCTCGATGATGTCCATTGCATTCT
Source organism: Bacteroidaceae bacterium (assembly GCA_045126595.1). Lineage (GTDB taxonomy): Bacteria > Bacteroidota > Bacteroidia > Bacteroidales > Bacteroidaceae > UBA1189. The sequence continues at coordinate 13,979 of JBGVOS010000156.1, read as the reverse complement.
TCTCGGTAAGCGATGCCGAATAGCCCGAGCTGTAGCGCGCCTTGCGCAGTTCGGTGATGTCCTTCGATGCGTTGGAATAGGCTCCCTTCTGGGCGTATGCCTCGGCACGGATGAGGTACTGCTCAGCAAGACGGAACACCTGAGGCTCGAGCACATGGCGCAATTGCGCACCATCAAACAGCTCCTGATTGCCCCAATACTTGGCAAGCAAGGGCCAGGTGAGACCATGGCTGTGACCGGTGGTCACCTCGCAGAAGTTAACGCTATAGCGCATATCGTTGGTCGCATACAGGTTGAGCACCCACAAAGCAGGCACATAGTCGGGCTTGTAAGACATATAGTCCCAATTGAAGAATATCGTACCCAATGCACTGCCGTAGGCTGTTTCGGTGAAGCCCACCTGCCAGATGCTCTCCGTGGAGAGGTTGTAACGCCACATGTACTCATAGTAACTAATCTCCTTAGTGGTCATCGACAACCAGTCGGTCATGGTCGTGTAGCTTTCGTTTGCGCTCGACAAGGCAAAGCGGTCCTTGGCATCGATGAGCAGGGTCGAGTACTTGATGGCATTTGTATAGTCCTTCATATAGAGGGCCACACGCGCGCGCAACGCGTATACCGTATATATACTGAAATAGGGACTGCTATAGAAGGTGAGGCTGGCATCTTTCTCTTCCTCTTCGGTCAGTTGCAGATAATCCTCGGCACGGGCCAAGTCTTCGAGGACAAACTCATAGGACGCTTTCAGTGAAGAGCGTGTCAAAGGTTCATTGCTGTAATACTCCTTACGAAGCACCACACCAAGTGCTTTCTCGGCCATTTCATCGCTATCGTATGCCTTACAGAAGAGTTTGATGAGCTCTGAGTAGGCCAATGCACGGGCAAAATAGGCCTCACCCTGATACTGCTCCAAACGATCGAAGTCTTCGTCATTGTAAATATTCTCGCGCACCTTGTTTACATTGGCAAGCAGGAAGTTGCATCGGCCAATAACATCGTAGAGCGCAGCATACACCGAAGTAATCTGCGAGTTGGTGGCAAGGATATCTTTCCAACGCCAAATATCGCCATACGTATTAGTATATCCGTTGACTGCATAGACGAGGTCGGTCTGCAGGTCGGGAAGCAGGGTCAGATAACCGCTATAGAGCGCACCACTGAGCCAGGCATTGTAGATACCAATCACTGCCTGATTGGCATCCTCGATGGTGGTGATGGCGCTGCCTGCGGGAATTTCATCTTGCGGATACTTGTCGAGGCAAGATGACAGCATACACACACTGAGTGTGATGAGCAGGTATGATTTGAGTTTCTTCATAATTCCAGTAGATTAGAATGTTAGTTCCAGACCGAGAGAGAACTGACGCGACATAGGATATTGCGCCGCATACACATTGCTGGTCGACTCGGGGTCAATACCGCTGAACTTGGTGAAGGTGAGGAGATTCTGTCCCTGCACATAGATACGTCCGCCAGCGATACCCTTCATCTTGGCCAAGGTCCTGGGCTGCAGGGTATAGCTGAGCATGAGGTTCTTCATGCGAAGGAACGAGGCGTCCTCGAGGAAGCGTGAGTCCATCTGGGGTGTCACACCGTAGCGAGGTATGTCGGTGACATCGCCCGGCTTCTTCCAGCGGTCGTAGAGCAGGCGCTTCGACTGGTTGTATACGGTGTAGAGGCCGTTACTCTCCTCGAAGAAGCGGTCGTTGTTGAACATCCAGCGGTCGGCCACCCAGGCAAACTGCGTGCTCAGGCTCACACCACGATACGACACCGAAGTTCCGAAACCGCCTTGCCACGGAGCCATATAGGTCTTACCCACGAGCACCTTGTCCGACTCACGGAACTCGGTGGTGATATTGCCCTCCTTGTCATACCAGAGAGCATCGCCGTTGGCAGGGTTCACACCGGCATAGCGATTGATGTAGAACTCGCCCACAGGGTGTCCTACCACGAGCTTGGTCGAGGTTCCCGACATCTCGTACTCATTCAAGCCGTTGTAGAGCTCGGTAATTTCGTTATGGTTGTATGAGGCGTTGCCGTTGATGTTCCACACGAACTTCTCGGTGCGGATGACATCGTAGTTGACCGACATCTCGACACCGCGGTTTACCATAGCGCCCACGTTGTCCCAACGCTGGCCAAAGCCGTTGTTGGCATACGACTGGGGCACGAGCATCAACATGTCGGTGGTTTTCTTGTTATAGAGTTCCACATCCACGTTGAGACGGTGCCAGAAGCCGAGGTGCAGGGCAAAGTTACTGCTCCACAGCTGTTCCCAGCTGAGGTTGGGGTTGCCCTCGCTCGACGGAGCGATACCCGACTCACCATTATATATATAGCCACCGCCCACGAGCTCCAAGTGGTCGTAGTTGGGGATGGACGAGTTACCCGAGGTACCGGTACTGAGTGCCACCTGTGCATTGGTAAGCCAGGTGTAGGGGCGCATGAACTTCTCCTTCAACGCATTCCACATCAAGCCTACCGACCAGAAGTTGGCCCAACGTCCGTTCTTACCGAAACGCGACGAGGCATCGGTACGCAGCGAGAAGTCGGCGTAGTACTTGTCCATGTAATTATACTCTCCACGTCCGAAGAACGACAGGTAGCTGTAGCTCGAATAGCTGTTGCCCCACGATGTGGCCATCGTTCCGTTCGATAAGGTAGTGAGGAAGTCGTTGTTCTGTCCGCGTGTCACCACCTGGAAACTCTCGGAACGGTAGTTCACACCCTCCTGTCCAAGCATGAAGTTGAAGTCGTGCACGTGGTCGATGTTGAACTTGTAGTTCGCAGTGTTGGTCGCTGTAAGCTGCAACGTATTGCCCTCAGCATTAGCCGCCGTACCGATACCGTTGTTACCGGGGAAACTGGGAAGTGACTTCACATCAGTCGTTGAGAGCGAGAAGTCCACACCGAGTTGCGAACGCAAGGTGAGGTTTTTCACTGGGGTAGCCTCGGCATATACGGTGCTCAGCAGCTTGTATTTCTTCATCAGCTGCGGATTGGTCTCCATCCATTCAATAGGGTTCTGTGTGGTACCTGTCCACGAACCGTCTTTCGACGAGGCAATAGAGCCATCCTCCCTGTAGGGATTCCAATAAGGAAGCATAAAACGACTTGCCGAGATGGGCGTGTAGAGCGTGTAGGCACCCTCGTCAGCCTGCTGCACCTCCTCGTAGGTCATCATCGTATTGGTACCCATCTTGAGCCATTCGCCCGTCTTCACATCAGCATTGCTGCGCAGCGAGTAGCGGCGGAAGGTAGACCCCATGGCGATACCGTCCTGGTCATAGAAGTTACCTGACACGAAGTAGTTCATGCGCTCCGTGGCACGGCTCACTGAGAAGTCGTAGTTCTGCAACAGGGCACGGTTGTTGAAGATGGCCTTCTGCCAGTTGATATCGGTCAGGCACAGCAGATCATAGTCCTGCCCCTTGTCAAGACCCAGTTCCTTCTCGAAGGCGATACGCTCCTTGGTATTCATCAGTGTCCACTCCTTAGAGCTGGCGAGCTGCGAGAAACCGCCTTGTGCACGTACTGTCACCTTCGGCTTCTCCATCTGTGTACCGCGCTTGGTCGTGATGACCACCACACCGTTGGCCGCACGAGCACCATAGATAGAGGTGGACGAGGCATCCTTGAGCACTGACACCGACTCGATGTCGTTGGGGCTGATGGTATTGAAGTCGGCACTCGAAATGGGCACACCGTCGAGAATGAAGAGCGGTGCCGTGCCCGAGTTGATGGAGTTGGTACCGCGTATCTGGAACGTAGCCGCCTTCGAAGGCTCACCAGAATTGGAGAGCACCATGAGGCCCGCACTCTGTCCCTGCAATGCCTGGTCAAAACCAGCCGCCGGTATTTCGGCAATCTTATCGGCCTTCACGGTCGATACCGAACCGGCAATCGTCCCCTTCTTTCTCACGCCATAGGCCACTACCACCACTTCGTCCATCAGCTGTGCATCGGAGAGCATCTCAATGTCAAGCTTGCCGGTCTTGGGAGTCACCTTGTGCTGCTGCTCCTGCATGCCAAGGTAAGTGAAACTCAGCGTAGCCTCCTTACCTGCCACTTCGATAACATAGTTGCCGTCAAAATCGGTAACCGTACCGCTGTTCGGATTCTCCAACGGACGGATGGCTACGCCAATCAACGGTTCGCCATCCTCCTTTGAAATGACCGTACCCTTCACCGTGAAGCTCTGTGCGAGCAACGTTCCGAAGGTCAACGTCAGTCCGAGAACAACTGTCAATAGTCTTTTTCTCATTATGTGTTTATAAGTTTTTATTGTTCAGAATATTACGTCTTCTTTTTACCATATTCAGGACATATCGCCCAATACGCCAAAATCAAATAAGCCGCAAAATTACTAATAATTATTGAAAAATACTAATTATTCCAACATAACTGATTGATATTTAACATTAGCACAGCTACAGCTGCCTCCCGTTCACATCAACAAAAGAGGAGTTCTTCACCTATTTGGCGGTTACAGAAATTTGCCTTACCTTTACGGCATGAACAAGTACACCATGCATCTCTTCCGGTTATCTCTCGTCGCCATGCTGCTCATGGCAACAACACAGACGACTCTCGCCCAATCGCAGAGCCAATGGGCCGACAGGGCATACGCCTATATGGAACAAGACAGCCTGGCACAAGCTGAGGAGTGTTTCAGACAAGCTATAGAGACAGCCCCGGCAAGTAGCCAAAAAGCTATGCTGCTGACCAACTTCGGCGCCGTGCAGCACCGCCGTGGCAAGGTGCACGACGCCATCGAGTCGTATACGAAGGCACTCGCATACTCGCCGATGGACATCACCATACTCATGCATCGCGCCACAGCCTACATGGCACTCGGCAACGACGACAAGGCATATACCGACCTCTGCAACGTGCTGGACAAACGCCCCCAACACGTCGAGGCACTCTACTACCGTGCCTTCATCTATATGAACCGCCGGGAATACGCAGCAGCCCGTGCAGATTACAAGCAACTGCTGTCCGCCGATCCCTCGCACGCAAACGGGCTATTCGGGCTGGCCGTGCTGAACCAACGCGAAGGGCGCCTGCAAGCTGCCGAAGAGCAGCTGTCGCGCCTTGTCGACCGTTACCCCGACAAAGCCACCTACTGGCAGGCACATGCCCATGTCCTCATTGAACAGAAGTTCTATGACCTGGCCTTGATAGACCTCGAGACCGCCATCACCCTACAGCCCAATGACGCCAACATCTACCTTTCACGTGCTGAGCTATACCTGAAGATGAAGCGTTACTCCGCCGCCAAGCAGGATCTCGATTGCGCCGTGGCGCTCGGGATACCACGCGCTGCACTCAGCGAGCTATACAAACAATGCGACTGACAATCAACGCCTTATCATAAAGCAAAGAGACCCTTAAAATTGGGTATACCCTCGAGAAAAATCGGGTTAACCCTTTAAGAAAAATGGGTATACCCAATAAATCTGGAGGGTATACCCATTTTTTTGCATGGATAGAGAGGCTTTTTTACACTGCCGGCAGGCTGTTTCCGTTGATTTTACGATATAGATCGAGAGCAAAGACATCGGTCATGCCGGAGATGTAGTCAAACACGGCCTGCACCTTGCCATAGAGCGTAGGTGCCTGCAGGTCATACTGGCTGCTCACCCTGTTGATGAGGAGGCGCGAGTAGGCATTGTCGGGATGAATGGCCGCATCGGTCATCAGTTCGATAAGGGTGTTGATGATGCGGAAACCTGCCAGTTCAATGTCCAAGACATCACGTGAACGGTAGATTTTCTCTACTGCCACCTCGGAACAGTGCCTGTAGGCCTCACGGCAGCGTTCACTCGTCTGCTTGATGAGGGGTTGCGTGAAGGTACCGCAAAGGATTTCCTCCTCATGACGTATAAAGGCATCGGCACACTCATCGATAAGTATACCTATCACCTTGGAGCGCAGGTAGGCAATCTGTTCGTTATGGTCAGATACCATGTCGAGCACCTCAGCCAGATGTCCCCGTTTATGTTCTTCGATGAAGGGAGTAAGCAGAGAGATCGTTTCTTCACGGGTGAGTATCTTCAGTTTGTAAGCATCCTCGATGTCCATCATCTGGTAACAGATGTCATCGGCCGCTTCTACAAGGAATACCAACGGGTGACGACAGTAGCGAAGAGGTTCACCCTCGGCACTGAGACGGATAAGCCCCAATTCATCGGCAATGGTTCGGAACGTCCCAGCCTCGGTATGAAAGAAGCCAAACTTGGATTTTCCGCCTGCATAGTACGATGAATAGGGATATTTTACGATACTGGCCAATGTGGAATAAGTGAGTGCAAAGCCTCCACGACGCCGTCCATTGAACTGATGGGTGAGCAGACGAAAGGCATTGGCGTTACCTTCGAAATGGATGATATCGTCCCACTCGGCAGCAGTGAGCCGGTCGCGCAACGCCTGACCTTTCCCCTCCGTGAAGTAGGCCGATATGGCCCGTTCGCCCGAATGGCCGAAGGGAGGGTTACCCAAGTCATGGGCCAAACAGGCCGCCGACACGATGCTACCAATCTCACCGACGAGCGAGTCAGCCAACTCGGGATGATGGGCCAGCAATGCACGGCTCACCCTATGCCCCAACGAGCGTCCAACACAAGCCACTTCAAGGCTATGGGTCAGTCGGTTATGCACAAAGACACTGCCCGGCAGAGGAAACACCTGCGTCTTGTTCTGCAAACGGCGAAAAGGAGCCGAGAAGATGAGACGGTCGTAGTCACGCAGAAAGTCCGAGCGGTCATCGCTCCCCTCGGCATGGTATGCTTCCATGCCCAGACGTTTGGCTGATATAAGCTTTCTCCAATCCATCATAACGGATTTCTTTTGACAGTTATACTATATTTAGACACAAAAGTACATCTTTTTTCGTTTCGCTTGGGCATACTCGCCTATTTTTGTTACTTTTGTTGCCAACAAAAACAACGTCGTGATGAACAAGTGGCTAAGAAGGATACGCAACTCGCTGGGCTATGGCGTACAGAGCCCCAGCGACTTCTACTTCGTGCAGCATGTGCTGCGCGAGCAGTCGCCCTATTACAGCTATACGGACCTCGAAGAGATGAGCAAAAAATACAGCAGCCGCCTTCCTTCTTATCCAGATGAAACGAACAAATTGCTCTTCCGGTTGGCCAATTACATACAACCCGACACAATACTTGAGGTGGGCGCAGGGCTCTCTACCTTTGCTATGGCGAAAGCCTGCCCCTCGGCCCGATGCATAGCCATAACTCCATCTGATGCATGCAGCGAAGCCATGCGACCATTACTCTCCGAGTATCCGGAGGTAGAGGTAAAAAACGGCGATGAAATGGCACTTTTTTACGATTCAGTTCATCAAACAGGGAAGATGGACATACTCCATATCGCCCATACCGAACACTACCAAGAGATTGTAGCCTCTGCCCTACCCTATGCCACCGACCACGCCCTGCTTATCATCGAAGACATACACGCCAACAAAGAAAAGCACGACTGGTGGGAGAAGCTGCAAGAGAACCACCCGTCGGGTATCAGCTACGACCTCACGCACATCGGTTTACTATTCTTCGACCGCTCGCGCCACAAAGAGACCTACTGGATAAACCTCAAAGATTGAACAAACCCCTTCAGATATGAAAAAGAGTCATGTATACACTCGCGGAGGCGATAGCGGCACCACCTCACTCATTGGGGGAAGCCGCATCAAAAAATGCAGCTTACAGCTCGATGCCTATGGCACCATCGATGAGTTGAACGCCCACCTCGGTCTGCTGGCTGCAATGACAGGAGCACATGCCGCATCCGAGACGCACAAGCTACAATGGATACAGTCACGTCTGTTCGATGTAGGCACCCACCTGGCCATGCCATATACCGAAGACAAGACACCTCCCTGCGCCATCAGTTCCACCCATGTATTACAACTCGAAAAGTATATCGACGCACTCGACGCCCAACTGCCCGCACTACGCACCTTTATTCTACCAGGAGGCTCCACCTCTGCAGCCCAGTGCCACGTATGCCGCACCGTATGCCGCCGAGCCGAACGCATGGTTACGGCATTAGCCGAAGAGGCTCCTGTATGCCCTAATCTGCTGTCATTCATAAACAGACTGTCAGATTTCCTGTTCGTATATGCCCGTTTCTTGAACAAATTGGAAAGCGTAGACGAAATTTCTTGGAAGAACGATTGCAATTGAGGAAAAAAGTTATACTTTTGCACCCTCATTTACAAAACGCTTTAATAATAAGGAGAACAGAATATGTACTGGACACTTGAACTCGCATCCAAATTGGAGGATGCACCCTGGCCTGCAACCAAAGAAGAACTTCTCGATTATGCCATCCGCTCAGGATGCCCGATGGAAGTAGTCGAGAACCTTCAAGAGATGGAAGACGAAGGCGAAATCTACGAAAGCATCGAAGATATTTGGCCCGACTATCCCAGCAAGGAGGACTTCTTCTTTGACGAGGAAGAGTACTAAGCATTCGCCTGCCACCTTGGCAGGCTTTACTCTATAGATGAAAAAGCTATTCAAAGGTAAGCTATTCGGTCGTTTGGACAGGTACATCATAACGAAGTTCCTGGGCCACTATTTTTTCTCCATTGCACTGATTATTTCCATTGCAGTAGTATTCGACTACAATGAGCACATCGACAAGTTTGTAGCCAATGACGCACCGTGGAACGCCATTATCTTTGACTACTACCTCAATTTCATTCCCTATTTCTCCAACCTCTTCAGTCCACTATTCGTTTTCATTGCCGTCATCTTTTTCACCTCGAAACTGGCCGAAAACTCTGAAATCATTGCCATGTTTTCTACGGGAACGAGCCTGCACCGACTGATGTGGCCCTATATGTTCTCGGCATTGCTTATCGCAATTCTCACCTACGGATTAGGTGCATACGTCATCCCCAAAGGCAACGTGGTACGCCTCGAATTCGAGAACACCTACAAGAAAAAAAAGAAAGTAGAGACTGCCCGCAACATACAAATGGAGGTGGAGCCCAACGTCATAGCCTACATTGAACGGTTTGAGAGTAGCAACAATACCGCTTACCGCTTCTCACTCGACAGTTTTGAGGGGAACTCCATGAAATCACACTTCACCGCACGTACCTTGGTTTATGCGGGAGACAAAGAGAATCCCTATCGGTGGAAGGCCAAGAACTGGCAACACCGTATCCTCACTGACACGCTGGAACATATCACCAACGGCCTGCAGACGGACACCATTATACAGTTCGAGCCTTACGATCTGCTCATCACAAAGAAACAGCAAGAAACACTTACCTCCCCAAAGCTAAAACAGTATATAGACAAACAGCGCCGCCGCGGTATTGCCAACATCAAAGAGTTTGAGATTGAGTATCACAAACGCATAGCCACCTCGTTTGCAGCCTTCATCCTAACGCTTATCGGCACAGCCCTCTCGGTAAAGAAGGTCAAGGGAGGAATGGGACTCAACCTCGGCATCGGCATAGCACTAAGTTTTGGGTATATCGTATTCCAAACAATCTCCTCCTCCTTTGCTGTCAATGGCAACATGTCGCCAGTCATAGCTGTGTGGATACCTAATATAACATTTCTCATCATCGGTGTGTACCTTTATAGAAAAGCATCGAAATAAATTGCATACATGGACTTTTACGATCTCGATCTCAATGACGATGTGCTCGATGCACTCGACGCAATGAACTTCACCACCTGCACCCCCATCCAGGAGCATACCATACCGCCTTTACTTGAAGGACGCGACCTCATCGGTGTAGCCCAAACAGGTACCGGCAAGACAGCAGCCTACCTGCTGCCCATCCTCAGCATGCTCAGCGACGGCGGATACCCCGACGATGCCATCAACTGCATCATCATGTCGCCCACCCGTGAACTGGCACAGCAGATCGACCAGGCCATGGAGGGCTTCTCCTACTATGTACCCGTGAGCAGTGTGGCCGTATATGGTGGCAATGACGGCATACGCTACGAACAGGAGCGCCGTGGCCTCTCGCTCGGCGCCGATGTGATTATCGCCACTCCGGGACGTCTCATCAGTCATATCTCATTGGGGAATGTAGACCTCTCGCGTACTTCGTTCTTCATTCTTGACGAGGCCGACCGCATGCTCGACATGGGTTTCTATGAAGACATCATGCAGATTGCCAAGCAGCTGCCCGAGAACCGCCAGACGATCATGTTCTCGGCTACTATGCCCGACAAAATACAGAAACTCGCCGCCAGCATCCTCCGCGACCCCGTAGAGGTACGCCTCGCCGTGAATAAGCCTGCCGAAAAGATTGTGCAAACTGCTTACGTATGCTACGAGACGCAAAAGCTCGGCATCATCAAGAGTCTGTTCAAAGATACCAAGCCCGAGCGCGTCATCATCTTCTCGTCTAAGAAAACCAAGGTGAAAGAGATTGCCGCTGCCTTCAAGCGCATGAAACTCAATGTGGGCGAGATGCACAGTGACCTCGACCAGTCGCAACGCGATGTAGTAATGCGCGAGTTCAAGAGCGGACGCATCGATATTCTCGTAGCCACCGATATTGTATCGCGTGGTATCGACATAGACGACATACGTCTGGTCATTAACTATGACGCTCCACACGACTGCGAAGACTATGTGCACCGCATAGGCCGTACAGCTCGTGCTGGTGCCGATGGCTGTGCCATTACTTTTGTAGCTGTGGACGACCAGTCACGCTTTGCAGCCATCGAAGAGTTCATCGGCCGTGAGGTACACAAGCTCCCCATCCCCGAAGGCCTAGGTGAGGCTCCTGAGTATAACCCCAAGAAACGTACTAGCCGAGGAAAAGGAAGAAGCAACGGCAATCACCGTAGAGGCAAAGGCCATGATAAAGGCAAGAGTTCACAAGGAAAGAGCCGTGGCGGGAAAAATCGTCGTGGGAACAAACGCAACAATACTCCCAAAACAGACGGGCAGGCATAACATTGCACGCATAGACATAAATCCGGCACACACAGAAAGTCCTACAGAAGAGAATCACATTCTATATACTGAAGGAGAAAAGAGGACGCATCTCGAGATGTGTCCTCACTCGTTCTAAAAAGTTGTCCTTTATTCTATTGTTGTATTGCTACGGTAACAACTACAGCACAATAGCCTTTACTCCTTCAAAGTTTTGGAATATAGAAAAATATACGTATCTTTGCCCATTGATAACCATAATAACCATACACACAAAACCATATGCGTAGAACTCGTATCCTACTCGCCGCACTCCTATGCACAGTCCTTACGACCGACATGATTCAAGCGCAAAACGACCAGCGTGAGATTTCATCTATCCAAGGTATCACAACCTACTCACCTAAGAATCCGAACACCCTATGGTACACGACTTCAGCCGAGGCAACAGGCGTAAGCTATCCTTGGATGGAGTATGCTCTCCCTTTAGGCAATGGCGAACTGGGCTGTATGGTATTCGGTGGTGTGGCTCGCGAGGAGCTGCAATTCAATGAGAAGACACTCTGGAGCGGTCCTGCCAACGTAGTGGGCACAGCTAGTGGTAACCGCACATTCATGAACTTCGGTTCGGTAATTATCACCAACAATGACATCAACATTTGGGACAAAGGTGTGACCGACTATGTGCGCTACCTTGATATCGAGGAGGGTGTGGCCGGTGTAGAGTTCACGAACGCGAACGGTACTAAACAGGTACGCAAGTATCTCAGTTCGGCTCCCGACCAAGTGATTGCGGGTCAGTACAAAAGTGAGGGCATCGATAAGATGAACCTCGTGTTCTCTCTCAAACCCGGCAGTAGCATCAATGCCAGCAAGGTAATGTATAAGAACAATGCGGCCTCATTCTCCGGCTCGATGACCGTGAAGTATGCGGCTCGTCTGCATGTTGTAGCCGATGAAGATGCTACAATTACTGCAACTCCCGATGGCATCAAGGTCGAAAACGCTACAGAGGTAACCTTCTATCTTAAGGGAGCTACCAACTTTAACGGTGACATGGAGGTGCTCGACACCTACTTCACTGAAGAGACCGTAGAACAAGTGGATACCAATGTAAAGACTACCATCGAGGCAGCCATTGCCAAAGGCTTCGAAGCCGTGGAGGCCGACCACGTGGCCGACTTCACAGCCATCACGGGGCGTATGACCCTCAACCTCGGTCTTGAGACCCCGAAGGTAGATACCAAGACACTCATCGACAATTACTATCCTAACAATACCGCTGGGAACAGCAAGGCAAACGACCATCTGTTCCTCGAACAGCTCTACTTCCACTACGGCCGTTACCTTGCCATCAGTTCGAATCGCAAACCCATCGCAGCGCCCAATAACCTGCAAGGAATTTGGAACGACCGTGGTACAGATTCCCCCTGGAACTCGGACGTACACACCAACATCAACATCCAGATGAATTACTGGCCCACTGAAATTACCAACCTCAGCGACCTGCACAAGCCTTTTGTTAATTTCATCATTCGCGGAGCCCAGAGCGAGGGTTGGAAACGCGTGGGTGAAAAGTACAACAACGGGCACGGCTGGAGTGTACTCACCGAATCATCGCTCTACAACAGCATGAGCACCTGGGGCGACAACTACCTTGTAGCCAATGTTTGGTATACCAGCCACCTTTGGACACATTGGCGCTACACCCAAGACAAGGAGTTCTTGAAGAAGGCCTTCCCCGTGATGTGGAGCGCAGCGGAATTTTGGTTCCACCGTCTGATCGAGGATCGTGGTTTCGACAACATCAAGGACGAGCAGCCCAATGTACGCAACTATCATACTCCTTACAAATATGCTCCCGACGGCACTTTGGTAGCCCCCAACGAGTTCAGTGCCGAACAGCACGACAATCAGACCGAGGACGGAACCGCTCATGCCCAGCAGATGATTTACTATCTCTTCGAGAACGTGAAGGAGGCTATCGATATTCTCGGAGCAAAAAAACTGGGTCTCACCAAGGAGGATGTCAAGAAACTGGATTATCATCTTGCCAAGACCGACCGCGGACTCCACACCGAGGTATACAACGGCCGATGGGGTGAAACCTACAACGGTGTGAAGACGGGTGATCCCCTATTGCGTGAGTGGAAATATACTCCGTTTGATATCTCTAACGACCGCGGACACCGCCATATGTCGCACATGATGGCTCTCTTCCCTATGGACCAGATTACGCCCGAGAGCGAGTATTTCACCCCTGCCGTAAATTCACTTAAGTTGCGTGGCGATGTAGCCACAGGTTGGTCGATGGGCTGGAAGGTGAACCTCTGGGCACGTGCCCAGGACGGTGACCATGCCCACCTCATCATTAAGAACGCCCTGAAACACTCCACCTCGTATGGTGTGAACGCCTGGGCAGGGGGTATTTACTATAACCTCTTCGACTCTCATGCTCCGTTCCAGATTGACGGTAACTTCGGTGTGTGCTCTGGTATCGCCGAGATGCTTATGCAAAGTGCTCACGGCTACATCAACATCCTGCCTGCTCTACCCACCGTATGGGAAGCACAGGGTAAGGTGACGGGCATGAAGGCTATGGGCAACTTCACTGTAGACTTCAACTGGAAGGATGGTAAGGCACAGCAGGTGACCATCGTGAGCAACGCCGGTGCTCCGCTCCGTGTACGTTGCACTCGTGGAGCCACAGCCATTACCGAGGCCAAGGTCACAATAGACGGCAAGAAGGTAAAGGTTAAGGTCGATGAGCACGGCATCGCCACCATACGTTGCAAGAAGGGACAAACCGTGAAGATTGACCATACGACACAAAAATAGATTTCTGTCATCCTGAACGCAGTGAAGGAGCCCGCGTTGGGATTTTGCCAAGGTACTTTGCGAGATTCTTCGCGTTGCTCAGAATGACACAACAATACAACTATTAACAAAAACTATATTACAAACCATTTAACACATTCATTCACCATGAGAAAAATCTCTATTATGCTTGTGGCTCTCTTCTGCACTTTGTTTGC
>JBGVOS010000155.1:0-27422 GCA_045126595.1 Bacteroidaceae bacterium | reverse complement strand
GTCCGATTCACCTAGGACTGGAGCATCGGGAGGTAAGTTCTTGCCCACACGATTGATAGCGACAGGATCATACTGCATATATCCGGTCAATGCTGTGGGGCGTGCGGTAAAAGGTACGCCCCAGTTCAATGAAGCTCCACTGGTGCCTATCAGATTCCCGAACGAGCCGGTGTACAGACTTGCTGCAGCAAACTTGACCACGATATACTTGGATTGTAGCATAGCTGCTTTGTTGCCGCCATGTACCACTTCGGTGGTCTCTGTTGTGTTGCTACCTCCGAATGACGCACTTCCTGGGTTGCTGGTATCCCAGAATGATACGCCCTGCTCTGTGGGATAAGCCACCTTTCCGCTCATCCACCAGTTCTCAAAGCCTCCGTTATAAAGAGGTGTTTGGTCTTCGGTGGTAAAGGTAACAGGCTCGCCGACGGTTGTTGTGTCATTCTTGACATTCAGCAAACGGTACTCATAAGTCGTGTTGGGAGTCAAGCCTCTTAGCGTTGCTTTCACATTATTCAAAGAATCTACAGATAACGCATCATTGGTGATGTCATTCCATTCTGAACTTCCCGACTGTCTCCATTGGATAGCCAAAGAGGATTTCTGTATGCCTTCGTTTTCGGTAGGCAGTGAGGCTTCCAGTATGGCGAAGTTGCTCCATGCATTGGCTGTAGCTTGTATGGTTGATTCTGCTTGATGTGCTACGACATGCCATGTCTGAATCTCCCCCCAACCTGTTGTTACTTCAAATTCACGTACGTTGCGGAAATCGTATGTCTCTTCTTGTGTGGGGTCGGGGTTGACACTGCCATGCTCGCCTCCGAGAGTGAATGTCAACACCTTCAGGTTGTCCAATCGCTGAGTTTTATTGACATATATAATGGCATTGCAGAGGTAGGGGTCTATGACTGCATTGCCCACTTGGTTCTCTACCTTGATTTCACGCTTTACCCCGCGACTTATCTTTACAGTCCATATATAGTCCTGAAAGGTGCGTACGATAAACTTTACCGGTTGAGTGAAATCTACACGAGTGTCTTGCCCTGCCACCAAGGAATCAAAGGACTCTTTGGGGAAATTGGCATAGTCGGCACATACGTTGGCATCGGGAATCAACTGTATAGGGTCGGTATAGTTGATGTCCGGGTTCTTTGTCGTGCTGGCTAATGCTATTTTGTTGATGCGTACCTTGGATAAATCTATCGTGTCGCATACATATAGGGTAATGGTGCGTGTGTTCTTGTCTATTGTCGTACTATAGTTCTTGCTTCCATCAAAGGCACATTGTCCTTCGACCTCGAATTCGGTAATCACGCCACGTACGATGGGGTAGGGCAGATCATCCTTAATGTCGCAGGTCGCAAACAATAGGACTGTAAATAGACAAAAGACTTTATGCAGTGGCTTCATAGATAGAATGTCAAACCGAATTTTATACTGAACAAGTCTATTCGGAAGTTTGCTCCTGAACTATTGAGGGTACCTCTTTCTATATTATTACCATTTTGGTATCCCCATTTGAAGTCGTATCCTCCGACGTTGAGCATCACCTCGGCTGCTGCAAAATCGGTGAGGAACACTACCATTCCACCTCCTAAACCGAGTCCTAATGAATGGATGTTCTCGTAAACTCCGCTAAACATTTCATCTCTTCCCACACTATTCTTGCCCTCAGAGAAGGTGTAGTTCAGTTGGAATTCACCAAAGAGACCAAAAATCTTGCTATCGCCAATGGGTATGTATGATCGGACGAATGCAGTACTTTTATAGTTGTGTTGGAGGTAATAGAAATCTTCCAAAGCAAAACTGAGGTCATCACCTAAACTGAGACCCACCTCTCCCATGTTGAAGTAGTTGCGCTTGTATGAGAAACGGGCACCTACTGCCATGTTTTTGGCAAAGAAATAACCTAAATATGGTCCAGCCGAGAAGGTATGACCTTGGAAGTTAAGGTTTTTCAACAAGAGGTAGTTGAGATTCTCGTTGTTCCATTGGTTCCAACCTACCTGGCCGCCTACTATCCATTGCCCTTTCGGTATGAAGAGGGTTTTGGTGGCATCACGGCGTATCATACCTCTCTGTTCTACATAGGCCTCTACTTTCTTGCCCATTGTCTCATTGGAATCGGCATTTATGGGTGTTCCAGTGTCGTGGCTTATGTTTATGGCTGCTGCACTGCTGCTTATTAGCAATAGTGCAACTCCAATGAATGCTTTATAATATGCTTTGAACATGTATACCTTATTCTATATAACAATAGTTACTTGACCGAGGGGCTGTCTCCATACTCGAGTGAGAAGTCGTCTACATAGAGTATGCTGCCTTCTCCACCATGGAAATAGTCACCATACTTACTTGCCGAGAATACAACGAGCAAATGAGTGGGTTTTCGGTTGAGGTCTCTATATACCAAGGGGATATTCACCTCTTTCCACTCGCCATTGCTATGTACGTTCTGCTCTGCAGGCAGGGCGCCATAAGCAATTACACGAGAGTCGGTTTCCCAGTTGGGGAATGTACTCATGTCCGTATTGTCTACGTGCAATTCTTCAGACAAGAGTGCGCAATACATTCCGCATTGGTCGGGTTCTCCCTTGCCGGGTGTGCCGGAAGGTAGGTCGCTACCCGTACGGTTGATCTCTTTAGGAGCATATTGCATCCAACCTCTCAGTGCAGTAGGACGGGCTGTAAAGGGAACGCCCCAGTTCAGTTTAGCACCACTCGTACCTACCAATTCGCCGAAAGTACCAGTATACAAACTGGCTGCAGCAAATTTGATGACAATATACTTTGATTGCAACATTGCCGCGCTGTTTCCACTATGTACTACTTCGGTGGTTTGGGTTGTATTGCTGCCGCCAAACGACGCTGCACCTTGGTTACTAGTATCCCAATATGATTTACCCTGCTCATTAGCATAAGCAACTTTACCATCCATCCACCAGTTCTCGAAGCCACCGTTATAAAGAGCAATCTGTTGCTCGGTAGTAAAGGTCACGGGGTCGCTGACAACTTCGGCCTCACCATTGGTGTAGATCAGACGGTATTCATAAGTAGTGGTGGGGGTCAGGCCCTTGAGTGTAGCTTTCACGTTGTCCGAGGCATCTATGGTCAATGCGTCGTTGGTGAGTTCTGACCAGTCGGCATCACCTGATTTCTTCCACTGGAATATCAAACCAGAGTTATCAAATGATTCAGTCTTGGCAGTGATAGAAGCGCTGAGCATGGCAAAGTTGCTCCAAGCATTGGCTGCACGTGTCACCAAGGTAATGGCGCTCTTTCTCGGCACCTCGAAGGTGAAGGTGTAGGTGTTGGTGCTTTCGTCGATTTCCACCTGTACGCCACCTCCGGTTCCGTCGCCCAAGTAGCCTTCATCGGCCAGCTTGAAGTTCAGAATGTAGTGGTCGCGAGGCTGTACGTCGGTGAAGTTGCGTGTGAGAGAGTAGCCGTTGTCTTTTTTGTTTACCACGTCCAACTTGGCTTCAAAGTCCCCAGCAGGAATGTAACCAGACTGTGTAGTCTCGTTCATAACAAAGTTCAGGGGGGCAATCTCTGCAATAGACGATGTGATGGTGGTCAATACCGACTTGAAGCTGTTGACAAATGTCTGGTCATAGTTTACGGTAATCTTCACATTGGCCTGTGTGCAAGTGAGCGATGCAGTCACCAAATTCAGTGGCTTCACCTCTACGGTGGTGCTGCCATAATAATAAGGTATGTCGAATCCTGCTCCGTTACCGTCCCAACCAGCTGAGTGTGCTACGATAGTGTAGCTGCCGGCTGTCAAGAGTATGTTGCCTTGGAACGCTTCGTCGTTGGCAAAGTCGTCGGTGCTCTTTACTACTGTTCCCTTTGCATCGCGAATCTCTACGTGCAGTGTCTTGGGCGCATAGTCTTCGGGAGCAGCGGCACGTGTGTCGCTCGGGGTGTGAGTTGAAGTCAAGGAGTTGATGGTCAGTGACAAGTATCCTTGATAAGATTCTGTCTCAATGTCCTGATTACATGATACCACTACGGCAACCAAGAACAGTGCAGACAGTATATATTGAATCTTTTTCATATCCTATAAATGTTGTCTTATGTTTATTACTCTACTGTCAATGTCAATTCTCCGTTCTTGGTGTTACCCTCTATGTCGGTAATAATCAGGGTAAACGAGTGTTCACCAGGCAAGAATGCCAGCAGACTGAAGAAGTTACCGATGGGGAATACATACTCGGTGTCACCTGTTGACGGTACGGCGAGTGTCTGGCCCAAATCACCAAACAGTCTTACCATCTCCTGATTTTCTACAACTTCGGCACCAGCTACAAAGTCTACGCCATCGTAGTTCCCGGCCAAGTCGGCCAACGAGCCCATCATGGCATCGCTTGTAGAAACCATCTTCACCATGATACTCTTTATGCCGTGTTCAGCTGCAATGTAGGTATCACCCAGTGCGGGGTCTGTAAGAGCAGATACGGTCATGTCCTCGGGTAAGGTCAATGTAATGGCATTGCTGTCGTCACCACCGGGATTGTCTCCACTATCATCTCCGCTGCCGGGGTTCTCGGGGATATAGTCCTCAACTTCCATGTCGAAGCTCTCTTCGCTCTCTTCAAACTGGATGTTGGCTTTGATGGTAATGCCGGTAATGTCACCTTCGGTGCTTTCTACAGGCTTGAAATTGATGTCGATGTAGTCACCACCGGCAAAATACTCGGTGTCGCTATCATACTGTTCGCTTGCCTGCTGCTTGGTCAGCGTGCTGTTGGTGGTGATGCGGTTGCCTGAGAGTGTGGTACCCACGAAGTTCACCTTCAACTCCTTGACATTCTCTTTCCAGTTGATATACAGAGGGGTAGGGCTCAAACCATCTTTTTCGTAGGTGTAGATGATGGCCGATTCGTCTCCGTCGGTGATGGTCACTGTCCAGTTGGCAAATGCTTGGGTGAAGTCATCGCTGTAGTTAACGTGGATGCGTCCGTTGGCCATACGGCAAACGACGGTAGAGATGGTGTTGATGTTCTGAAGGATTTCAAACTCATCGCGGCCTGCATAATATGGAGTCTCCATGATTTTCTCCATCTGTCCGGGAGTGTGTGCTTCGGCATAATAGTTGCCTACGGCCAACTTAATCTGGCTGGGTACTTGATCAGCTCTTTCATAAGAGGCAATCTCTTTGTTTTCGGTCATCGAGTAGATGGTTACAGGGTAGTCGGCGGTCTCTACAGAGCGGACAACGGCCGGAGCCACCTTGTCTATGTTCAGCGTCATGGAACCCTGGCGAGAACTTGATGTGGGGAACTCTTCGTTTACGCAAGAGGCTAAACCAAGAGAAATGGCAATACCTACCAATATGTTTTTTGAGATATTCATAGTTCTATTATATATATGTGTTCAACTAATAATTACACCCATTCGATGGGTACTTCGATGTCCACGGGCTTGTCGTTGGTGCTCTCATCGATGGTGATGTCGATTTCGATGTTTCCTACAGCGGTAGGTGTGTAGTTGGCATTGATATTCATCTTGTATCCTTTGTTGCGTCCCAATTTGAAGGAGCCGGTTTTGGTAGCTACCTTCTGTTGGTTGTTGTTGAGGTATTCATCTTTGGTCGTTGTGGTGATGGTGAAGGTGATGGTCTCTCCTCCCTCCATGAGCTGCACATACCAGGGCTCGGTATCGCCTTTCAGCCAATCGATGCTTGTCGTACCCAATGCCTTGGTTCCGGTAAATGTTACATTGTAGTCGCTGAAGTAGGTCGACATGGTCTTGTCGAAGTTCACGTTGATACGTCCGCATGTGGGTTCGCATATAACTTCGATGCTCTCTTTCTGGTTGGCCTTGATAGAGCCCGATGCCTCGCCGAGTACATAGAACTCGTCGCGTGAGGCGGGATGCTCCTTGCCGTAGAATGCACGTACCGAGTAGCTGCCGATGCTCAGTGTGAGTGGCATCTTGGATGCTACTTCCGAACCTTTGCAGTTCATTTTCTCCACGCCGTCCTTGTCGGTTACGATTACGGTGTAATTGTCTACGTTCTTGTAGGTAGACTCTGACAGGGAACGGGCCTTGGCAAAGTCGGCCTCGGTGCCCAGTACCAATGACAATTGTCCTTCTCCTTTTTCAAACTGCTCATTAAATTCTGTTGATTGTGAGCAAGCGCCCAACATTGCACCAAGTGCCAATGCAACGCCCAGCATCATTCCTTTTCTTTTCATTGATTTTATGTCGTTTTATGTTTTTAATTTATGTGTTAATGCCGTGTCCTGTCCTTTTATTGAAACATGCTGTACGGCACATAATTTTACAAAGATACATATTTTTGTTCTTAAAAGGTGTTAAATGTCGTTGTTATTTCCGAAACTTTGGTGGTCGTGTTAAACTTTTCTTACTTTTTGTTGTCACAGTTTGATATTTTGCCCTGTATATATTAAATTTGCTGCTCTATAGAAACTGATGTATGATAGCGATAGTAGATTACGATACAGGAAATATATGTTCGGTGACCAATGCGCTCCGTCGTGTGGGTTGTACCGAGTGGGTGTATACCGATGACAAGATCATTTTGGCGCAGGCCGATAAGGTGATACTTCCAGGCGTGGGCGAGGCCTCCTCGGCTATGGCCAAGCTGGCCGAGCGTGGGCTCGACAGCTTTATACCTACACTCACTCAGCCCGTACTGGGCATCTGTGTGGGCACGCAGCTCATGTGCCAGAGCAGCGAGGAGGGCAATGCACAGTGCATGGGCATTTTCCGTACGCGGGTCAAGAGATTTCAGCCTTCGGCTCATCCCGAAGGGGAACTGTCGGCATTGAAAGTCCCTCACATGGGGTGGAATCAGATTACCAACCTGCAGTCGCCCCTCTTCCGTGATATTGACGAGGGGGCCTACATCTATTATGTTCACTCCTATTATCCCGAGCTGTGCGAGGATACCATTGCCACGACTCGGTATATCAATGCGTTCAGTGGAGCGCTCGGGCGTGACAATTTCTTCGGCACGCAGTTCCACCCCGAGAAGAGCGGTGCTGTGGGCGCACAGATTCTGAAGAACTTCTTGGAGCTATAATCTGCGCCAAAAAGGATAAAAAAACAGTTTGGGGAAATCAGCTGACTAGCTGACCTTGTTGTGTTATGGGGTTGACTTTCAGTTGCTTTGCTCGGTCAGCTATAGCTGACCGGGTTGACCGTTGTAGGACGTTGAACATGAGCGCGTTACGATGCCTCGGTCAGCTGGTCAACTGATTTCGGAACATCGCTTTATAGTGTCTGGTGGAGTTTTTTTGGGGGGGGAGGGGGAGTTAAAAATGAGTATATTCTCTGCAAAAATTGAGTATACTCATTTTTTCTATTGAGTATACTCAAATTTTTTATTCACTCTATCCAATTTTTTTATTGGGTATATCCGATTTTTATGTCCTACCAGTCTATCTCGGCAATGCCGTATGACGCAAGGTATTCGTTGGCACGGCTGAAGTGCTTGTTACCGAAGAAGCCGTTGTAGGCCGATAGGGGAGAGGGGTGTGCCGAGGTAAGTACAAGGTGCTTGTTGCGGTCAATGAAGGCACCCTTCTTCTGTGCATAGGCTCCCCAAAGGATGAAGACGAGGTGCTCGCGCTCCTCGGCGAGACAGCGTATGGCGGCATCGGTGAACTCCTCCCATCCCTTGCGCTGGTGCGACCCGGCCTGATGGGCCTGTACGGTGAGCGTGGCGTTGAGTAGCAGCACCCCTTGGTTTGCCCAGCGGGTGAGGTCACCGTTGGGTGGAAGGGGCTTGCCCAAGTCGCTCTGTATCTCCTTGAAAATATTTTGCAGCGAAGGCGGATTGGGCACTCCCTCGGCTACCGAGAAGCACAGCCCGTGGGCCTGTCCGGGACCGTGATAGGGGTCTTGCCCGATGATCACTACCTTGGTAGAGTCGAACGGACAGTGGTCGAAGGCATTGAAGATGAGACGGGCAGGAGGATAGATGGTTGTGCGTGAATATTCCTGGCGTACAAACTCGGTGAGACGGACAAAGTAGTCCTTCTCGAACTCGGGCGCCAGGCGCTGCTTCCAACTGGCTTCGATGCGTACGTCCATAGTGATTGTATGGATTAGATGAGCGGGATATTTGCTTCGCGGCACTCGCTTCTCATCTCCTCGGGCCAGATGCTCGACTGTATCTCGCCGATGTGGGCTTTCTTGAGGAAGAGCATGCAGAGACGTGACTGACCGATACCGCCACCGATACATAGAGGTAGTTTGTCGCCCAAAATACGCTGGTGGAAGTAGAGGCTCTTACGGTCTTCCTTGCCAGTGAGCTGCAACTGCTGTAGCATCACCTCCTTGTTGACGCGGATACCCATCGAGGACAGCTCGAACGAACGGCCCAAGAGCTCGTTCCATACAATGATGTCGCCGTTCAGGCCGTTGTAGCCGTCGCTGTTCGGGGTCGACCAGTCGTCGTAGTCGGGCGCACGGTTATCGTGCGGCTCGCCGCTTGTGAGCTTGCCGCCTATACCTATAATAAATACGGCACCGTACTTCTTGGCAATGGCATGCTCGCGTTCCTTGGGGGTGAGGTCGGGGTACATCTGCATCAGCTCCTCGGCATGGATGAAGTGTATCTCCTCGGCCAACGTAGGCTTCAGTTCCGGGTACATCTCGTATACCATATATTCGGTGCGTAGCATGGCGGCATAGATGCGCTCTACAATCTTCTTGAGGAACTCCACGTTGCGGTTCTCTTCTCCGATGACGCGCTCCCAATCCCATTGATCCACGTAGAGCGAGTGCAGGTTGCCCAACTCCTCGTCGGCGCGTATGGCGTTCATGTCGGTGTAGATACCATAACCCTGGGGAATGTTGTATTCGGCCAGCGTGAGACGTTTCCATTTAGCCAGTGAGTGTACAACCTCGGCACGTGCATCACCGAGATCCTTGATGGGGAAGGTCACGGCACGCTCCACGCCATTGAGGTCATCGTTGATACCCAATCCCTGCAACACGAATAGGGGGGCAGTGACACGGCGTAGGCGCAGCTCAGTCGAGAGATTCTGCTGAAAAAACTCCTTTATCTGTTTAATAGCCAGCTCGGTTTGCTTCAAATCCAATATGGGTTTGTATCCTTCTGGCTTTATCAAATAGCTCATTGTTGTAATGTCTTTTGTTATAATCGGCGACAAAAATAAACAATTATTGTCAAATATAGGTTGTATTTGTTATTTATTTATTAAATTTGCGCTCCGAAAATGGTTCCGTAGCTTAGCTGAATAGAGCGTCAGATTCCGGTTCTGAAGGTCGTGGGTTTGAATCCCACCGGAATCACATGCAAGCGCGTGAGGATTTATGTATTAGTCCTTACGCGCTTCTTCTATATAGCCGAAGGCCTCCTTGCACTTGGCTGCAATCCATGTCCAGTCCTTGGCAGCTATCACCTCTTTTGGGAAAAGGTTGCTACCCATTCCGACGCATGTCACACCCGCTTTAATCCATCCGGTGAGATTCTCTTTCGTGGGCTCTACGCCTCCCGTCACCATCAGCATGGACCAGGGCATGGGGGCCTTCACGTTCTTCACGAATGAGGGGCCGCCTACATTGCCGGCAGGGAATATTTTACAGAGGTCGCAGCCACACTCCTGTGCTGCACCAATCTCGCTCACCGAGCCACATCCCGGGGTATAGGGGATGAGACGTCGGTTACATACCTTGGCTACCTCGGGGTTGAACAGCGG
This sequence comes from Bacteroidaceae bacterium, assembly GCA_045126595.1. Lineage (GTDB taxonomy): Bacteria > Bacteroidota > Bacteroidia > Bacteroidales > Bacteroidaceae > UBA1189. Next base: position 17,721 of record JBGVOS010000155.1, on the reverse strand, counting down.
GCCTACGATGAAGTTGGCCCCCAATTGGATGTACAGTGCAGCCGTAGCCGGGTCTACTACCGAGCCTACGCCCATAATCATCTCTGGGCATTCGCGGGCCACCCATTTGTTGAGCTCGCCGAACACCTCGTGGGCAAAGTCACCGCGGTTGGTAAACTCAAAGGCGCGTACGCCTCCTTCGTAGCAGGCTTTCACCACCTGCTTGGCAGTCTCCACGTCGTTATGATAGAATACGGGGACCATGCCTGTGCTCTTCATCACCGAGAGCACTTGTATCTTGTTGAATCTTGCCATTGTGTCTTTATTGCTATCGTTGTACACGTCCGCTTGCATCGCCATCGGCCAATGCCTCCACCTCTTCGGCAGATACCATGTTGAAGTCACCGGGAATTGTATGCTTGAGTGCCGATGCTGCCACGGCAAACTCAAGTGCTTCGCCTTGCGTGGCCTTGGTGAGAAGCCCATGGATGATACCGCCCGAGAACGAGTCGCCACCGCCCACACGGTCAATGATGGGGGCTATGTCGTAGTGCTTTGATACGTAGAACGCTGTGCCGTTATATATCATGGCCTTCCAGCCATTGTGTGTGGCCGAATAGGACTCACGCAGCGTTGAAACAACATACTTGAAGCCAAACTCCTGAGCCATCTGCTTGAAGATGCCTTTGTAACCCTCGGCATCGGTTTGCCCGGCAGTCACGTCAGCTTCGGGCTTGAAGCCCAGGCACAACTCAGCATCCTCTTCGTTGCCAATGCACACATCTACATATTGCATCAGAGGGCGCATGATGGATTGTGCCTTCTCCTTGGTCCACAGCTTCTTGCGGAAGTTGAGGTCGACCGATACGGTCACACCATGCCGCTTGGCCGCTTCGCAAGCCAAACGGGTGAGTTCGGCGGCCTTGTCGCTGATGGCAGGGGTGATGCCGCTCCAATGGAACCAGTCGGCTCCCTCCATGATAGCATCGAAATCGAAATCCTGTGGGTCTGCCTCTGCAATGGATGAACCAGCACGGTCATAGATGACCTTGCTGGGACGCATCGAAGCACCAGTCTCCAGATAGTAGATGCCCACACGATTGCCGCCACGGGCTATATAGTCGGTCTTTACTCCGAACCGGCGCAAAGCGTTTACTGCCGACTGCCCGATTTCATGCTTAGGCAGCTTGGTTACGAAGTAGGCCTCGTGGCCGTAGTTGGCACAGCTCACCGCGACATTGGCTTCGCCGCCACCATAAACGACATCAAACACATCGGTCTGAACAAACCGTAACTGTCCGGGAGTGGACAGACGGAGCATAATCTCTCCTAAGGTTACAATCTTTGCCATATATTTATATAGGTGTGTTGCAGTTCTTGTCTATAAAGACACAAAGGTAATTATTTGCGGATAAAAAAACGGATTTTCGGGCAAAATCTTTCGTTTCTCCGCGAGAATATGTAATTTCGCACGGAAAATTAAGGCAATCATTATGCAGACTATACTCAAGTACTTCCCCAACCTTACCGAACGCCAGCAAGAGCAGTTCGCTGCGCTCTATGACTTGTATACTGACTGGAACTCGAAGATTAACGTTATCTCGCGCAAGGATATCGAGAACCTCTACGAGCACCATGTGCTCCACTCATTGGGCATAGCCAAGGTGATACGCTTCACTCCTGGCAGTCGCGTGCTCGACATTGGTACGGGTGGCGGCTTCCCCGGTATACCGCTGGCTATCATGTTCCCCGAGGCGCAGTTCCATCTTGTTGACAGCATCGGCAAAAAGATACGTGTGGCTACCGAAGTGGCACAGAGTATCGGGCTGGAGAACGTGACCTTCCGCCACTGCCGTTGCGAGGAGGAGAAGGGACTGTTTGACTTTGCTGTAAGCCGTGCCGTGATGCCGCTCGAAGATTTGTTGAAGATATGCCGCAAGAACATCTCCAAGGAGCAACGCAACAGCTACCCCAACGGGCTCTTCTGTCTGAAGGGCGGCGAGCTGCAGCACGAGACGCGCGCCTACAAGCACATCGTGGAGATGACCGACTTGAAGGACTACTTCCGCGAACCCTACTTCGCCGAGAAGAAGGTGGTGTATGTGACCATTAAATAATATCCAATATCTGTGGTAGCGCAGTGATGACAGCATCGGCACAAGAGGTGTCGGTGCTTTCTTCTTTCTTTTCCCATCCCTGTCCTTTGATCCATATCGTGTGACACCCGAGACTGTGGGCGGGAGCAATATCCTTGCCGTATGAATCGCCTACCACCAGCACCTCGCTGGGCTGGAGGCCGAGTGCCTCAACGCCAAGAGCGAATATCTGTGGGTCGGGCTTGCGTATGCCCACAACTGCTGACTCTACCACCTCCTTGAAATAGCCGTCGAGACCGTACGAGCGGAGTACCGAGTGGATGTTGCCGTAGAAATTGGATACTAGGACCAAAGGATAGCGGGCCGACAAAGCATCGAGTACCTTGCGTGTCTGTTCCATATGCTTGCGCACCATCTCGTCACAAGACAAGGCGATAGCCTCTCCCCATCCCTCTCCCAAGGAAAGGGAGACTCCCTGTATTGCCACTTTCTTGCGCAGCATGGCCAAGAAGTCATCGGTAGGCTCAATTACACGATGTGTAGCAAGGTAGCGCTCGGCGTAGACGTAGGCTTCGCGCAACTGCTCTTCGCTCACTTGGGGCAGATGTTCGGCATAGGCCTTACGGAAGATATGGAACCAGTGTACTCCATCGGTGTCTAGGGTGCCACCATAGTCGAAGATGATACCTTTGATACTGCTATTCATGTGTCTTACCTTTTACTTTTATCAATATGAGTCCGATGACTATCCAGCAGAGCTCGCGTACTCGGCACAGTATGCCAGTGAAGAGGCCATAGCCTGCGGTCAGATGCAGGCGTTCGGACATCAAGGCGATACTTCCCTCGCGTGCACCTATTTGCATGGGCATGAAGAACATCAGGTTGCTCAGCAGTGAAGAGAAGGCCATGATGAGTATGCTGTCGACGAAGGTCACCTCAGGGGTGAGTATGCGCAGCAGTACATAAATCTCCAGGCTGCTCACGATGCGTGCCAGCAGTTCCAATCCCAGCGACAGATAGAAGGTGCTCTTGCGCTGTGCGTGCAGGGCGGCTATCTGCACGTCAATGCGTTGCAGATCCTCGGCATGGCGCTCATGAAAACGGCGTGCCCAGCGATTCACATAGGGGATGTGAGAGAGTAGACGGAAAGTCTTGACGACCAGTCCGTTGCGATAGCCCTTCATGAAGAAGTAGATGACGAGCAGGCACACGGTAGCTACCACACCCAGCAGGATGCCCATGCCCCAGTCAACAGGATATACCGCTACGAAGAGAACCACTCCCAACAGCCAGCACCAGAAGTGAGAGAACACATGCATCATCGAGTACAGGATGACCGATGAGGCCGCCTTGGAGCGTCCCACGTAAGGCGCTAGCTCCATTACACGGTAAGGCTCGCCACCGAGCAGGCCGAGCGGAGTGACATAGTTGAGCACATAGCCCGAGATGGTGAGTCTATAGATATAAGGAAAGGAGACGTGCGTGTGCTCCTTGTCATTGATGATGACATACCACGAGGCTGCATTCATCAGGTAGATGCCTGCCCATAAGACAATATTGAAGGGGAGCCAGTAGCCTGCACGGCATATGCCCGCCCATATCTCGCTCCACGACATGTCGAGCGAGAAGAGCATCACGCCCAACAGCGCAATGCCGATGATAAAGAAGAGGTTGCGGTACTTAGCTTTCATGGGCAAACCATTTGTGATACAACTTCTCGCACATCGTCTCGTGGCGATGGCGCATGTAGCAGAACAGCACGGTGAGCACCACCATCTCATAGAAGAGATAGAGCCACGGCATGCCGAGCAGCATCGCGATGACCAGAGCGAAGAAGCGGGAATTGAAGGTCAGGATATTGGTCATGGGCATCAGCGGCAGGCTCTGGGTGCGAAACTCACGTAGAAACTCCTCGGGTAGTTCCTTGACCGGACGTTTTCCCACAGCACTCAGGAGTCGTTGTAGCTTGGGGGTCCAATTCTCCTGTTTGCGGGTATAACTGGCATAGAAGAAGAGCCACAGCCACTCAAACCATCCGTGCCACGAGGTGATGTTCTTGCGACGGGCTGTCAAGTCTGATGAACGCACCAATTCGGTGTAGTCACGTCCTGCAAGGAAGTGCAGATGGATATTGCGGTAATAGTCGGCGATGGTGCTTTGTGTAGAGTGGCACACGAGGCCGCACACGACGATTGCAGCCACTCCCCACCAGCCCCATGCTGTCGCGGTGAAGGGGATGGGCAGGACAAACATGCGGGCCATCATAAACAGGTAGATGGAGGCGAACCATACATCACCGGCAAAGCCGTCGAGCACACGGCCCAGCATGGTGTACTGTTTGGTCATACGGGCCAGCTGACCGTCGGCACTGTCCATCGTGTTGGCAAAGAAGAGCAACAGCGCACCGATGAGTACCATTTCCACATTGCCCGGTATGAAGAAGTAGCCCGATGCCGCACCAAAGAGGATGGAGACGATGGTAATGGCATTGGGGTGGATATGGAGACGGCGACACACCGAGGCCTCGACGAAGCCTATAGGGCGGACGACCCAGATGTCCCACTTCTCCTCGGTGTCCATTGACTTGTAGGTGGAGCGCATTTCAGTCACGAAGCGCTGCCAACGGGTATTGCGTGCTGTTGTATTCATCGTTTTATATTTCAAGGCAAAGGTACAATCTTTTGTTCGCTCCGTAAACTCTTTTCGCTTTTTTATCTTGCGAAATATTCTTTCACAAAAACGGAAAGCAAGTACGAGGGTGCTCATACATCCTGGCCTTTTGATGTTTCGTTCGGCTTGCACTAATTTTAGCGACTGCGTCGCAGAAGATACACGGCGCCTCGGGATAAAAAATAAACTATTTATTTTGTTCTCCGCTCGGCTTGTTGTATCTTTGCACAAAATTTCATAAAGAGTTATGATAAATAGAGTTCTTATCAGATTGAAGGTGGTGCAGGTCATCTATGCCTATTACCAGAATGGAGGCAAGACCCTGGAGGCTGCAGAGAAGGAGTTGTTCTATAGTTTGTCAAAAGCATACGACTTGTATAAGTGCCTGTTGCTGTTGATGATAGAGCTGACGCAGTTTGCCGAGCGTCGCATCGACAACCGCCGCCACAAGTTGCGTCCTACATATGAGGACCTCAACCCCAACACGAGATTCATTGACAATGCGTTCATGGCACAGCTGATGCAGAATGCACAGCTGGAGGAGTTCCGCGCCAACCAGAAGCGTTCGTGGAACGACGAGGGCGACTTCGTGAAGCGCCTCTTCGAGCGCATCGAGCAGAGCGAGGTGTACCAGGAATATATGGCGAAGGAGACGCTGAGCTACGAGGACGACCGCGAGCTGTGGCGCAAGCTGTACCGCACCTTCATCGCACAGAACGACGAAATTGACGAGCTGCTCGAAGAGCAGAGCCTCTACTGGAACGATGACAAGGCCATCGTGGACACCTTCGTGCTGAAGACCATCAAGCGATTTGAGCCGGAGAACGGGGCCGAGCAGGAGCTGATGCCCGAGTATAAGGACGACGAGGACAAGGAGTTTGCCCGCAAGCTGCTGCGCACAGCCATCACGGGTGCCGATGCTTACCGTAAGCTGATGGAGAACAATGTCAAGAACTGGGATATGGAGCGCTTTGCCTTCATGGACATCCTCATCATGCAGGTGGCACTGGCCGAGATTCTCTCGTTCCCCTCAATCCCGACAACGGTGTCGCTCAACGAGTATGTCGAGGTGGCCAAGATGTACAGCACGCCCAAGAGTGGCAGCTTTGTCAACGGTATGCTCGACTCGATTGTTAATCAATTGAAACGGGAGAACAAATTGAACAAGGAGTAAATAAATAAGAAAACGTTTAACTTAAAAAATACGGAATAATATGTTATTGTTAGAAGCTCAAGCAGCAGGAGGCTCAGCCTCGCTCTTTGCATCGCCCATCTTCATGCTGGTGCTGATGTTTGTTATCATGTGGTTCTTTATGATTCGTCCGCAGCGCAAGCAGCAGAAGGCTATCGAGGCGTTCCGCAACAGCCTCACTGCCGGCACACAGGTGGTGACCAGCGGTGGCGTATATGGCACGGTGAAGGATATCATCAACGAGAACGGACGCAGCATCGTGGTACTGGAGATTGCCAGCGGTGTGAAGATTAAGATTGACAAGTCGTCAGTGTTTGCCGATATGTCGGCCAACACCGCACAGCAGAAGTAATCGTCTCCCGATGGCAAAGAAACAGCCACATCACCTGGAGCAGACGAAACAGTTTGTGAGAAACTTCTTGCGCATCAATGATGCCAAGGAGTTTCTTGTGTTTTTGTTTTTCCTGCTCGCAGCGTTCATCTTCTGGTACTTGATGACGATGAACCACGAGTACGAGATGACCTACGCCGTGAAGTTGGAACTGAAGAACGTGCCCGACAACGTGCTGCTCACCGAGCCGCTACCCAAGGAGATGAAGGTGGTGCTCAAGGACAAGGGCGACAAGCTGGTGGAGTATAAGGCACGAGGCAAGATGAAGTCGCTGGACATCGATTACCGCCAGCATCCCCACATGGGACGTACGGCCATCTATGGCGCCGAACTGAACAAGCTGGTGGACGCCAGGCTGAACTCGTCGACCCAGATCGTGAAGGTCACGCCAGACACGCTGAAGTACTACGCCGCCGATGCACGCGGTGTGAGGCTTCCGGTACGCTTGCGAGGAGTGGTCGGGGCCGACCGTCAGCATGTGGTGGAGGAGGTGAGGCTCATCCCTGACAGCGTGACCGTGTTTGCCACACACCAATATATCGATACGATGACGGCCGTGTATACGCCGTATGTGCGGTATGAGGAGCTGGCCGACTCGGTGAAGCAGGAACTCCCGTTGAGCAGTGGGGAATGGGGCGTGCACTACGAACCCTCCGCAGTGTTGTTGAGCGCGAGGGTAAGCCCCTATGTCAGCAAGAGTGTCCAGGTGCCTGTCGAGGGATACATGTTCCCCTACGGGCAGCAGTTGAAGACCTTCCCGTCTAAGGTGAAGGTGACGTTCCGCGTGAGTTTGGACGACTTCAGGGAGGTGTCTGAGCAGGACTTCAGGATACTGGTGCGGCATAGCCAGATACACGACAATGCTTCGGGAAAGGTGGCGCTCATGCTCGACGAGATGCCCGAGAACGTGACCGACGTGGTGATAGAGCCGGTCGAGGTGGACTATCTCATCGAGATGAATACACCCGGTTTGAGATTCTGATATTTTATCCGTCATAAAGGTATGCAGCAACCCTCTCTATATATAATAGGTGTAACGGGCGGAATAGGCAGCGGAAAGTCTGTGGTGTCACGTCTGTTGCGCTTGATGGGCGTGCCTGTCTATGACTGTGATCGTGAGGCCAAGCGGCTGATGGACGGGGAGGCTGCAATACGCAAAGCACTCATCGAGGCTGTGGGTGCGGAGGTGTATGATGCCTCGGGACGGCTCAACAGAAGGTATCTCGCCTCGTACATGTTTGGTCATACCGAAAGGGTGGACGTGGTGAACCGCATCGTACATCCGGCAGTACGTGCCGACTTCAGACGTTGGGCCCGGCGGACGGGTAGTCCTATAGTGGCCGTAGAAAGTGCCATACTCTTCGAAGCGGGCATGGAGTCCGACGTGGATGCCGTATGGATGGTGCATGCTCCCGAAAACGTGCGTGTGGAGCGTGCCGTACTGCGCGATGCAGCAAGCGAAGAGGCCGTGCGTAACCGAATGAAGAATCAATTGGGCGAACAGGAATATCTGGAGCGGGCCGATAGGGTTATCCGTAATGACGGCGGCCACTCACTGATAGCGCAGCTGGAGGAGTTGTTGGGGCAGCTCCCAGACAGAAATTAGGCTGCGCCTCAGAAATATTCAAATAAATTTAACTTTGTTGAATTTCTAAAGAGCTGCAAGCAGCACTCCTTTGTGACCCTAAAGGCTCAGCCGTCGCAAGCAGCGCTTTCATACCGCGCTGCCGCTCAGCAATGAAAAAGTAAACTTTTCCATTACATTCGCTCGTTGAAATTTGGTATTTCGTTCGGCTTGCACTAATTTTGCCTTTCTAATAAGGAATTATAAACTATAACATAAAAAGAAAACTATTATGCTTAGAACAGTATTGACCGTTGCCGGAAAGCCCGGTTTGTATAAGCTCGTATCGAGCGGACGTAATATGCTCATTGTAGAGGCCATCGATGTAACCAAGAAGCGTATACCCATCCACAACGTGGACAAAGTGGTGTCGCTCGGCGATATCGCCATGTATACGGACGACGAAGAGGTACCCCTGTGGCAAGTGCTCGAAAACGTGAAGAACAAGTGCGAAGGCGCTGCCTGCACCATCGACCACAAGAAGGCATCGAACGAGGAACTCGCCGACTTCTTCGCCGAGGTGTTGCCCAACTATGACCGCGACCGTGTATATATGTCTCACGTGCGCAAACTCATCCAGTGGTATAATATCCTTGTTGAAGCTGGCATAACCGACTTTGTTCCCGAAGAGACCGAGACAGAAGAATAAGAACAATAAAAAGATATAGATTATGAAAAAGTTATTGGTAGCATGTGCTCTCGTGGGCATGATGTCTTCTTGCGGTAATGTGTTGACATTGAACAATGTCAGTAACCCTTCTGCCGGTACTACAACAGTGGCACCTGTCGCACAGACTTCGACTGTAGGAACTGGTGGCAATACTAATGCTGCTTTGTTGGGCAGCTTGCTGAACTCGTTGGCTGGCAATGGCTCAACAGCAGCCAATAACGATGGCACGGCATTGTCAACGGGTGGCGTCGTATCAGGTTTGTTGGGTTCTATCCTCAATGCGTTCACGACTGTGGATCAGAATACAATCGTGGGAACGTGGAACTTTAAGGGCTCAGCCTTCGTGTTCGAGAGCGAAAATGCGTTGGCTACATTGGGTAGCGATGCTGTGGCTTCTCAGTTGGAGGCTAAGGTGGACCAATACCTGGCTAAGTTTAATATCAAGCAGGGAATGTGCTCAATCATCTTTAATGAAGATGGTACATTCATGTTTGTGATGGGCGAGCGCTATGTGGAAGGTAATTATGAACTCAATGTGGAAACCAAGGAACTGACCATGACTTTTGGCATGTTCAAGACGGTGGCCAACCTGGTGTATGATGCAGGTACAATCAATCTGGTCTATCAGAGCGACGGCCTCCTCCGTTTGCTTAAGGCCGTAGGTTCGAAGAGCAACAATAGCACTTTTGCTTTGCTCAATACCCTGCTTAATCAGTATGACGGCTTGCGCATTGGCATGGCCTTCACTAAATGATATTCATAAGCACTTGATTATATATTATTAGGAGAGGACGAAATGTCCTCTTCTTTTTTTGCTTTTTTGTTCGGGTTGCACTAATTTTGTCGCCTATTTGTAAGTAAAATCACGGAAATATGAAACTATTGTTAGGAGATGAGGCCGTGGCACTGGGTGCCCTGCATGCCGGTATCAGCGGCGTGTATGCCTATCCGGGCACGCCCTCGACAGAGATTACCGAATATATACAGGCCCATGCGCCCGAGGTGCGCAGCCGTTGGTGTACGAATGAGAAGACGGCTATGGAGGCTGCCCTGGGCATGTCGTATGCGGGGAAACGCTCGCTCGTATGCATGAAGCATGTGGGCATGAACGTGGCGGCCGACGCATTTGTCAACTCGGCCATCACGGGTGTCAATGGTGGTCTGGTCGTTTTGGCGGCCGATGACCCCTCGATGCACTCGTCACAGAACGAGCAGGACTCGCGCTTCTATGGCAAGTTTGCCATGATCCCCATTCTTGAGCCCTCGTCACAGCAGGAGGCCTACGACATGATGCCCTATGCCTACGCCCTCTCCGAGGAGCTAAAGCTGCCCGTGCTCATGCGTGTGGTGACACGTCTGGCCCACTCGCGTGCCGAGATTGCCGTGCGTGAGCCTCAGGCACAGAAGCCGCTTAACCCCGACAACGAGCGTACACACTGGGTACTGCTCCCGGCCAATGCCCGACGCCAATATGCCGCTTTGGTGGAGAAGCAGGCGGCATTGCAGGAGGCTTCGATGGAGTCGCCCTATAATTCAGGATTCAAAATTCAGAATTCAAAACTCGGTGTCCTCGCCTGCGGTATCGCCTATAACTACGTGATGGAGAACAATCCCGCGAGCCTCGGCATCCCCGTGCTCAAGGTGTCACAGTATCCGCTGCCCGAGGCTGCCATCAAGGCCTTTGCTGCGCAGTGCGAATCGTTGCTCATCGCCGAGGACGGTCAGCCCATGGTGGAGGAGCAGGTGAAGGCGCTGCTCGGCGCCGACTACCCCGTGGAGGGTCGCCTCACAGGTGCGCTGCCCCGTACGGGCGAGCTCACTCCCGACAGTGTGGGTGCGGCATTGGGCGTTACCGTGGAGCCCTCGTATGTGGATGCACAGCACGTGATGCCGCGTCCGCCCGCCCTGTGTCAGGGCTGTGGCCACCGCGACGTGTATGACGCACTGAACAGGGTGGCTGCCGAGTATGCCGACGCACGCATCTTCGGCGACATCGGTTGTTACACATTGGGCGCGTTGCCCCCCTTCCGCGCCATCGACAGCTGCGTGGATATGGGCGCCTCCATTACCATGGCCAAGGGGGCGGCCGATGCCGGTGTGCATCCGGCGATTGCTGTCATTGGCGACTCTACCTTCACCCACTCGGGCATGACAGGACTGCTCGATGCCGTGAACGACAGGAGCCGCATCACCGTCATCCTCTCGGACAACCTTACGACAGCCATGACCGGCGGACAGGACTCGGCCGGCACCAATAAGTTTGAGGCCATCTGCCTCGGCCTGGGCGTAGAGCCCGAGCACGTGCGCGTCGTAGTACCCCTGCCTAAGAACATGGAGGAGATTACCCGCATTATCCGTGAAGAGATAGAGTACGACGGCGTGTCAGTAATCATTCCCCGACGCGAGTGTATGCAGACATTGAAACGTAAACTCAGACAAAACAAGCAGAAGTAATGAAAAAAGATATCATACTGGCCGGAGTAGGCGGCCAAGGCATCCTCACCATCGCCACGATCATAGGCGACGCCGCTACCGTGGCAGGTCTTCACCTCAAACAGGCCGAAGTGCACGGCATGAGCCAGCGTGGCGGTGACGTGCAATCCAACCTGAGGCTCTCTACCGAGCCCATATACTCAGACCTCATACGTCAGGGCGCTGCCGACCTCATCATCTCCATGGAGCCGATGGAGGCACTGCGCTACCTCGCCTACCTGAATGGCGAGGGATGGATCGTGAGTTCATCGCACCCCTTCAAGAATATCCCCAACTACCCCGATGAGGCTGCCCTGGCCGACGAACTGGCCGCGCTGCCCCATGTGGCTACCCTGCCCATCGAGGAGGTGGCCAAGGAGCACAGCCTGCCCAAGAGTGCCAACATGGTGCTGCTCGGCATGGCCGCCCGCTACATGGAGATACTCACCCCCGACCAGCTGCGCGAGAGCATAGCCCGTGTGTTTGCGGCCAAGGGCGAGAAGGTGGTGGCCGACAACCTCAAGGCATTTGATTTGGGACTGGATAATAAGTAATACAATGTATGTCATCCTGAGCACCTTGCGATATTCTTCGCGTTGCTCATAATGACACAAATACCATTTTCATGAAAATCTTCAGCGAAGAACTGGTGGCTCGTGCCGCCCAAGAACTCCATATCGCCAACCTCTCTACCGCCACCATCGGCGAAGTGCTGCTCATGGCCCAGTACCTTGAGCGCGAGACGGGCATCCCCTTCATCCGCATGGATCAGGGCTCTCCCGGACTCCCCGTAAACCGCTATGGCGTGGAGGCCGAGAAGGCCGCGCTCGACCGCGGCGTAGGGTCGCAGTACCCGGCAGCCGACGGCATACCCGAACTCAAACAGGCCGCCTCGCGCTTTGTCAAGGCATTCCTCGATGTGGACATCACACCGCGCTCCTGTGTGCCTACGGTGGGCAGCGTGGCCGGCTCGTACGGCGCGTTCATAGCCTGCACACAGCGCATACCCGGCAAGAACAAGGTGCTCTTCATCGACCCCGGATTTCCCATACAGAAGTCACAGCTGCGCATCATTGGTGCCCAGTGGGAGGAGTTTGACATCTACAGCTACCGCGGTGCAGCCTTGGAGCAGAAGCTGGAGAGCATGCTTGCCAAGGGCGACATCGCGGCCATCATCTACTCCAACCCCAACAACCCGGCATGGATATGTCTCGAAGAGGAGGAATTGGCCATCATCGGCCGCCTGGCGACACAGTATGATGTCATCGTGATGGAGGATCTAGCCTATTTCTGTATGGACTATCGCCGTGACCTCGGCCACCCCTTCGAGCCGCCCTTTGCACCTACCGTGGCCCGCTACACCGACAACTACATCCTCATGCTCTCGTCATCGAAGATATTCAGTTATGCCGGTCAGCGCATGGCCCTCATTGCCATCAGCGACAAACTCTTCGAGCGCCACTATCCCGCACTTGCCGAGCGCTACCACGATGCCGGTGTCTTCGGGCAGACCCTCGTGGCCTCTATCCTCTATATGATTACCTCGGGCTGTACGGCCTCGACGCAATATGCCTATGCCGAGATGCTGCGCCTCTCCACCGAGGGCACCATCAACTTTGTGGACGACACGCGCGAATATGCCCGCCGTGCCGAGCAGATGAAGCGCATCTTCACCGACAACGGTTTCCACATCGTCTACGACTACGATGCCACACAGCCTGTGGGCGACGGATTCTTCTTTACCATCGGCTATGGCAACATGACGGGGGGCGAACTCCTCACCGAACTCCTCTACTACGGTGTGAGCAGCATATCGCTCTCGACCACCGGCAGTGAGCAGCAAGGGGTACGCGCCTGCACTTCACGCATGCGTGACGAGCTCTACCCCGTGATGGAGGAGCGCATGCGTGCCTTCTACGAGGATCATCCGCTGTAATGGAGCCAGCTTAAAAACGGCTTTACTTTCTCACGAACTTGTGTATGGCATGCACGGCAGCATACGCCATGGGTGTGCCGAATGCTGCTTCGATGAGCAGTTTGCCTCCATACTGGAAGGCAATCATCAGCAGCAGGTCGTGTGTGGAGACCACGCCGAGGAAGGCGATGAGCACGAAGGGTAGGCTGTCGAAGAGGTAGGCCACGGCAGAGCTGCCTATGGTGCGCACCCATAGACGCTTGCCCTTGGTCTTCTCCTTAATCTTTTCCATGAGCCAGGCATTGGACAGTTCGCCCAGGAGGAAACCGGTCAATGAAGCGATTACAATACGGGGGACACAGTTGAAAATGTGATTGTAGGCATTGGCCGTCTCGGCCAAGTAGTCGGGCGAGGGGAGCCACACACCTATCTGTGTGCACAGCACCATGATGATGTTGCACACGAAGGTCATCCAAATCACCTTGCGGGCCGTGCGGAAGCCCCATATCTCGGTGAGCACGTCGCCCAGCATGTAGGCGAAGGGGAAGGTGATGGTGCCGGCATCAAAATAGAACACTCCGAAGAGGCTGATGACCTTGACGGCCATGACATTGGATACTAAGTAGGAGGTGACAAACAGTGACGTAACAATCATCAGTGCCGTGTGGCTGTTGATCTGTCTGCTTGTTCGGTTTTTGAAAGGGTTTTCCGATACCTTGGTCATAAGAATCTTATTTGAATGTTATAGGCAAATGTCGTCGTAGCGTATTGAGGTGATAGTGTCGTTTATATCTTCGATAATGAATAAGCCTGGGCAGTCACATTCGGGATAGACCTGATAAATAATGCGCGTTATGCCGTAGACTTCTTCTTGTTCGTATAGCTTGAAGTCGGGGTTCTCTGAAAGTTTTAGTTTGTTGACATTATTGCCTACCCTGACTTCTACATTATCGCTGATGTGAAGGGTATAGTAATCCTTATATATTGTAACGGAGTTGAGGTGATTCTCTATGTCGTTGCCAAAGTCCAATCGTATGCCTTTTTCATCATATCTATAAAAAGAACCACTCTGTTTTTCGTCAGCTACATAATGGCTGCAAGTACCGTATACCGAATCCAACTGTTCTTTGGTGTAATTGTATCCAAAATGTACTACCTCGCTATTGTTCCTGTGATTATAGATGTACACAGAAGGACTTGCGCTTCCCTCAATATGTTTGCCTGTCACCGTAGCCGTGGGCTCCTCTTTCGGCTTGCTGCTCTTGTTGGTGCAGCCTAATGCAAAGCAAACGCAAAGTAATGTAAATAGAAGTCTCATAGCGTGTGAATCGATTGATATTTTGTCTCACACAGATCTCACGAATCTCACAGAAGAACGCATCGTTTCACTCGCGTTTGCCATCCGGATGGTTACATACGAGCGATAGCGATGTATGCTTCTGTGAGATTCGTGAGATCTGTGTGAGAATAAAATCATTGGTGTGGGAAATAGACTTTAATCAAACAATCCGCGAATATTCTGGTATACGCTCTTGCCGAGATGCTTGTAGGCCAGCTCGGTCACTTCGCGTCCGCGAGGCGTGCGCTTGAGGAATCCCTCTTTAATGAGGAATGGCTCGTACACCTCTTCCAGTGTGCCCGCATCTTCACCGATGGCTGTGGCAATGGTGCCAAGGCCTACGGGGCCGCCACCAAACTTGTCGATGATGGTGCAGAGTATCTTGTTGTCTATCTCGTCAAGTCCGTAGCGGTCGATGTTGAGCGCTTCGAGGGCATACTGCGCAATCTCCAGGTTGATGTCGCCCGTGCCCTTCACCTGAGCAAAGTCGCGCACACGGCGCAGCAGCGCATTGGCGATACGGGGCGTACCGCGGCTGCGGCGGGCAATCTCTCCGGCTGCCTCGCTGCTGCAGGGCACACCAAGAATCTCGGCCGAGCGGGCAATGATGCGTGAGAGCACGTCGTTGTCGTAGTACTCGAGGTGCATGTTGATGCCGAAGCGGGCACGGAGCGGGGCGGTGAGCATACCGCTGCGTGTGGTGGCACCCACGAGTGTGAAGGGGTTGAGGTCTATCTGTATGCTTCGTGCCGAGGGGCCCTTGTCGATCATGATGTCGATGCGGTAGTCCTCCATCGCAGAGTAGAGGTACTCCTCCACCACAGGCGACAGACGGTGTATCTCGTCGATGAAGAGCACGTCGTTGGGCTCGAGCGAGGTGAGCAGACCGGCAAGGTCGCCCGGCTTGTCGAGCACGGGGCCCGACGTTATCTTGAATCCTACGCCCAGCTCGTTGGCGATGATGTTGCTCAGTGTGGTCTTGCCCAATCCGGGAGGGCCGTGCAGCAGCACATGGTCCAAGGCCTCGGCACGCAGACGGGCCGCCTTGACGAAGATGCGCAGGTTGTCCACCACCTTGTCCTGTCCCGAGAAGTCCTCGAAGTGGAGCGGGCGCAGCGCATTCTCGTAGTCCTTGTCCTTGCCTCCGAACTGCTGTCGGCGTATGTCAAAGTTTTCTTCCATTCTTTCGTTCTTTCTAATTAGAGGCAAAATTAGTGCAAGGCGAGCGAAAAAGCAAACTTGTTTGCATTTTTCCGAGCCGCCGCCTAACTTTATAAAGTTAGTGCATTTTATGCATATTAGCGACAAATACTACGTAAAGTTGTGGTAAACTTGAAGATGTACACTGTATTTGCTTAGTGGAAAATCCATTTTAAGTTTGCTTCTTCGCAGTAAAAGATTGTTACACCAAACGAAACTCAGAGAAATCCTGTACAGAAATTTTGTAGCATTTTTCTAGCAAATCCTGCGGTTTGCTTACACACGATAGGAATCGGAGGTATAGACTTTTCCACTCTCGTGGCAGAGTGTTATCGGGTCTTTATTTTCTGCTTGCTTCTTGCATTTTCCTAATGCCTCATGGCTTCGTTCTTTTTGATTGGCTTGGGGATTGGGTGGGAATAGGACAAGGATGAGGGGTTAGGGCAAACAATCTGCAAGGCTTCCAAGGTTATTACTCGGGAACCTTATAAGCAACCAACTCCTCAATAAACTCTTTCACGTCTTTCTCCTCAATCTCCTTAGCCGCATTCATAGCCGCCTCCGCAGCAACAGCGTTTCCTTGTTTAGTAAATATGGCAGACAGATAGCAATGCCCCAACCATCCATACACCTCTGCAACTTCTTGAGACTTCATAGCATTACCTATCAGGTCACGAGCCAATTCATACTCACCACAGCGATAAGCACTAAGGCCTGTGAACAGCCAGTTCACATACCGGTCATCCCATTGTTTTGCATTCTCCAGCAAATCATCCAAATACCCTCCGATGCTTAAAGCATACTTGTACTCGCCGGTTGTAAACAAAGCATATTGCTGGAACTTCAATGCCTCAATGTTCGTAGAGTCCATATCCAACACACGGCTTGTAAACTCTACCACCTCATCATAAAACTCATTCTCGGCAAACAGCTTTACTGCATCCATGAAATATGCGATGCTGGCCTCCTTGTTATTTGACTGTTCATATAGATTAGCCAGATGGATATAAGGACGAGCATATGTAGGGCGCAGTTCTATTGTCTTTTTGTACATTTCTTCAGCCCTACCAAGCTCTCCCTTATAATAGTATGCTGTGCCCAATGTGTTATATAAGTAGTGAATCGTTTCTATCTCGGCAGAATCCAGTCCACCCTGCAATATACCGATAGCCTTATCATAATTGCCCAGTCCAATGTAGCATTCCGCTTCGATAGCGAGAAGATTACCTCCTATATTCATCTTCTGCAAGCTATCGAGATACATCAATGTCGTTTCCCACTCACCCTGCTTATAAGCTTGGTTCAATAGTTCCATCACAGCCGCAGAGGATTTTTCCCGAGATGCTTTATTGGTGCAACCGCATAACATAATCGCCATGACCATGGCGCAACAGATTACCTTTTTCATCTTTCAACTTTTCTATTTAGTTTCCACCAACGCCTTCAACTCCTCAGCCTTCTTGAAATCCTGTTCTCCGAGTTCATTCAGCTTCATGTTATAGTATATCTCGCCTCGCTGTCTGTGTGCAACAGCTCGATGCTCGTATTCTTCCTCGGGAAACACTGACAAACTTAAGGTCAGTTGTTCGGCGGCCTCTTCCCACTCTTTAGAATAGCAATATATAGTCGCTTTTAGTGCATGAGATATTCCTCTCATCTCTTTGCATCTCTTGGGCAGATACTTCAAGGCCGTATCTACAGACTCCAATGCCTTGTCATAATGTTCCAGTTCCATATACACGGTTGTTATATAGAAGCTGGTAAATGGATTCTTCGGATGCTCTTTTAGTTCTGCCTCTAAGAACTTCAACCCCTCTTCGACTTTTCCCTCTTCCACTAATTCTACTCCACGTCTGGAGTTTTCAGTGTTATAACGTTTGGGAATTTGTGCACTCACACTCACCGTGGCCATCAGTGCAACCACCATTGTCAATAATACTTTTTTCATATTCTATTTATATTTACTTTACTCTCAATCTCTATCATATTGGGAAAGAATTTTATTACTTGGTGTCGCTTTTTACAAATTCGGCAAAAATATCGACCATAGCTTGTTACTTTTTTGTTTTTAACAACTCGTTTATTAATCGATAAAAGAGTTCACAACTTATTTTACCCTCTGCAGATTTATTACCTTGTTCTGAATAATCTCTAATTTCAAAGTTTAAACGAT
>JBGVOS010000154.1:0-5942 GCA_045126595.1 Bacteroidaceae bacterium | reverse complement strand
CAAAGGTGTTCACCGAACTTGACGAGCCCAAGGAGTTCCGTAATGGTGATGCCTACACCTTCGTTACTTCACTCGGTTGGATGGGTGCTACAGCGAGCAACAATGTTATCTCTACAGCAAGAACATCTGTAGCTGATGCTGACAAGACTCCTGATAATGCCAACTTCCAGTGGATCGTCTACAAGTCAAACAATGGCAACTACTACCTCTACAACCTCGGTAAGCAGCAGTTTATGGGTGTACAGAGTACAGGTAACGCCTCAGTGCCCTTTGTGGAGAACCCTGCAGGAAAGACACTGACCTTCAAGACTGGCAATAAAACAGGATACCCCATCATGTTCTCTACCGACGGCAAAGGCGCGGTAAACCATAGTGGAAACTTTGGTGAGGGACTTATCACCTGGAGTGGTGGATGGAATGACCTTAACGACAATGGCAATAGCCACAAGGTGACAAAGGTGAAGACCTTGACCATCGAAGAGCTTGCAGTGATTGCGGCCAAGGTGGATGCTTATGACAAGGCTATGGCAGTGAAGGTCGAGGTGGGTGGTTTGGAAGAGAACAACCCCAACACCCACTTCGGTAGCATGAGAGCCACTCTGGACGGCGGTGTGACCATGACCAAGCTCACACTGAAGAATATGGAAGTGGGCTATGCAGGCTACAACAATGTGGGTGATGTTATTGACTTCACTCGCGAATACCGCGGCTTCGAGTTCCAAGGCTATAGCTTCGGTGGTGTAGACTTGGGCAAGAGCTTCACACTTACCGATGACCTGAAGAACAATATCACAGCCGAGAACCCTCTCGTGGCCAAGTTCAAGGCCACCGATGCGGTGACGCTCTTCTATGATGATGATCCCTTCTCATACCGCATCCCCGCCATCGGCAAGACCTCTACAGGCCGCCTCATTGCGGTGAGCGACTATCGCTATAGCCTCGATGACATAGGCCGCTACAACTTCGGCACGGCTAATCCTGGTATCGACCTCGTCATTCGCATGAGCGACGACAATGGTAAGACATGGAGCGCGACCAAGACCATCGCCAAGTGTTCAGGTGTACGTGGTACTAATGACTGCGCCTATGGTGATGCTGCCATCGCTGTAGTGGGCGAGAAGGTGCTCGTGATGGGTGCTGCAGGCGACGTAATGTTTGGTAATGGTACAGCAACAGCCCATAACCGCACCGTGCGCATCATCAGCGAGGATGGTGGCGAGAACTGGACAAACCCCGAGGACATCTCAGAGACCCTCTTCATCGGCGACGATGCCACCATCAAGAATGGCTACACCGCCTTCTTCGGTAGCGGTTTGCTTGCCGTTGATGAGAACTATAATGGTACAGGCGTTGCACGTATCTACGGCGCTATGCTCATCAGAAAAGAGGGTGTAGGCAATGCCATTTATGTAATCTATACCGACGACTTTGGTCTCACATGGAGCATTCTTGGCGGTAGCCAAAATCACGTGACTACGAACGATGAGCCTAAGGTAGAAATCTTGCCCAGCGGGCAGATTCTCCTCAGCGTACGCCGTGGTGGTGGACGTCAGTTCAACGTGTTCACCTACACCGACAAGGCTACCAATGCAGGTTCTTGGAATACCAACGTGAATGGCTGTAACAATGGCGGTAGCAACACCTGTAACGGTGAGATCTACCTCGTCGATGCCAAGAAAGCTGATGGCACAGCCGTGAAGCTCCTCTTGCAGTCGCAGCCTAAGGGTGGTGGCGGCCTCTATGACCGTCGCGACGTGACCATCTGGTACAAGGAGGTGGACAATACCAACTATACCTCTTCGCAGATTGCTTCCGACTGGGTCGAGGGCATGCAGGTGAGCACCCAGCTGAGTGCCTACAGCACCATGGTGATGCAGAACGACGGCAAGATTGCCTTCTTCTTCGAGGAGGCTCCCTGCTATGATGATGATTACACCAAGGGCTACAGCATGGTATACATGCCCCTCACCATCGAGAACATCACCAAGGGTAACTACTTCAGCGAGGATGCTGACCTCAGTGCAACGCAGGCCATCAATGTCGTGCTCACCGATGCCCAGGGCAACGAATACCACGACCAGGTAACCTGCCTGCTCGATGGTGTAGCCACTGCACTCACTGCAAAGTACGCCTTCATTACTCTCGGAGATGAAGCAACCCTCAGCATGGAGAATGGCGTATATACCTATACCAATAGCGTGACCCTCCCCTTCAAGGTGAGCAACGAGGGAACGACCGTATGGCACAATATCTATTGGCCTGCCAATGGTAATGGTGAATCGGAAAGATTTCCCGTTTATCTCTCTGCAAGCACTGCTAATGATGAATTTGTCCCCAAAGTGACAGAATACATAGTTTATGGTAATAGCTCGTACAATACTTTAGACAATGCCGACAAAATCAGTTGGGCAGTATATAGCGTAGATAACGGATTTACCTTCAAGTTTAAGAACAAGCTCACGGGCAAGTTTATCCAAGCAACAGACGTAGCGGGTGGCAATGCCAAGAACGTGAAGTATGTGGATGAATCTAACGCGACAGCCTTTGAGCTCGACCTCGTAAAACAAGGTGATAAATGTTATGGTGACTATGCGTTGAAAGCCGATGTTGGTGGCACTACAGGTTACCTCTGCTCTACAAGCGCTACGGGGTATCATTATGCGACTCACTATAGTGGAAAGGGGCATCCTGGCGCATGGTTTAAGTTCGCTGAAGCTCCCGACTACGCAGCGCTGATAGCCTCTATCACCGAGCCCTTTGCCTCAGGCATGTATGGTGATGGCCTCGGACAATACAAGCCCACAGGCGACACCAACTTGGCTGCTATACGCACAGCGATGGAGAGCAGCAGCAGCGTGAAGCTCAATACCCTCAACAGCTATAAGGCTCTGCTCGATGCAGCCACACTTAATATGCCCCAGTCTGGTCAGTTCTTCCGCGTGGCCTACGACTATGGCAATGCAGGCAAACTCTACATGCAGAGCACTGCATCAAGCGTCAAGGGCTTGCAGTTTACGTCCGAGACAGGTGCCGCCTCCATCTGGGTATACTATGATGATGCTTTGTACTCTTATGCTGCCGGCCAGTGCTTGCGCGAGCATAGCAATGACCGCGGCTTGCAGGCAGTGGGTGGCAAAACAACAGCCACATTCAGTGCCAGCACACGCGCCAAAGGAAAATACAACATCGTATGTGGCTCTTATGTACATGCCAACTCAAGTAATGGCAGCTACTACACCGACCACTGTAGCGGCAATAGCTGTGCACAGCACGACCTCATCCTCGAAGAGGTCGATGCCCTGCCCATCACCATCGCAGCCATTGGTTATGGCACACTCTACACTCCCGTGGCACTGAGCCTCCCCGAGGGCGTGAAGGCATACGCAGGCACGCTCAACGATGCTCAGGACGAGCTCACCTTGACCGAGCTGGAGACCATCCCTGCCAACACCGGTGTGGTGCTCTATCGCGCCGAAGGCTCAGAGGAAACCAACCACGAGCTTGAGATTACTACTGGTGTGGCAGCCGTAGCAAGCGACTTTGTAGGTAGCGTAGCCACTACCGCTAAGAGCGGCAACCCCTTCACCTTGCAGACGCACGACTACGACGGCGATGGCACCAAGGAGGGCGTAGCCTTCAAGATGTACACCGGCACCAAGCCTATCAATGGCTTCAAGGCATACCTCAACCTCACCGAAACAAGCAGCGCAGGAGCAAAAGCCATCCGCATTCATTTCGCAGGTGGAGAAACTTCAATTGATATGGAGGCAACAGACAACGGACAACAGCCAACAGCCATCTACGACTTGCTGGGTCGCCGCGTAGAGAAGATGGAGAAAGGTATCTATATTGTAAATGGTAAGAAGGTAATCTTCTAACGAAAACGAAGACGAAAACGAAGACGAAAATTTTAGATGATTATGGAAAAGAAAGCATATATCGCTCCTCAGATGGAGTTTGTAGACATTGAACCGACAACAATAATCGCTACCAGTAACCCCGGTGGCCCCAATATTGGCATCGTTGGAGGCGAAGAGAACGGAGGCGAAGAAATCCTCAGCAACAACCGCCGCGGCGATTGGGGCAATCTATGGAACAAAGATTAATACTAGCCTGAAAGGTTTGTAATTAATATAATAGAAAATTTTTCTTTAGTGAATGTTTAAATTGGAGGGGATGTTCATCGTAAGATGAGCATCCCTTTATTAATTCTTAAATAAAAAACACCATGACCGAACAAGAACTAATCAAACAATTGATGCAGCAAGTTGCAGAACTCAAAAAGAGAGTGGAAAAAATTGAAGCAAGAATTTTTCCAGAGTTTAACAACGCCAATGAAAAGTTGTCACCAGCCCTAAAAAGGCTGATAGACTACAAAGACGACAGCGGTCGTTACCTCGTCACGCGCAAGGTGCACTGGCAGGCGATATTCCGCATATTGGTAGACCGTGGTATCTATCCCGATGGGACAGACTACCGCGGTTTCTGCTGTTATATAGAATCTATATTCCCCACAACGACGTGTCGCGTGCCGCTCGATTATCATTCATTAAAAAACATTTCGCAAACGATGTTTGTGCGTCCTTTCACGGAGTGGCACTACGATGCTGTCTACGACATCAAATTCAAATCTTACTATCAGATGCATCGCATAGCAGCTCTACTTGACGAGCAATTATCCGAAAATCAGAGCCGTCTGATAAGATTATTAGAGCCTTGCAATAAAAAAATCAGAGCCGTCCGTTGGAATCATCGGAGGGCTCTGATTTTAGGGTGGGGTGATAAGGGCAATTAGGGGTGAAAAAAAAGTGGGGGTAATATGGGGGCGTTGTGGGAAGATTGTGTATATTTGCGGTCAGTTAAGGTGTTGGGACTACATTAGTATCCCTTAATCGCCCTTAATTAAAAAAATTGTAAAACCACATAAAACAGATAAAGCATTATGCGCATAGCAATCTATGGTGCCGGTTCACTGGGCACAATACTTGGGGCCTACATCAGCAAGGCGGGTGTGGCCATCGAACTCATAAATCGCAACAAAGCCCATGTGGCAGCCCTGAAGGAGAAGGGCGCACAGGTCGTAGGCACGGTGCAGTTTACCCAACAGGTAGTGGCCTATACCCCCGAGGAGATGAGCGGCGAGTATGACATCATCTTCCTCATGACCAAGCAGCAACACAATGCCGAGGTGGTGGCGATGCTCAACGATTACTTAGCGGCCGATGGCGTGCTCGTAACCTTCCAGAACGGTCTGCCCGAGGTGCAGATTGCCGCCCTGCTGGGCGAAGAGCGCGTACTGGGCTGCACCGTAGCGTGGGGTGCTACCATGCAGGGAGCAGGCATATGCGAGCTCACCAGTGAACCCGATGCGCTCTCCTTCTCATTGGGTGCCATATCGCAAAGCCGCAGCAAGCACTTTGCCAAGGTGAAGGAGCTGCTCGAGCTGATGGGCACGGTAGAGGTCGAGGAGAACTTCCTCGGCACCCGCTGGAGCAAGCTGCTCATCAACGCCTCCTTCTCGGGCATGAGCGCCGTGCTGGGCTGCACCTTTGGCGAGGCAGCCAAGCCCCGCGAGTCGCGCCGCGTGGTGCAAGCACTCATCAAGGAGTGCATCGATGTGTGTCAGGCGGGTGGCATACGCATCGAGCCCGTGCAAGGCAAGAATATCGTGAAGCTACTCAACTATACCAACCCCGTAAAGAAAGCCCTCTCCTACCTCATCATCCCCATCGCCATACGCAAACATGCCAAGCTGAAGGCAAGCATGCTGCAAGACCTCGAGAAGGGCAAGCTCACCGAGGTGGATGCCATCAACGGCGCCGTGTCGGCCTATGGCCGCCAAGTAGGCTGCCCCACGCCGATGAACGACTGCGTCGTGCAAATCATCCACGACATAGAGCAGGGCAAGCTGAAACCCGGATTCAACAACTTACGATATTTCA
>JBGVOS010000153.1:0-32563 GCA_045126595.1 Bacteroidaceae bacterium | reverse complement strand
ATAAATGAAATTCTTTCGTTTTATTAGTATTTTTGCCGTTTTGCTTTCTGGCGTTACAGCGGCAATCGCGCAGGATCCTATTGTGGTAGACCGCACTAAGTATCCTGACTATACGGATAAGAAAAATCCCGACTGGTCTCTTATGATGCCTGTTGGTGAGCAGGGCGCGCTCGCACGTGACCGTGTTGCCAGTGGACGTCCCGACCACGTGAACAATGCTGAGACACGTTACTTCCCACCTGTGTTCAATCAGGATGGCGGCTCGTGTAGTGCGGCTTCGCGTATTAGCTATGTATTCAGCTACGAATTGGCAGCTTATCGTGATCTTGATGGTTCGAAGCCTGAGAACTACTATCCCTCTCACTTTATTTGGTTGCATATAAACTCGCCGGAGTCGTACATTGTACAACGAAATGCTTTTATAACTAAGGTGGGAGTACCCTCTGCTGCTGACTATGGTGGCCAAACCTATTCTTCGCTTTTTGGTAATCAAGATGCTAGTGATAATGACTACGGATGGATGCAGGGTTATGACAAGTGGTATAGGGCCATGTTTAACCGTATGCATATGCCTGTCAACTATCCTATGCACATGGGGACCGAAGAAGGACGCGAGGCGTTGAAGAATTGGTTGTGGAACCATAATGGTGATGGAACGTTTGGTGCAGGCGGTATCTGCGGTGTTGATGTGGGTGCTGCCGATGGTATGTGGGCGAATATTCCTAGGACAGATACCAATGACAAGATCGGTGTCACTAATATGTATTATGTATATGAGTGGGGAGCAACACTCGACCACTCCGTTACTATCGTAGGTTACGACGACCGTATCGAGTTTGATCTCAACAAGAACGGTATTGTCGGTGAGCCTGAAGCCGATGAGGTGGGTGCATGGATCATCGCTAATTCTTGGGGAGGCAGTTGGTGTAATGATGGCTTTATCTATTGCCCATACGCTTTTGGTGGTATAACTTTCAATGAGGGAGAGAAGGGTAATCGTACCTTTAATTCTAACTCTTGGTGGTGGCCTGAAGTGTATAAAGTAAATAAAGATTATCGTCCTTTGCGTACGATTAAGCTGGAGATGGATTACAGCCATCGAAGTGAGATTGCCTTGAGTGCTGGTATCAGTGCTGACATCAATGCTACTGAACCGGATAAAACTGTCCCCTTTGTGCATTTCACTTATGCAGGCGATGGTAATTATAGCAATACTGTACCTGCTCCTGAAGTCCCTATGTTGGGCCGTTGGGCTGATGGTAAATTGCATACAGAGCCTATGGAATTCGGATACGACCTTACCGGTCTTACCGAAGGGTACGATATGAACAAACCTCTCAAGTATTTCTTCATAGTAGATTCACGCGCATGGGCTGAGGGTAAGGGTACTATACATAAAGCATCCATTATAGACTATGCTTACGATATGTTGGGCGTAGAAACTCCTTTCAGTGTAGGAGAAGGCGTGGAAATCAAGAATGCTGGTGGAAGAACCATTATTTCGGTAGTGGTATATGGTAATAGCTACAATGCTCCGCAAAATGCATCCTATAACGATGGAATACTTTCATGGCAAGCTCCGATAAATTCTGGCAACAAGGTGGCATCGTATAACATCTACCATAACAATGCTCTTGTTGGCAATGTGGAGGACGGCGTGTTCAGCTATTCCTCTGTAAACAATAAGCTTTTAGGTGAGTATAGCGTGAGTGCTCTCTATGCCGATGGCAATGAATCGGCCAAAACGGTAGTCAAGATACCGGTAGCAATACAGGAAAAGAATGTGGGAATACAACTCAAGCAGTCGGGATTCTCTATTCCCAATCTGTTCAATGTAAAACGTTCACAAACGACCATTGAATACTGGATAAAGCCCACGACACTCATTGATTGGAACCAAAGTGGTGGCCCTGGATGGGGAAGCTTTATGTTCCATGCAAACAGCAATGGTCGATTTACTGTTGGTTGGGATACCAACAATCGGCTGAATACCAATAGCACTCTCAAGGTGGGGCAGTGGACACACGTGGCCATTGTTGTTGACAACAGCAGAATATCTGTCTATTTGAATGGAGTGGAGAGTGGATATTTCGTTTCGGACTATTATGTAGGTTTGCCGGCATTTGGTGACTTGGTGTTCTCATCGAATGGTACACAGAATGCGCAGAATGCGCAGTATGATGAAATCCGAATCTGGAATACTGCACGTACCGCGGCACAAGTCAAGGTATACAAGAACGTTGAGTTTGCTGGTCGTATCATGCCTGAAGGACTAATGGCTTATTATAAGGGTGATATGATAACCAATGCAGAAGGTACGCAAGTTCTTTACGATTGTGTGGGCAACAATCATGCAACATTGCATAACAATAGCTATGTAATGGTGGGTGAGAATATGCCTGTGTTGAGTACTGCAAGTGAAAGTGTATACGTAAATATTGAAGTGCCGACAACCGTTTATGCTAACGTACCCGTTACATTCACAGCAACATACAACGATATGGTATGCCAACTCGCATGGACTGCAGAGGGCGCTGGTGTTGACAATCTCATTGTGGCAACGCCTACGATGAGATTTACATCTGCCGGAACGCATGCCGTAACGGTTGCTGCGACTACTGTGGATGGACAAACGGTTATGGCAACATGTGACGTTGTTGTGCAACCTGCTCCCGAGGTGGACGCTTCCTTTACCATGACCGCCAA
Organism: Bacteroidaceae bacterium; assembly: GCA_045126595.1. Taxonomy (GTDB): domain Bacteria; phylum Bacteroidota; class Bacteroidia; order Bacteroidales; family Bacteroidaceae; genus UBA1189. The sequence goes on along the minus strand of JBGVOS010000153.1, from coordinate 29,857 downwards.
TCGTGTGGCGGCTGGTGAGCGAATCACTTTCTTGCCTGTCAATCCTATGGCTGGATACCTTTACGAGTGGAGCATGCCGGGAGGTGATGTCGAGAACGCTTATGCCGCGAATGCTGCTACCTCGTACCAGACACAAGGTACATACAGCGTGACTCTTACCGTGACTTCGCCTGATGGTACAGTCAAGAACCGTACGGAGCAGATTGAGGTGCTCGAAGTGGCTCCTAAAGCAGCTTTCAATGTAGCGCCAGCAGTAGTACTCAAAGGCGAGGAGGTGAACCTTATTGATGAGTCGCTTTATGCACCCACACAATGGCAATGGCTCCTTGCTGGCGATAATGCCAACTATATGGCATACGACCAATATAAGTCATTTGTAATTGACAAACCGGGAGTGTACGATGTAGAGCTTAATGTGAGTAACAGTGCTGGAAGTAATGCAATGACACGCGAGCGTGCACTTATAGTCACCAATGCTGATAGTAAGAATGGTTTGCTTTTTTCTAATGTTGCTGCTGTCAATGTAGCGATACCCCCTCTTAGCGTGGGACAGACGACCTTTACTATTGATTGGTGGATGAATCCTGGCTGGCCAGCTGATGATACCAATGGCATAGGTGAAAGTGAAGAAACAATGCTTCTCAAAACCATGACTGGTGGGAAAATGCAGCTATATGTTGGTGGAAAAAATGCTACGACATCAGATGATTATGTTATCCCCAATGAATGGCATCATTATGCAGTAACCTATAGTTCTGGAACTGTTAGCTTCTATCGTGATGGTGTGTTGATGAATACACGTGCCAACACTATAAGTGCAAATACAAAGTTACCCCAGCTGGAGACATTTAGAATAGGCGGTCCTGTTACACCACTTAATAAGACAAGTATAGACGAGTTCCGCGTATGGGGTACTGCACTTACTCAGACGCAGTTGCAGTCTTATGCCAACGCTCCTATTGCCGATATAACTAAGGCTGAGAATAGTCATGCATTGAAACTCTATTATAACTTCAATCAGAGTGGCGGTGACGTTCAGGATGCCACTTCGAATGGTAATACCGGTCGTCGCGCTGGATTTGGTCCAGATGGTGACGCTTGGGGATTATCTAAGGGCGTCTTTTGTCTCAACTTCGATGTAACGGGCAATACTGTGCTTACCCCGACATACCTTACCAACTATGTCAAGGCATTCAAGGATAACGGTAAGTGTATCAACACCAATCTTCCAACTCGTGCTTTCGCCATTACGGGATGGACTACAGAAAATGCGATTGTCAATGGTTATATCGTTACAGGAGTACACGTAGACCGTAACAAGCAGAACTGCTTTACTGTCACTACCGGTTGGGACGGATTTGCTACTGAACTCAAAAACCACAAGGTGTATCAAACGGTTACCTTACCTGCTGGATACTATAGTTTTGTTGCTGAGTATGGCGATAGTGAGGGTCAATGTGGCACTTCATATCTTGTGGCAGCTGCCGGAAATACTCTCCCTACTACCGAGAGTTTGGGGCAAGCCATCGCTTATAGCGCAATGAAGGCTAAAGGGGTGGTCAACGTCAATACTGTGGACTTTTTACTCACTGAGGAGACTACTGTGAGCGTTGGTTTGGTTGTCAATATGAGTGGCAGCTCTTGTATGACGTTGCAGCGATTTGCATTGTTGAAAAAACAATTGGAGGTGCACCAGAAGTCATCAGATGCTATACCTTCTATCTTCAAACTGAGCAATAATCGTCTCTACTACGTGTCTCTGCCTTATCATACCGATGGCCTCACCTCATGGTCTATCGCTCAGGGCGGCAGCACACTGAAGTCGAATGTCGACTTAGGTCTCGCAGTGGACAAGGACGATATCGCCCAACAGTTTGCTATTCTTACAGGTGATGAGGGCGCTACTCATTATCTTTACCATGCAGCAGAGAAGAAGTTTGTGGCCAAAGACGGCTCGCTTACAGATACTCCAGTCGATGCCATTTACTTTAAGGCGGGTGCTTACGATACCACCTTTGTGGCTTACTTTGATGAAAGCCACTATATCAATGTGGACGGGAGCAAGAAAATGCATATTAACAACTATGGAACTCCCGACGGAGGCAACTCAGTGGTAATTCGTCCAGCCAAAACCTTTAATCCGAAGGTTGCTCTTTCCAAGTTCCCCATAGTGGAGGTGGCCGAGGTGCTACTTAATCATAGTTCGTCTACGCTGATGGCTGGCGAGGCATTGGCCTTGCAGGCAACGATTACTCCTAGCTACGCTACCGATCCCACAGTGACTTGGAGTACCTCTGATGCTTCAGTAGCTATCGTTGTACGTGGTGTTGTAACCGCCGTAGCGCCAGGTACTGCTATTATTACCGCCAAGGCTGGTAGCAAGGAGGCTACTTGTATAGTTACGGTAGAGAAGCGCTATGTAGAAGTGATGGGTGTAGTTATCAGCCAAACCAAGGCAACAATAACGGAAGGTGATGTACTGGCCCTTACTGCAACGGTGGTTCCCTCTGATGCTGATGACAAGACTGTGACCTGGGAAACCTCTGACGCTACTCTCGCTACGGTAGAGGACGGTGTGGTTACTACTCTCGCTCCTGGTACGGTGACCATCACAGCCAAGGCTGGTAGTCGACAAGCTACCTGTGTGGTGACTGTTAATAAGCGATATGTACCTGTAACAGAAATAATCTTGAACTATACGGAACTTACGCTTGAAATAGGGGAGAGCGTAACACTTACTGCTACGGTGTTCCCTGAAGATGCTGACAAGAAAATTGTTACATGGAAGTCTTCGAACGCGAAGGTCGCTACCATACAGAGAAAGAAAGTGAAGGCTATTGCCGAGGGAACTGCCGTCATCTCGGCCGAGACCGATGACCTTACCGTCTATTGTACTGTGACTGTGGTTGCGGAAGGTAGCGGTATTGACCAGACCACGGACGACAGTCCTGTCTTGATGATTTATGATGTTACCGGACGTCCCATAAGACTGCATGCGAAGTCTATTGAGGGACTTGATGCAGGTATATATGTCATCAATGGTCGTAAGACGGTAGTGAAGTGATAGAGTCTACATATATTCTTTACATAACACCCCTCGACTTGTCGGGGGGTGTTTGTTTTGTGCGAGGTAAAAAAATCCAATAAAATTTGTTTTTTCGCTCACCTTGCACTAATTTTGCAACGCAATCGGAAAGTAGCGCAGTTGGTAGCGCACTACGTTCGGGACGTAGGGGTCGGGCGTTCGAGTCGCCTCTTTCCGACCAGATGGGCGATAACTGTGTGGGAATCTGCAAGTTATTGCTCGTTTTTTTGCTTGTGAAATGACGGAGATTTTTCAGCCTTTATGAAACGGTTCATCGTAATTGTATATTGTTGCTTTCTTATAGGACATGCCTTGTATGCGCAAATATATCAGGCAAATTATATGCCGTTGTATCGCACGGCAAGTGGGCACTATGCCTTCCATACGTTGATAAATGATAAGGTGATGGGGCAGGTAATGATTGAATCGGGAATCTATGCCGCTATCGTCGACAGTGCCTTCTTTTTTAAACATAAGGAGGCATTGGGTATGGTGGCACTCCCCAATGATAGAAACAAGGAGATGAACCTTGGGGGAAAGGTATATCGTATCACTCACCGTGCTAAAGGAAAACTGCCTATGGGGAATATGGTATACAAGGGAGAGGTGTTAATTCTTGCCAACTACAAGAACGATACGTCGATAACATTGCCTATACAGAATCTTTATCATAGAAGTGACTGGGGAAGTCGCATCATAATGCTTGACCTTGATGGGGGAAAATTGCAGATGCTCACACGCAGTGAGTTGAAACAATGTCAGGGTAGGCGCTATAAGTTGAATCGCAACACTTATGGGCGTATGCCTGCTGTAAAAGAGATGGTGGTGTTTGAGACTCCTGGTGGAAAGGTTGTATTGGAAGGGAACTTCAATATAGATCTTGGGAATCCTATGCCGTTATATCTCAGAGGTCAGAGTGAAGCTGTGAAGGAACTCCTCGAAAGGCACAAGGAACTGCATCCCGCCTTAGGTACATCTCGCAGTGGACAGACCTTGAAGACGCTGCTTCCTCAACGGTGTACGCTGCTGGGATGTACTTTCGAACATCCTGTCGTCTGCATTACAGATCGTCTGTTTCGATTTACTACAGAAGGGTTGATTGGACTTCCGCTTTTTAGAGGACGTATCGCGGTATTTGACTTCGAGAATTATTATTTGTATATGCAGGAATGAAAGTTTGTTTAGTGGCTTGTATATAAGTGTAGTTTTATCTCCATATTTGTCCTATGGGATGTGTTGAAATGGGTATGCCCTCAAAAGATTTTGGGCATACTCATTTTTTCTTGAGGGTTAACCCATTTTTTCTCGAGGGTATACCCATTTGGTGGACTGGTTTTAGAAAGTTGTAAGTAAGTTTGTTTTTTCGTTCTGCTTATGTTACATTTGTACTCAAATTTAGTATCATGTTTGATATCGCAATCATTGGCGGCGGTCCAGGCGGATACGTCGCAGCAGAGAAAGCCGGAAAGAACGGCTTGAGTACTATTCTTTTTGAGAAAAAGGACCTCGGAGGCGTATGTCTCAACGAAGGTTGTATACCCACCAAGACATTGCTTTACAGCGCCAAGTTGTATGACCATGCTCGCAAGAGCGAGAAATATGGCGTGCGCGTAGAGGGAGCGGAACTTGATTATAAGAAGATGACCGACCGCAAGACCAAGGTGATACGCAAGCTGGTGGCCGGTGTGGGATTGAGAATGAAGAATGCCGGTGTAGAGGTCGTAAAGGCAGAGGCCGTCATCGAGGGACGCGCCGCCGACGGCACCATTCGCATCACTGCCGACGGACAGACCTACGAGGCTAGGAATCTGCTCGTCTGCACCGGGTCGGAGACCTTTGTCCCGCCCATCGAGGGGCTCGACATGAGTACCAACGAAGCCCTTGTAACCAACCGCGAGCTGCTGGCTCTGAAGGAGGCTCCCGCAAGTTTGGTCATCATTGGTGGTGGCGTCATCGGTATGGAGTTTGCCTCACTCTACAACAGCATCGGTTGTGAGGTACACGTGATAGAGATGATGCCCGAGATACTGGGCGCTATGGACGGTGAGATAAGCGCGATGCTGCGTGCGCAATATGCGAAGAAGGGCGTACACTTTCATCTCTCCTGCAAGGTGACCCGTGTGGAAGGTCATAGCGTGACCTTCACGGATGCCGAAGGTGCTGAACATACGGTCGAGGGTGACAAGATACTGCTCAGCGTAGGACGCCGGCCCATCACTCGAGGTTTCGGGCTTGAGACTTTGGGTATAGAACTGGAGCGCGGTGGCATCAAGGTCGATGCCCAAATGCGCACCAACGTGGAGGGCGTATATGCCGCCGGTGACGTCACCGGATTCTCTCTGCTTGCCCACACGGCAAGCCGTGAAGCCGAGGTGGCCATTAACACCATCTGCGGAAATCCCGACACAATGCATTACCATGCCATCCCCGGCATCGTATATACCAATCCCGAAGTGGCGGGCGTAGGCCTTACCGAAGCGCAGGCGCAGCAACAGGGTATCGACTACGGTTGTCACAAGCTCCCCATGGCCTACTCGGGACGTTTCGTGGCTGAGAACGAGGGAGGCGAGGGCGTGTGCAAGATTGTCTCCGAAAAGGCTACGGGTCGCGTGTTGGGTGTGCACATGCTGGGTAACCCCTGCAGCGAAATCATCAGCAGTGCCTGCATCGCCATTGAACGGGGCATGACCGTCAGTGAGTTGGAGCGTGTGGTATTCCCCCATCCTACAGTATCGGAAATTGTAAAGGAGTGTTTAATTTAAGGAAATAATCTGCTAAAAATTACTCCATGTTAGAAAAAAGCCGTTACTTTGCATCTTAATAGGAAAAACAATCAAGCATAGTCGATATGAACAAGACGAAAGTACAGCCGGCAAACGGCAAACTTGGTGTAATGTGTGTTGGTCTCGGCGCTGTAACCACGACCACTATCATCGGTACCCTCATGGCACGCAAAGGCCTTTCCCGCCCCATCGGCTCATTTGCATGCGACGGCATCATGCGCTTGGGCACTGGCAGTGACAAAGTGTATAAGGAAGTGAAGGACATTGTCCCCATCGCCAACCTCAACGATGTTGTATTCGGTGCATGGGACATCTATGAGGACGATGCCTACGAGGCTGCCATCAAGGCCGATGTGCTGAAGCAGCGTGACATCGACCCCGTAGCCGATGAACTTCATGCCATCAAGCCCTACACGGCATTGTACGAAAAGGAATATGCCACCAATATCGACGGCCCTAACGTGAAGACCGGAACGCTGAAAGAACGCACCGAGGCATTGCGCGAAGATATCCGCCAGTTCAAGGCCGAGAACCATTGTGACCGCGTCGTGGTTATTTGGATTGCCAGCACAGAGAAGTATGTAGCCCGCAATGCCGAGGCTCACGACACATTGGCAGGCTTTGAGGCAGCATTGGAACGTGGCGACCTCTCGGTCATTGCCCCCTCAATGTGCTATGCTTACGCGGCAATGCGCGAGGGATGTCCCTTCGTAATGGGTGCCCCCAACCTCTGTATCGACATGCCAGCCATGTGGCAGTTGGCCGAAGAGTGTCAAGTGCCTATCACCGGTAAGGACTTCAAGAGTGGACAGACCATGATGAAGACCGTGCTCGCTCCTGCCTTCTTCACCCGCCAGCTGGGTGTGAACGGATGGTTCTCGACCAACATTCTGGGTAACCGTGACGGTATCGTGCTCGACAATCCCGAGAACTTCGAGACCAAGCGCCGTAGTAAGATGAGCGCCGTGGAGAACATCCTTGATGCCGATATCTACCCCGAACTCTATAGCGACATCTACCACAAGGTGCGCATCAACTACTACCCGCCCCGTGGCGACGAGAAGGAGGCATGGGACAACATTGATTTCTTCGGATGGATGGGCTATCCTATGACCATCAAGGTCAATTTCCTCTGCCGCGACTCGATTCTTGCCGCTCCCTTGGCCCTCGACCTCGTGCTCTTCTCTGATGTGGCCCTGCGTGCCGGATTGTCTGGCATACAGGAGTGGATGTCGTTCTACTGCAAGGCACCGATGCACAAGGATGGCGAGAAGCCCGTGCACGACCTCTTCAAGCAGTTTGCCATGCTCAAGAACAAGGTTCGCGAGCTTGGCGGATATGAGGCTGACCAGGAGCTCGACTAAGCATCCTTGCCATGCTACGCAAGCTACTACATTCTTTGGGCAGTTATTTGCTCTTAATGCGCCGTACGTTCACTCGTCCTCAGCGTACTCGTATATTTTGGAAACAGTTTGTCAATGAGTTTTACCAACTGGGCTATAACTCGTTGTTCATTGTCATTCTGATGTCTTTTTTTATCGGTGCGTTGTTGTGTGTGCAAATTAAGATTAATATCTGGTCTCCTTGGATGCCCCGTTTCACCATCGGCTATTCCATGCGTGAGGTATTGTTGCTTGAGTTTGCTTCGAGCATTATTTGTATCATCCTGGCAGGTAAGGTGGGTTCTAACATCGCTTCAGAGATTGGTACTATGCGTGTGACTCAGCAAATAGATGCGCTTGATGTCATGGGTGTCAATTCGGCTAACTATATTCTGTTGCCTAAGATATTGGCTATGGTTTGTGCAGTTCCGCTGTTTGTGACTTTTAGCGTAGCCAGCGGTATTGTGGGGGCATACGTGGTGTGCAAGCTTGGCGGTTTTCTTTCTATGGCCGACCTTATCCTTGGTTTGCAGCACTGTTATGAGGGGTGGCATTTGTGGACCGCCTATATTAAGTCGTTCTTCTTTGCCTTCATCATTGCCAGTGTGAGCGGTTACTTCGGTTATACCGTACGTGGCGGTAGTATCGAAGTCGGTAAGGCAGGGACCAATTCGGTGGTAGTAAGTAGCGTGTTGATATTGTTTACAGACCTGTTGCTGACGAACCTATTGATGGCATGATAACCATTACTGACATACATAAACATTTCGAAGACCAGGAGGTGCTGCATGGCATCAATGCTACTTTCGAGGCGGGTAAGACCAATCTTACCATCGGACGCAGTGGCTCGGGAAAGACTGTATTGTTGCGCTGTATCGTAGGATTGCTAACTCCCAATCAGGGTCAGGTGCTCTACGATGGACGTGATATACATCGTCTCAACAAGCACGATGGTGCTCTATTGCGCCAGGAGATGGGTATGCTATTCCAAGGGGCTGCCTTGTTTGACTCTATGGATGTGCTTCACAATGTACTTTTCCCTCTCGAGATGTTTTCTTCGAAGACTAATCGTGAGCAGCTGCAGCGTGCCCGCTTTTGTCTTGATCGTGTAGGACTTATTGATGCTGAAGCTAAGATGCCTTCAGAACTTAGCGGAGGTATGCAGAAGCGTGTGGCCATTGCCCGTGCCATCGCCTTGGAGCCACGTTACCTCTTTTGTGATGAACCTAACTCTGGACTTGATCCCATATCATCGCGTCTTATTGACCGTCTCATCAGCGATATCACCCACGAGTATGGCATAACTACTATTGTCAATACCCATGATATGGGTTCTGTGCGCGGTATTGGTGAGCAAGTACTGTTTATTCACGAGGGACATGCCGAGTGGACGGGGACAAGTGCTGATATTGATGACACTGACAGCCTGCACCTGCGCGAATTCCTAGACCATGTATGAGCGGGGGAGGCAGTGCCAATTTTCACAGACAAACCGTTGCTCGTGAAGGATATTATGGTTAATTTTGCAATTCATTTTTACTTAATGCAAAAGATATGAGTAAATACAAAAATAATCAGACTAAGCAGAATCGTCCATTTCGTACACTTTTTCTCAACTTAGTGGCGATGGCAGTTGTAGTGGTGGCTGTGATATTTGCCACCTTTCGTTGGATTGACAGCTACACTGAGCATGGCGTTGCCATCGTGGTACCCGACATCACGGGTATGGAGGAAGTCGATGCTGTAAATGTTCTGGCCAAGCATCATCTTGTAGGTGTTGCCAGTGATTATGTATATGTTAAGGGAGTACCTGTGGGCGAGATTACGGCGCAACGTCCTGCGGCTCATGCCAAGGTGAAACGTGGCCGCAAGGTGTACCTTACTGTAAGTTCGGGTAACCATCCTATGATTGCTGTACCCGATATTGCAGACAATAGTTCATTGCGTCAGGCCGAGTCGCGTTTACGGGCTGCAGGCTTCAAATTGGCTCCCAATGATACAATCTCTGGAGACCTTGATTGGGTATATGGCATACGCTACAATGGTCGCGAGCTGAAAGGTGGTGACCTTGTTCCTGAAGGCGCTGAGCTGACACTTGTCATCGGTGGAGGTGACAAGGCTGATGCCGAGACTCTGAATGCACCTGCAGTGGAGGAGGGATGGTTCTAAATATTGTAAGGCAATAGGATGACTACAGACGACATAGAAGACCTCCTCAACGAAGACCTCGACCTTGAGGCTGTGGAAGGCGAAGAAACCGAACTCTACGAGCACTTTCGTGTAGTGGCCGACAGAGGACAGGAGTTGGTGCGTGTCGATAAATTCCTTATCGATCACTTGCCCCATGCTTCGCGCAACCGCATACAGAAGGCGGCAGAGGCGGGATGTCTGCATGTAAACGGCAAGCCTGTGAAGAGCAACTATCGCGTGAAGCCTCACGATGTCGTTACCCTCATGATGGACCGGCCGCGCCATAATACAGACATTACGCCTGAAGACATTCCTCTTGATGTGGTGTACGAGGACGATGACCTCATGGTCATCAACAAGCCCGCAGGACTGGTCGTGCATCCTGGCTGTGGTAATTACAGCGGTACGCTCGTTAATGCCATTGCATGGCACTTGCGCGACAATCCTAACTACGACCCGAATGACCCGGGTGTAGGTCTCGTGCATCGTATTGACAAGGATACCTCGGGACTGCTTGTCGTGGCTAAGACTCCCGATGCTAAGACTGCCCTTGGTGTACAGTTCTTCAACAAGACCACCAAGCGGCACTATAACGCTCTCGTATGGGGTGCACTGAAGGAGGATACAGGTACCATACGTAGCCAGATAGCCCGTAACCCGCACGACCGTCTGCAAATGGCTGTCTTTACTGACCCCGCTATAGGCAAGCATGCCGTAACCCACTATAAGGTGTTGGAACGCATTGGCTACGTCACTCTCGTGGAATGTATCCTTGAGACGGGACGTACGCATCAGATACGTGTACACATGAAGCATCTCGGACATCCGCTCTTCAATGATGAACGCTACGGGGGCAACGAGATACTCAAGGGTACAACCTCGGGGTCGTATCGCAAGTTCGTCGCTAATTGCTTCGACACCTGCCCGCGCCAGGCGTTGCATGCCCGTACACTCGGTTTCGTGCATCCTCGCACAGGTGAGGAGATGTTCTTCACCTCCGAACTTCCTGCCGACATGGTGTCCCTGCTTGACCGTTGGCGTACCTATGTGGAGGGTAGGGCAGAGGGATAACCCCTCATCATAAGGACCGTAATGCGGATTCTATCTTTTTTTCAAACTTTTTCTAAGGCTTGAAAAAAAAATATCACTATAGTGAAAAAATATTTTCACGGGCTTGAAAAACTTTTTTCAACAGAGCGAAAAAATATTTTCATAGGCTCCAAAAAACAGACGGTGCGAACAGATATTAAAAAGTTTGTGTATATTTGCCAAACAATAGATAAAAACACTTAAAACGTTAGACTATGCAACCAACTAAAATGGGCTTCGTTGAGGCCGTAAAAACTTGTTTCTCAAAGGCATTCACCTTCATTGGTCGTGCGCGCCGCTCGGAGTATTGGTATTGGGTGTTGTTCACTTCCCTTGTGTCGATTCCATTCTCTATCTTCTTTGAATTGGTTCCTGAAGGTAGTTGGACTTTGATTCCCATCTTTATGGTATATGGCATTTGGTATGTCTTCAATATGATTGCTTCATTTGCTGTGGCTGTACGCCGTCTGCATGATATTGGCCGCAGTGGATGGTGGTATGGAGGTCCGATGATTTATGGCTTCATATGTTCGATGGTGATGATAATGTGGTGCATTGCCAAACTTTGGCTTATTCCGTATGATGGCGCGACCTCTACTGCGTGGGATATTTTTGCTCCTTTAATTCCTGTATTGGCAGTGATGTTCATTGCATTCATTCCCTACATGATATTCCTTATCGTGTTGCTCGTATGGTTCTGTACCGATAGCACTCCTGGTCCGAACAAGTACGGTGAGAATCCCAAGGGCGTAGAGGTGGTGCCGATGTGTGCCCCAAGCATAGAAACAGAAGAAAGCAACCAAGAAGAATAAACAATAATGACAAACAAACGTACTATAGCCATCGTAGCCGGTGGCGACTCAGGCGAATACGAAGTATCGCTACGTAGTGCCGAGGGTATCACCTCGTTCCTCGACAAAGAACGCTACATCATCTATACCGTTATCATACGCGGAACGGAATGGAATGTGCAATTGCCCGATGGCGCCACTGCTCCCATTGACCGCAATGATTTCAGTTTTACGCACAAGGGAGAACATGTGAAGTTCGACTATGCCTACATCACCATTCACGGTACACCCGGTGAGAATGGCCTTTTAGGTAGCTACTTCGAACTTATCCGCATGCCTTATTCGACTTGCCCGCCCCTTATCTCGGCGATGACGTTCAACAAGTTTGTGCTCAACCAATATCTGCGCAGTTTGGGTGTGCGTGTGGCTGAATCCTTGACTTTGCGTCGTCAGGATGTCATCACGGCCGATGATGTGGTGAAGGCCGTGGGTTTGCCCTGCTTTGTGAAGCCCACTTGCGGTGGCTCCAGTTGCGCTACTACCAAGGTGAAGACTCCCGAGGAACTGCTCCCTGCTGTGGAGGCTGCCTTTGGCGAAGCCGACGAGGTAATGATTGAGGCTTTCATGCAGGGTACGGAGATTACTTGCGGATGCTACAAGACACGCGAGAAGAGCGTCATCTTCCCCATCACTGAGGTGGTGGCCAAGAACGAATTCTTCGACTACGATGCCAAGTACAACGGCCAAGTAGAGGAGATTACTCCTGCTCGTATCGATGAGAGCATTGCCGAGCGTGTACGCACCCTTACTTCGTTGCTCTATGACATCCTGCGTTGTCACGGAATTATCCGTATTGACTACATTATCACTGAGGGCAACAAACTGAACCTTCTGGAGATTAACACCACTCCGGGTATGACCGCTACCAGTTTCATCCCTCAGCAGGTGCGTGCTGCAGGGCTCGACATCAAGGATGTGCTCACGGAGATAATTGAAGAGAGCTTCGCGTAACGCTTTCCTATATTATTACCATATATATAATAGAGCAGCCACCCCAATGGAGTGGCTGCTTTGTTGTTATGTTCTTACTTGTCGAACGATGCTGAGAGCTCTTCCCAAGCGTCACTGAGTGCCTGCACCGAGGGAAACAGCAGATCGGCTCCTTCGTCAAGCAGGGCACTGTCGGGTAATGGACCCGTGTTGACGGCTACAGTGAAGATTCCGGCCGCCTTGGCTGCACGTACCCCAAGAGGTGCGTTCTCCACTACGATGCATTCGTCGGGACGCAGGCCACCCTTCTCCATTCCCATCAGATAGGGCTCGGGGTGGGGTTTCCCGTGTTTTACATCGAAGGCGGTTACCATCAATTCGCGTCGAAAGATACCGGGAAAGTCATGATTCAGTTTGTCGAGCAACGAACATTGTCCCGAACCGGTGACGATGAGTATCTTGAGACCCTGTGCCTTGAGCTGGTGCAGCAGTGAGAATGCACCGGGCATAGGCTTGGCAGGAGGGAACTCGTTGAAGATATCCGACTTTACCTTGTATATCTCGGCTACACGCTCTTCGCTCACCTCTACGCCATGCTGGCGACGGCTCACGAGGTTTATCGTGGAACTTCCAGTACGTCCTTCGTGCATGTAGACTTCGTTCTCGGGGAGATCGTATCCGAACTGTGCCATGGCGCGGTGCCATGCATTGGCATGGTAGGGCATGGAGTTGTAGAGCACGCCGTCCATGTCGAAGAGAACGGCACGAAGGCGCAGGCTGTCGTAGCCTTGCGCCTTCGTGTAATTGGTTATTGCTTGGTGGTAATTCATTGTCTGTTATGTTCTAGATTTCTAGTTTTTTCTAGATTGTCTAGATAATGGAATCATCCCAAGCGTGCCTTGATAGCCTCAGTCTCGGCCTCGTAGCCGGGCTTGCCGAGGAGAGCAAACATGTTGCGCTTGTAGTCCTCTACACCAGGTTGGTCGAAGGGGTTCACACCGAGCACATAGCCGCTTACGCCACAACCCTTCTCGAAGAAGTAGAGGAGCTGGCCGATGTAGTACTCGTCGAGCTTGGGCATCACAATGCGGAGGTTAGGCACGCCACCGTCAACGTGTGCGAGCAGTGTGCCGAGCTCAGCCATCTTGTTCACCTCATCCACGTGCTTGCCTGCGAGGAAGTTCAGTCCGTCGAGATTCTTCTCGTCGGTGGGCACTACGAGGCTGTGGTTGGTATTCTCTACAGAAATCACGGTCTCGAAGATGGTGCGCTCGCCCTGCTGAATCCACTGACCCATTGAGTGGAGGTCGGTAGAGAAATCCACTGATGCAGGGAAGATACCCTTGTTCTTCTTACCCTCTGACTCACCGTAGAGTTGCTTCCACCACTCTGATACGTAGTGGAGTTTGGGTTGGTAGTTTACGAGGATTTCGATCTTCTTGCCATCAGCATAAAGAGCGTTACGGGTTGCAGCGTATACAGCTGCAATGTTCTCCTCGAAGGGAACCTCGGGAGCAGTAGCAGCCTCCATGTCGGCAGCACCCTTCACGAGCGCCTTGATGTCGAATCCGGCAATGGCGATAGGCAGCAAACCTACAGGAGTGAGTACTGAGAAACGGCCACCTACATTGTCGGGGATGATAAAGCTCTTGTAACCCTCGTTGTCAGCAGTAGTGCGTGCTGCACCACGCTTTGCGTCAGTAACAGCTACGATAACCTTACGTGCTACCTCGATACCGCGCTGGTCCTCACACTGCTTCTTGAGCAGACGGAAGGCGAGAGCGGTCTCGGTGGTGGTACCTGACTTGGAGATGTTGATGACACCGAACTTCTTGTCCTTGAGGAACTCGGTGAGTTCAAAGAGGTAGTCTTCACTGATGTTGTGACCTGCGTAGATGATAGCGGGATTGTTGCCCTTGAGGTAGCAGTGGAAGTTGTTGCTGAGGGCCTCAATCACGGCACGTGCGCCAAGATAGCTGCCACCGATACCGGCTACTACCACTACGTCGCAGAGCTCGCGAAGTGTGTTGGCGGTCTCCTGGATATCGTTGAGGTGCTCTTCGGTGATGCTTGAGGGGAGGTGGAGCCATCCCAAGAAGTCGTTACCGAGACCTGTGCCCTTTTCGAGCATTTCCAAAGCTTCCTGTACTTTAGGAGCGTATGCTTTTACTGCTCCTTCGGCGATAAAACCTGCGGTCTTATCGATGTTCAATGCAATATTTTTCATCTTATTACCTTATTTAAATATACTATCTAATTGAATCTGTCAACAACTTGATCTCAATCACGGGTGAGATGCGCTCATAGAGAATGTTGTAAACAGCATCTACGATGGGCATGTTCACGTGATACTTACGATTGATTTCCTTGATGCACTTGGTACCGTAGTATCCTTCGGCCACCATCTCCATCTCGAGCTGTGCGCTCTTTACCGAGTATCCCTTACCAATCATGGTACCGAACACACGGTTACGGCTAAAGTTCGAATAGCCTGTCACGAGCAGGTCGCCCATGTATACCGATTCGCTCACTACGCGCTTGAGGGGGTGTACGAAGTCGATGAATCGCGACATCTCTACCAATGCGTTGCTCATGAGTACGGCCTGGAAGTTGTCACCATACTTCAGACCATGGCAGATACCGGCTGCGATGGCATACACGTTCTTCAGTACCGAGCTGTACTCAATGCCTGTCACGTCATCACTCACGGTGGTCTTCACGTAACTGCAGTTGAGTTTCTTTGCAAAACTGAGGGCATTGTTGCGGTCACTGCATCCTACGGTGAGGTACGACAGACGTTCCAATGCAATCTCCTCGGCATGACAAGGGCCGGCGATAACAGCAATGTTATCATAGGGAACGTGGTACTCCTTGTGGAAATAGTCCGATACCAGCATGTTCTCCTCGGGCACGATACCCTTGATGGCTGTCACCACGAACTTGTCGTGCATCTTGGTCTTCACCTTCTTGAGATGCGACTTCAGGTAGGGCGATGGAGTAACGAATACCAGCACATCGCTGTCCTTGATTACCTGATTGATGTCTGATGAAAAGTTGATGCGGTTGACGTCAAAATGTACTGACGACAGATATCCGGGGTTATGGCCCGTGCGCTTGAAGTCCGCTATGCGGTCGTCACGGCGCATATACCAGTTGATAGAGTCCTCGTTGTTGAGAATCATTTTGGCGATGGCGGTAGCCCAGCTACCGCCACCCATTATTGCTACTTTACCTTGTGGGAATTCCATTATCCTATTTTTTCGATCCAAGCTGCCACCTCGTCCACGGTCGGGTTCTTGAGGTCGAGCTTATACTTCTTGTTCACACCGCAGATGTCCATGTGTACCTTCTGCGGATTTACTCCCTGCATGTCGGCCACGAGCTTGTAACCAGCCTTCTGGATTACGGGTACCCACTCTTCAGCGATACCAATCTCCATATACTTGCTTGCGGGATCCTTCGGCGCCTTCTTTTCAGGACGCATTTGCGGGAAGAAGAGCACTTCCTGAATGGTTTGCTGACCGGTCATGAGCATTACGAGACGGTCCATGCCGATACCCATACCCGAGGTAGGAGGCATACCATACTCGAGGGCACGCACGAAGTCATTGTCAATAAACATCGCCTCATCGTCACCCTTCTCGCTCAGGCGCAACTGCTCCTGGAAGCGACCAAGCTGGTCAATGGGGTCGTTCAATTCGCTATAGGCATTACACAACTCCTTGCCGTTGACCATGAGCTCGAAACGCTCGGTCAGTTCGGGATTCTCGCGGTGACGCTTACAGAGGGGCGACATCTCGATGGGATAGTCAGTGATGAAGGTAGGCTGGATGTAGTTGCCCTCGCACTTCTCGCCGAAGATCTCGTCGATGAGCTTACCCTTACCCATGGTATCGTCAATCTCAATGTTGAGCTGCTTGCACACGTTGCGCAACTGAGCCTCGTCCATACCAGTGATGTCGATACCAGTGAACTCCTTGATGGCCTCGGTCATGGTGCGGCGTGCGAAGGGAGCCTTGAAGCTGATTACGTTGTCGCCCACCTGTACCTCGGTTGTTCCGTTCACGTCGAGACAGATCTTCTCGAGCATCTGCTCGGTGAAGTTCATCATCCAGTTGTAGTCTTTGTAGGATACATAAATCTCCATGCAGGTGAACTCGGGGTTGTGTGTACGGTCCATACCCTCGTTGCGGAAGTTCTTTGAGAACTCATACACACCCTCAAAACCGCCCACGATAAGGCGCTTCAGGTAGAGCTCGTTGGCGATACGCAGGTACAAGGGGATGTCCAGTGCGTTATGATGAGTGATGAAGGGACGAGCCGCAGCACCACCGGGGATTGACTGCAATACGGGAGTCTCCACCTCCATGTAACCGCGAGAGTTGAAGAACTCACGCATCGAGGTGTATACCTTGTTGCGCTTGATGAAGATCTCCTTCACGCCGTCGTTCACTACGAGGTCAACGTAACGCTGGCGGTAGCGCAGCTCGGGGTCGTCAAACTTGTCGTAAGCCACACCATCCTTGTACTTCACGATGGGGAGCGGACGGATGCTCTTTGACAATACGGTGAGCTTGTGGGCATGTACGCTGATTTCGCCTGTCTGTGTGCGGAATGCCACACCCTCGATACCTACGAAGTCACCTATGTCGAGCAGGCGCTTGAACACTACGTTGTACATATCCTTGTTCTCCTCGGGACAGATGTCGTCGCGGGTGATATATACCTGGATACGTCCTTTAGAGTCCTGCAGCTCGATGAATGACGCCTTGCCCATCACGCGACGGCTCATCAGACGGCCGGCGATAGATACCTGGCGAGGCTCGTCCTCATCGCGGAACTCCTCTTTTATGTCGGTAGAAAATGCGTTGGTCACATACTCTGCGGCAGGATAGGGCTCGATGCCCATGGCGCGCAGTTCGTTCAGACTGTTGCGTCTGATAATCTCTTGTTCGCTAAGTTCTAATACGTTCATCTTTTTCAACGTTTTATGTTTTAGTGCACAAAGTTACGGCTTTTTTTTGACTTGGCGAAAACAATGCGGGTTTACTTGTTATTATAAATAACAAAAAAACAGGAGACAGATGTTTCTGTCTCCTGCATGTATTGTAATTGTGTAGAGTCTGGATTACAACTCCTCGTTCTGACGCAAGCTCTGAACGTATACGGCACGCTCCATCTTGAGGCGCTTTACTTCAGAAGGCTTGTTGAACTGCTGACGGCGACGGAGCTCCTTGATAACGCCGGTCTTCTCAAATTTTCTCTTGAATTTCTTAAGGGCTCTTTCGATGTTTTCGCCCTCTTTTACGGGTACTACAATCATGTTGTTTTTTGTTTTATTATTTTATTATTACTCTTATCTATAATTGTTTGCGTGTTTTATCACGCGATGTTTTGGGTTACGTATTGTATCGTATTTCTTGTGGTTTTTACCTCCTTTACGTTCTTTTAGGGCGCAAAGGTACGGATAATAGAATGAAAAAACAAATTTTGTTTGATTTTTTGCTCATCTTACTCTATTTTTGCATTCAATTTTAATAGAGTTCTCACGACGACTATAAATAACGTTACATAACTATGCTTTACTACCTGTTTGAGTACTTGAACAAATTGAACGTGCCCGGTGCCGGCATGTTCACCTACATCTCGTTCCGCTCACTGCTGGCTATCCTCATAGCCCTGCTTGTGTCTACCGTCTTCGGTCGCAGCTTTATCAATATGCTCAAGCGACAGCAGATCACCGAGACGCAGCGCGATGCAAGTATCGACCCCTTTGGCGTGCAGAAGATAGGTACTCCCACGATGGGTGGTGTCATTATCCTGGCTGCTATCCTTGTGCCCTGTCTGCTCCTTGGGCGGCTCGACAATGTGTATATGCTGCTCATGCTTGTCACCACAGTGTGGTTGGGTGCGCTGGGCTTTGCCGATGATTATATCAAGGTGTTCCGTCGCAATAAGGAGGGGCTGCATGGCAAGTTCAAGATTATCGGTCAGGTGGGACTCGGCATCATCGTAGGCCTCACGCTCTACCTGAGCGACGATGCGGTAATCCGAGAGAATATTGAAGTGCAGCGTGGTGCCAATTCCGCTACCGAGGTGGTGCATAAGAGCGAGGCGCAGAAGTCTACCAAGACGACCATCCCTTTCTTCAAGAACAACAACCTTGACTATGCCAACGCCT
The DNA here is from genome assembly GCA_045126595.1 of Bacteroidaceae bacterium. Classification (GTDB taxonomy): domain Bacteria; phylum Bacteroidota; class Bacteroidia; order Bacteroidales; family Bacteroidaceae; genus UBA1189. Next base: position 11,366 of record JBGVOS010000153.1, on the reverse strand, counting down.
TCAACTGGCTGGGTGAGCACAAGCAGATGGGCGGCTGGATATTGTTTGTCTTTATGACCATCTTTGTGGTGACGGCCGTGTCCAATGGTGCCAACCTCAACGACGGTATGGACGGCATGACGGCGGGCAACTCGGCCATCATCGGTGTCGTCCTCGGCATACTGGCTTATGTGTCCAGTCATATCTCCATGGCGGGTTACCTTAATATAATGTATATCCCCGGTTCCGAGGAGTTGGTGGTATACCTGTGTGCCTTCGTAGGTGCCCTCATCGGCTTCCTGTGGTACAACGCTTTCCCCGCTCAGGTGTTTATGGGCGACACGGGCAGCCTCACCATCGGCGGTATCATCGCCGTGAGTGCCATCATCATCCGCAAGGAGCTGCTCATCCCGATTCTCTGCGGTGTGTTCTTTGTGGAGAGCCTCTCGGTCATCATTCAGCGCTTCTACTATAAGGTAGGTAAGAAGAAAGGGGTGAAGCAGCGTTTCTTCAAGCGCACACCCATCCATGACCATTTCCGCACCTCGGTAGCCCAGGTGCAGAAGATGGATCCCGGCTGTACTGTCAAGGTGGCCCGTCCCGATGCACTGCTCCACGAGGCCAAGATCACTGTCCGCTTCTGGATTGTTACCATCATTCTGGCGGCACTGACCATCATTACGTTGAAAATCAGATAACGTAAACGATAACGAACGGTAGAATCCCGATGGCTCCTGCCGCAAGGTGGGCTATAGGGATTTTATTTTTTCTCATTGTCGGTAAAGTAAAAAACATTCACTCTTATGCTCGTCCCTCCGCGGAGGGACGACTTTGTCTCCGCGGAGGTGTGAACTTCCCTCCGCGGAGGGAAAACTTTTTCTCTTTGTTCGATAGGGAAAATGTCTTCATCGGCTGTTCTTGTATGGTAAAATCCCGACGGATTATAAAAATAATTGTAAATTATTTAGTATCTTCGCAGTCGTTTTCCTAACTATGGAGAAATAGCCGTATTAGTCGATAATAAAAACAAGTATATCCCAGTGGCAAAAAGAATTGTAATATTAGGCGGTGGCGAGAGTGGCGTAGGTGCTGCTGTGCTGGCGCAGAAAGAGGGGTTCGATGTGTTCCTCTCGGACATGTCGAAGATTAAGGACCATTACCGTGCGATGCTCGACGAACACCACATCGCGTGGGAGGACGGGCAACATACTGAGGAGCTCATCCTCAATGCCGACGAGGTAATCAAGAGTCCCGGCATACCGGCCGAGGCACCCATGATGCAGAAGATTGCGGCAAAGGGTATCCCCGTCATCTCGGAGATTGAGTTCGCCGGTCGCTACACCAATGCCAAGATGGTGTGTATCACCGGTAGTAACGGTAAGACGACCACCACGTCGCTCATCTATCACATCTTCAAGAAGGCAGGCTACAATGTGGGCCTCGCAGGTAACATCGGGCAGAGCCTGGCCTACCAGGTGGCCACGTGCGACTACGACTGGTATGTCATCGAGCTCAGCAGTTTCCAGCTCGACAATATGTATGACTTCCGTGCCAACATTGCCATCCTGCTCAACATTACGCCCGACCACCTCGACCGCTATAACCACAATATGCAGGAGTATGTCGATGCCAAGTTTCGCATCTTGCAGAACCAGACCGACGACGACGCCTTCATCTTCTGGAACGATGACCCCATCATCCGACGCGAACTGTCGAAGCATGGTATACACGCCAAGCTCTACCCCTTTGCCGAGGATAAGCGAGAGGGGGTGACAGCCTATACCGACTCTGACGAGCTCTACTTCAACACCCCCTACGCCTTCAACATGGAGCAGGAGGAGCTGGCTCTCACCGGCAAGCACAACCTGTACAACTCGATGGCGGCAGGTCTCTCGGCCTCGCTTTCGGGTATCAAGAAGGAGGTTATCCGCGAGGCTTTGGCCACCTTCAAGGGCGTGGAGCACCGCTTGGAATATGTGGCACGTGTGCGTGGCGTAGACTACATCAACGACTCGAAGGCTACGAACGTGAACAGCTGCTGGTATGCCCTGCAGAGCATGACGCAGAAGACTATCCTCATCCTCGGCGGCAAGGACAAGGGTAACGACTACACCGAAATTGCCGACCTCGTGCGCGAGAAGTGCGTGGGACTCATCTATATGGGCCTGCACAACGAGAAACTGCACCAGTTCTTCGACTCCTTCGGGCTCCCCGTGGCCGACGTGCAGAGCATGCAGGATGCTGTGGATGCCGCCTACCGCATGGCACAGAAGGGCGAGACCGTACTGCTGAGCCCCTGTTGCGCTAGTTTCGACCTCTTCAAGAGCTACGAGGACCGCGGCGAGCAGTTCAAGCAGTGTGTGAGAAAACTCTAATGATTTACAATTTGACGATTTACAATTTACGATTTTTTTCGATTGAGTGATTTGATGATTTCGTCATCGCTGGTAAATTGCAAAATAACTAAATTGTAAATCAATAGTAAATGGTAAATTGTGAAATAGTAAATTGAAACTATGATCAAGAGCAAACTATATTTCGATACGAATGAGCCGGTAGAAACCGAGCACTCTATTTCCCTCATCGCCGACTTTGACGGTAATGAGGAGACCCTTTTCGACAACCCGCTGGACGCAGTGATTCCCATCCTTCCGCTGCGCAACATGGTGCTGTTCCCCGGCATCGTGCTGCCCGTGTCGGTAGGCCGCAAGAGCTCGCTGCGCCTCGTCAAGGACGCCTTCAAGCAGGAGAAGGCCATCGGTGTCTTCTGCCAGCGTTCGTCCGAAACCGAAGAGCCCCAGCAGAAAGACCTCTACGAGACAGGTACGGCTGCCCGCGTGGTGCGTATCTTCGAAATGCCCGACCAGACGACAACCGTCATTCTGCAGGGTATGCAGCGCCTGCATCTCACCAATATCGTCTCCACACGCCCCTACCTGATGGGCGAGGCCGAGACACTTACCGAACTGCTGCCCCGCCGCAACAGTCGCGAATTCAAGGCTACGGTGGACAACTGCAAGGACCTCGCCGTGCGTTACATCAAGGCCTCCGAGGAGATGCAGCCCGATGCGGCTTTCGCCATCAAGAACATCAACAACGGCATGTTCCTCGTCAACTTCGTATGTTCGAACCTCCCGTTCGACATCAAGGACAAGATGCTGCTCCTTCAGGAAGAATCGTTGCAGGAGCGTGCCATACGCCTGCTCTCCATCCTCGACCGTGAAGTCCAGTTGGCCGACCTCAAGGCTGCCATACAGATGCGCACCCGGGAGGACATCGACCAGCAGCAGCGCGAATACTTCCTCCAGCAGCAGTTGAAGAACATCCAGGACGAGCTGGGCGGCAGCGTACAGGACCAGGATATTGCCGAGCTGCGCCAGAAGGCCGCAAAGAAGAAGTGGACCAAGGAGATTGGCGACACCTTCGAGAAGGAGGTGCTCAAGCTCGAGCGCATCAATCCCCAGTCGCCCGACTACAACGTGCAGCTCAACTATCTGCAGGTGATGCTCTCCCTTCCTTGGGGCGAGTACACCACCGACAACCTCGACATGAACAATGCCCGTCGCGTGCTCGACCGCGACCACTACGGATTGGAGAAGGTGAAGGAGCGCATCCTCGAACACCTCGCCGTGCTCAAGATGCGCGGTGACCTCAAGTCGCCCATCCTCTGCCTCTACGGCCCTCCCGGTGTGGGCAAGACCTCATTGGGACGTTCTATTGCTACAGCCCTGAAGCGCCAGTACGTGCGCATATCGCTCGGCGGCCTCCACGACGAAGCCGAGATACGCGGACACCGCAAGACCTACATCGGTGCCATGCCCGGCCGCATCATCAAGAGTCTCGCCAAGGCAGGTTCGTCGAACCCCGTATTCATCCTCGACGAGATAGACAAGGTCTCTCAGGCCAACCACAACGGTGACCCCTCGTCGGCATTGCTCGAAGTGCTCGACCCCGAGCAGAACAACGCCTTCCACGACAACTTCCTCGACGTGGACTACGACCTCTCGAACGTGATGTTCATCGCCACGGCCAACAACATAGGCAATATCCCCGCCCCTCTGCTCGACCGCATGGAGCTTATCGAGGTGAGCGGATACCTCACCGAAGAGAAGGTGGAGATTGCACGCAAGCACCTCGTGCCCAAGCAGGAGGAGGCCAACGGCATCCCGAAACGTCAGATCAAGATCGACAAGAAGACCCTCGAAGCCATCGTGGAGAACTACACCCGCGAGTCGGGCGTGCGCGAACTGGACAAGAAGATAAGCAAAATCTTCCGCCGTCTGGCTTGCAGCTATGCCACCAACGGCTATTACAGTCACACCACCGTGAAGCCTGCCGATCTGCGCGAACTGCTCGGTGTGCAGGAGTTCTCGCGCGACCGCTATCAGGGCAACGAATATGCGGGCGTGGTGACGGGCCTCGCCTGGACCGCTGTGGGAGGAGAGATTCTCTTCGTGGAGACCAGCCTCAGCCGCGGCAAGGGAAACAAACTCACTCTCACCGGTAACCTCGGCGATGTGATGAAGGAGTCGGCCATGCTTGCCCTCGAGTACATCAAGGCTCATGCCGAGTGGCTCGACATCGACTATGAGGTGTTCGACAACTACAACATCCACATCCACGTGCCCGAAGGTGCTGTACCCAAGGATGGCCCCTCGGCAGGTATCACCATGGTCACCTCGCTCGCCTCGGCACTCACACGCCGCAAGGTGAAGAGCCACCTCGCCATGACGGGCGAGATAAGTCTGCGCGGCAAGGTACTCCCCGTGGGCGGCATCAAGGAGAAGATACTCGCCGCCAAGCGTGCGGGCATCAAGGAAATCATCCTCTGCGAAGAGAACCGCCGCAATATTGAGGAGATTCCCGCCATGTACCTCACCGGTCTCACCTTCCACTACGTCACCGACATCAAGGAGGTATGGCAGATCGCTCTGCTCGACGAGAAGGTGGGGTAGTGGCTTGGCAAGTGTTGGGCATAGAATACCGATAACAATAAAATGAAAGGCACGGATATGAAACACATGCGACTATTGTTGGTTCTTCTCTTTGGGCTTGTATCTACTGCACTGAAGGCTCAAAGCGAGGACATGACACCCCTTATCACGGACACGTGGCAGTTGAGCAGTCCGTTTACGGATGCTATAGAGGGAACGGATATCGGAGCACTGATAGATGGTGACACCAAAACCTATTGGCATAGCGACTGGCACAGCACGCCAAGGGCTGAGTTCCATTGGGTGGATGTGGCGTTGAATGAGCCGGAACTGGGTGTCTTCTGCCTGTATATGCACCGGAGGAACAGCAGCAATGACCATCCGACAGAGGTGCTTGTCAGCGGTAGTAGCGATGGAGATACGTGGCGGGAACTGGCCACGCTGTCGCTTCCCTATCAAGGGGTTTCGGGAGTGACTTCAGCACCGTTCAAGATTACCGAGGCGGTCCGTCACATCCGGATTACTGCAACGGATTGCAACAATACATTCAGTACCATCTGGCATGCGGCAGAGTTGCAGCTTTACCAGATAAGCGAGGAGTATGAGTACAGTACGGACCTGAACAGTGTCAGGGTTAACGAGATACAGGTGGCCAATATAGACCAGTATATCGATAACTCATATAATTATGGTGGGTGGATTGAACTGTACAATACCTCTACGGCGATGTGTACGTTGGAGAATGCAACGGTGCGCCATACCGACATGGATGGTGTAGTTGAGGAACATTGTTTGGGACTGTCTCATGGACTGCTCAAGGGGCAGGGGTATGTTTGTTTGTGGTTTGACCACAACAGTGCCGACGGTACATTCGGCGAGAAGGCATATATGCAGATTCCGTTCAAGCTGGACCCTGAGGGGGGGCTGATAGAACTTTTGGATGCTGACGGGAATGTGGTGGATGCGGTGATGTATCCTTCAGCCATAGCGCGATGTGCTTATGCGCGTATCACCGATGGGGATGAGCTTTGGGGATGGACTGCCTACCCGACCCCGCTGGAGAGCAATGACGGGAGCATCTTTGCTAACAGGAGACTGGAGCCTCCAGTGATAAGCCGGGAGTCCACTTTGTTTACTACGGATATTCGTTTCAGTGTAGAGATCCCTGAGGGTGCGACGCTACGATACACCACTGACGGGTCCACCCCCACGGTAAAGCATGGGATGACGAGTGAGGACGGAGAGTTTGAGGCACAGTCTACGACCGTCTTCCGTTTCGTATTGGTGGCCGATAATGAATTGCCCAGCCAGGTGGTGACGCGCACATTCATCAAGGATGAGAATGACTTGCAGATACCGGTGCTGTGTATCTCTACGGCCCCGGCGAATCTGTACGATGACATGATCGGTGTCTACACCAAAGGCACCAATGGTGTCTCGGGAAAGGGACAAAGCAGTGCCTGTAACTGGAATATGGATTGGGATCGTCCTGTGAATGTGGAGTATCTGATAAAGGAGGATGGCGAGTACCGTCCCGTATTGAACCAGGAGGCCGAGTTCAAGATTGCCGGTGGATGGTCCAGAGCCTATGGTGGTGACGATGTGTGGCCCATGAAGTCCTCTTTCCGACTGAAGGCGGGCAAGGTGTATGAAGGGAACAACTCATTCAACTACCCCATCTTCACTAACAGCAAGCCCTATAATAAATATAAGACCCTGCAGGTGCGTAACGGAGGTAATGACACCTATGCCCGAATCTACGATGCCGCCATCCATGAGATATTCCGTCGCTCGGGGTTCTATGTCGATTGTCAGGCGTGGCAGCCTGCCCACGTGTTCTTCAACGGTGAGTACCTGGGTATGCTCAATATCCGCGAGAATAACAACAAGCACTATGGAGAGAGCGGGTATGGCATCGATACTGATGAGATGGACCAGTTCGAACTGAATAGCGAGATTGGCTATGAGCAGAAGGAGGGCAACAAGGAGGCTTTCATGAGGTGGCTTGACCTGACCAAGCAGTTGGCTCTTGACCCTACCGACGAGAGCATCTGGCAAGAGATATGTGCTATGGTGGACGTGGACGAATACTGCAACTATATGGCTGCTGAGTGCTATATCGGCTGTGGCGATTGGATGACGAACAGCAATAATATCAAGGGGTTCCGAAGTAGGAATGATGATGGAAAGTTCCATTTAGTGCTGTTCGACACGGACTCTGCTTTTGGCTCTACCAATATGATTTCGTCGATTTATGGCTTGCTGAGCAGGTATGATAGTAGGTATTCTGACAATGATGGGGTGAGTTATCTTGCAGAAATCTTTTTCAATATGTTGCAGTACGAACCCTTCAGACAGCAGTTCATTCATGCCTTCTCCATCGTAGACGGCAGTGTGATGGAGCCGGGCAGATGCAAGGAGATCATTGATGAGATGGTGGCGTATACGCAGCCGGCATTGGCCTTGGAGGGGAATGACCCGACAAGTTCGGCCAGCAGTCTTTACAGTAAGATCTCCAGCAGCAGTGGACGGAGTTCGCGTATGGAGAATATGAGGGCTTTCATGGGCCTGACCGAAGAGTATAAGGTATCTCTGGAGAGCAATATCCCGGAGGCCCGCTTGCTTGTAGGGGGGCAGGAGATTCCCACCCGAAAGTTCAACGGGACATTGTATGGTCCGGTTTCTGTCGCTACCAAAGCACCGGCAGGTTATGTGTTCAAGGGATGGGAACTGGTATCTGATGCGAAGACACAAGTCGATGTCTTTCCCTTTAGAAGTGCGTGGGCATATTATGACCAAGGTTCTTTGGACAATACCTTGTGGAAGACTCTGGAGTATAAGGCGAGTGCATGGAGTAGGGGGAATGCTCCCTTTGGTTACGGCACTGTGGGCACTGTGGCTGATGCTGCCGATTACAATACAGTGCTGGATTATGGGGGCGATGCAGGGAACAAGCGTCCGACCTATTATTTCCGCCAGGAATTTACGCTTGCCGAGTCGCCTGCAGTGGAGGAGAACTTTACTCTGTATTACTATCTGGACGATGGCGCCATCTTTTATGTCAATGGCGTGGAGGTGGGCAGCTACCACTGTGTGAGCGGAAGCATGTATCAGGACTATTCCACGACGTACGAGGGCAGTGCTGCTGCTTACGGAGCGATTGACGTCCCTGCCTTTCTATTGCGTGAGGGGAGCAATGTCGTTACGGTCGAGGTCCACAATACCAGTGCCACCAGCAGTGATATCTTCTTTGATGCAAGACTCAGCAAGTCCGTGGCAGAAAGTTCCTTCATCGGCAATCAGGAGGAACTGGTATTCAATGAGGAGCTGATAAGCGGGAATTGTCGTCTTGTTGCGGTTTATGAGCAACTGAAGTCCCCTGCACAGATTTTGGAAAGTGGTGCTTCGCCTGTTCGCATCAATGAGCTCAGTGCAGGAAACAGCATCTATGTCAATGACCATTACAAGAAGAATGACTGGGTGGAATTGTATAATACTACGAGCGAGGATATAGATGTCAGTGGCATGTATCTGAGCGATGACCGCAGCCATCCTCAGAAGTATCGGATAAGTGCTGAGGGGAGTGTGGCCAGTACAGTCATCCCTCCTTATGGCCGGCTGATTGTTTGGTGTGACAAGCTTGCTCCCATCAGCCAGTTGCATGCTCCCTTCAAACTGGACAATGCCGATGGAGCCTATGTGACTTTGCAGGCCGAGGACGGTACCTGGTGTGATGAGATGGAGTACTTTGAGCAGGACAGATGGCAGACCTATGGCCGCTATCCCGATGGAGGTCAACACTCGTCTTATCAGAGCCGGCCAAGCATTGCTGCCCCCAACGTGATGGGCGTCTATGACTTTGCGTCGGATAATGCTGCATACTGGGGCGACTCGCTGATGGCCATTACTCTGGGGCTGGAGAAGGGGTGGAACTGGGTTTCCCATAATTTGGGTTCCAAGGTTCATGCGAGCCGCTTCACTGGCTATGCGCAGCATATCGTCGGGCAGGGCGAGTCGTACGTTAAGGATGGCGGAGACCAGTGGAGCGGAGTGCTCGATGGCATGAATGCGGCGGCGGGATACAAGGTCAGGATGTCGGCTGCAGCCGATATCACCTTGCGTGGCAATCTGTTTGATGTGGCCACTCCTGTCAGTGTCGTGCAGGGCTGGAACTGGTTGGGATGTCCGTTGTACAATGCGACGACTACCAGTGTGGCTCTGAAGAATTATCTTCCGACCGAGGGAGACGCTATCGTCGGCATCAATGCCTTTGCCGTCTACGAAGATGGCCGATGGGTGGGTACGCTTACTTCGCTTTCGCCGGGACAGGCCTATCTGTTCAGATGCAATAAGGCACAAACGTTTTGCTGGAACTCGCTTGCGACCCCTGTCATGCGCAAGACCAGGCGGTACAATGCACCGGAGGGAGAAGCGGTGGTGTCAGTACCCTGGCAGGTTGATATGCATGCTTACCCTAATGTGACTTGTGTTGTCGCTGCGTTGGAGATGGATAGTGGCATCTCAGAGAATAGTGCTGTGGCAGCCTTCTGCGATGATGACTGCCGTGGCATAGCGCAAATGGTCGACGGCTTGCTCTATATGAATATACATGGTGAAGGTGGAGAAAGCCTGTCCTTCCGGTTGATGGATGAGAATGGCGGCATTTACGATATGGAACAGCTCCTTGTGCTTACCCCCGAGACGGTGGTGGGTAGTCGCAAGTCCCCGTTCCGACTCACTCTGAAAGGTACCGACGTACAGTCTCTCCCGTCCTCGGGCGTGGATAAGGTCTCTACCACCTATTATACGCTGGGCGGTGTGCCGACGAACCGTCCCGCTTCGGGCATATTCATCGAGAAGACCGTCTACGGGGATGGAACTACCGTTGTCAAGAAGGTCGTTCACCCCTGAACTCTAAAACACTAAACTCTAAACTCTAAACAAAAATAAACCCCTACTGAGATACTGTGATTGAGATAACCGTGATGGTGTGACCATCCGGTAGAGGCAAAATCAGAAATCAAGAAAAAAAATCATAGATCAGAAAATGAAATTCCAACTCCAATACACCGACCCCAAGAGTAATGCCCGTGCCGGACTCATAACGACCGACCACGGACAGATCGAGACACCCATCTTCATGCCCGTAGGCACGCTGGGCAGCGTCAAGGGCGTGCACCTCACCGAGCTGAAGGAGGACATCAAGGCACAGATCATCCTGGGCAACACCTACCACCTCTACCTGCGCCCGGGTCTGGAGGTCATCGAGCGGGCAGGCGGCCTGCACCGGTTCAACGGTTTCGACCGCCCCATGCTCACCGACAGTGGTGGCTTCCAGGTGTTCTCGCTATCGGGCATACGCAAGATGAGGGAGGAGGGCGTGGAGTTCCGCTCCCATATCGACGGCTCCAAGCACCTGTTCACTCCCGAGCGCGTGATGGACATTGAGCGCACCATCGGTGCCGACATCATGATGGCTTTCGACGAGTGCACCCCCGGCGATGCCGACTACCAGTATGCCAAGAAGTCGATGGAGATGACCCACCGCTGGCTCGACCGTTGCCTCACCCGCTTTGGTGAGACCGAGCCCAAGTATGGCTACCACCAGTCGCTCTTCCCCATTGTGCAGGGCTGCGTGTACCCCGACTTGCGCCGCCAGTCGGCAGAGTTCATCGCTTCGAAGGGTGCCGAGGGCAATGCTATCGGTGGACTTGCCGTAGGTGAGCCTACCGAGAAGATGTACGAGATGATTGAGGTGGTCAACGAAATTCTGCCTACCGACAAGCCTCGTTACCTGATGGGTGTGGGTACCCCGATGAACCTGCTCGAAGGCATCGAGCGCGGTGTCGATATGTTCGACTGCGTCATGCCTACCCGTAATGGCCGCAATGGCATGCTCTTCACCAAGGACGGCATCATCAATATGAAGAACAAGAAGTGGGAGATGGACTTCTCGCCCATCGAGGCCGATGGCGCGTCGGTGGTCGACACGCTCTACACCAAGGCCTACCTGCGCCACCTCTTCCACGCCCAGGAGCTCTTGGCCATGCAGATAGCCTCCATCCACAACCTCGCCTTCTACCTCTGGCTCGTAGGCGAAGCCCGCAAGCACATCATCGCAGGCGACTTCTCCTCGTGGAAGGCAGTGATGGTCAAGCGCCTGGCAACGAGGCTGTAAGAACTTTTGCCAGCGACTCCTTTTCGGGGTGGCTGTTTTTTTCAACAAGGGGACATTGTCTTTATCCTCATTATCATAAATAACAGTTTTGTCGAAATCAGCTGACCGTGAGCGGTATAACGTGATGAATACCAATGAGTAATGACGGTCAGCACTGGTTGGCAGGGTTGACCTTAGCCTGACTGCATAGCAGGACTGTAAATGCCTCCACAACGATTGTTTTTGTACAAAAATACACCTCATTTGTAGGTTCATGGTGGCGACCACTCGCGCAC